>NZ_JBQFXP010000005.1:0-310467 GCF_056540905.1 Ruegeria sp. AL1
AGCGCGGGCTTTGCCCGCGCTGCCGGGCCCAAGGCCGCTTAGGGGTATCGGCGCAGCCGATGGCCCGTGGCGGGCGCGGGAGCGTTCCGGGGATCGGAGCGGCGTCAGTCTTCCTCGAACGGGTCCCATTCGTCTTCGACCTCGGGCAGGGCTTCAGTTTCGACCTGTGCCGCGCGTTGTTCGGGGGTTTCTATGCTTTTGATCCGGGCCTTGGGGAAATGCATCAGGACAGCCTGAACCAATGGGTGTTTCTCGGCCTCAGCCTTGATCGCCAGATCGGCAGCATCGCGCAGTTCGGCGATGGTTGCAGCCTCTCCGTTGGTCACGATCGTGACGGCCCAGCGGTTTCCGGTCCAGCGTTGCAATGCTGTGCCCAAACGTGCGGCAAGGTCCGTTGGCGCGGAATCGGTTGGGGTGAACTCAATTCGTCCTGGCTGGTATGAGACCAGCCGAACACTGTTTTCGACCTCGACCAGCAGTTTCACATCCCGGTTGGTCCGGATGAGTTCGACCACATGCTCAAAGTTGGGGTAGCGGGCCAGAGCCGTCTGCACATCCTGGGCCAATGCGGTGGTCGGGGCGCCTGCCCCGCCGCGCGCGGGCGGAGCATAGGCCGTGGCCACCGGGGCCTGCGCGGTATGCGACGGTGCGGGCAGGCCGCGTCCGGGTCCGCCATTGGGCGGCGGCGGGGGGGTATCCTGCAGCCGTTTTATCAGCTCTTCCGGGCTGGGCAGGTCGGCCACATGGGTCAGGCGGATCACGGCCATTTCGGCGGCCATCATGGCGTTGGGGGCCGCCGAGACCTCTTCGAGCGCTTTCAGCAGCATCTGCCACATGCGGGTCAGAACGCGCATCGGCAGCGCCTCGGCCATTTGCTGGCCACGGGCGCGTTCGTCGGGTGAAACGGTCGGGTCTTCGGCAGCGTCGGGTGTGATTTTCACCACCGACACCCAATGGGTGATCTCGGCAAGGTCGCGCAGCACGGCGAGCGGATCGGCCCCTTCAGCGTATTGGGCGCTGAGTTCGGTCAGGGCCCCCGCCGCGTCGCCGCGCAGGATCATGTCGATCAGGTCCAGCACGCGGCCCCGGTCGGCCAGACCCAGCATGGCACGCACCTGATCGGCGCTGGTCTCGCCCGCGCCGTGGCTGATCGCCTGATCCAGCAGCGAGGTTGCATCGCGGGCCGAGCCTTCAGCGGCCCGTGTGATCAGCGCCAGCGCATCTTCGGCGATCTGAGCGCTTTCGGCATCGGCGATCTTGCGCAGCAGGCCGATCATGTCTTCGGGCTCGATCCGGCGCAGGTCGAAGCGCTGGCAGCGGGACAGGACCGTGACCGGGACCTTGCGAATCTCGGTGGTGGCAAAGATGAACTTTACATGCTCGGGCGGTTCCTCAAGCGTCTTGAGCAGCGCGTTGAAAGCGCTGGTCGAGAGCATGTGGACCTCGTCGATGATGTAGATCTTGTAGCGGGCCGAGGCGGCGCGATAGCGGACGCTGTCGATGATCTCGCGGATATCGTTCACGCCGGTGCGGCTGGCGGCGTCCATCTCCATTACATCGACATGGCGGCCTTCCATGATGGCCACGCAGTGTTCGCACTGGCCACAAGGCTCGGTGGTCGGTTTGCTTTCGCCGTCGGGACCGATGCAGTTCATGCCCTTGGCGATGATCCGGGCGGTGGTAGTTTTGCCGGTGCCGCGGATGCCGGTCATGATGAAGGCCTGCGCGATCCGGTCGGCCTCGAACGCGTTTTTCAGGGTGCGCACCATGGCGTCCTGGCCGACCAGATCGGCAAAGGTTTCCGGGCGGTATTTTCGGGCGAGAACCTGATAGGCGGGGCTGGGCGTGTGGGTCATGTCTGCTTTCGCGGATTCGAGTTCTGCCGCAGCGTAGAGGCCGCTGCTGTCCGCGTCCACATCCGCAGCGCAGGAAATTTCTTTGGATTGTGGTGGCGGGGCGATAAAGTCGATTGCAGGTTTTCAAGGGTGGTTTTTTTGTGTGTTTTGAAAGGGTCGGCAAATGACTCAGCTGGTGGTTTACGCTCTGCAAGTGGGCGGAGGGACGCTTGCGCTGACCTCGATGCCGGGGCGTGGCGGGGATTACGCCGGAGATCTTGAGCTGATTGCGGCCTGGAAGCCGGGGCTTGTTATCTCAATGACCACCGAAGTCGAGATGCTGCAGGATGGTGCAAGGTATTTTGGCAGCGACATTCAGGGGCGTGCCAGCCGGTGGGCGCATTTGCCGGTTGAGGATTTTGGGGCACCCGGACCCAATGTCACCGCGGCCTGGCCCGAAGTCGGCTTAGCAGTTCGGCATTCTCTTGCCGGTGGCGGTCGGGTGCTGGTGCATTGCCGAGGCGGATGCGGGCGGTCCGGGATGATTGTGTTGCGGGTTATGGTGGAATGCGGCGAACACCCGGACGCCGCATTGGCGCGATTGCGCAAGGTACGCCCTTGCGCGGTCGAGACGGATGCGCAGATGGCGTGGGCGCGAGCGTCCGCGAATATCCGGGCTCAAAGCTGACCTCAGGCGTGGGCGCCTTCAAACTGCTGATCGGCAATCTCGGAGGTTAGCGTCAGTGCCTCGATCATCGCGCAGGGCGGTGTGGCTGCGCGTATCGAAGGCAGGCCAGTGCAGTCGTCGCCAAACATCATGTCAGCATAGACATCCAGCGTTTCGATCTCGGCATCCGCTGTGGCCCCGCAAAAGATACGGACCTCGTCGGGGTTTGCCCGGAACCGCGCGGTACATCCGTCCGCGCAATGGGTCAATTCGCTGCTGCCTTCGACCTGAAATGTCTCATGCGTTACGGGGTGCGCGGTTGCCATGGCCCGTGTCAGGCCGCGTGCCATGCGGGCAAGTGCCGGGCACGGTTGGCCGGTGACTTGGCATACGGTTGCCGAGAATGTGTGTGTTTTGGTCTTCCAGATCATATATGCGCCCTCCGCGCTGGACGAAGGGTGGAAGACAGGTGTGACAGCAAGCTGACGACCCGCCCGGACACCCCGCCCGAGTTTCGGTTTTTGTTCAGATGGCAGGTCTCCTGACTTGCGGGTCATTGCTTTGCCGGCCTTCCCAACCTTTCGGTCAGTGGCATTCCGGCATCGCTCTCCGCTTACAGTTGCGGGGGCAGTCGCGGCCTTGGTTCGACCCGAGCGTCGTCGGGTAGAACCGCACCGTGTTCCCTTTTCATTTCGACCTCGGACAAGGTGCGAAAACCATCGGTTCATGGCTAGCGGCGGCGCAACATCCGAGTCAAGCGGAATACGACAAAATCGCATGTGTACGGCGACCACGATGCCTGGACAATCCGGTGACGTCGGGTCTGTCTTGACATGAAGCTGTATGAAAGGGCGTATTGAGGGGTGAACCGAATAGTTCAGTTGCGTCCGGAGGGTCGAATGTTGGACGACCAGCACGCCGTTTTGATCGAAGACATACAGTTTCCATCCGGTCCGGCGCGTTTGTCCGGTCGGTTGTATCTGCCTGCTTCCGAGCCCGAAACCGTTGTTGTTATGAACAGTGCAACCGGCGTGCCACGGGATTATTATCAGCATTTCGCGCATTGGCTGGCGGCGGAACAAGGGATGGCCTGTCTGACCTATGACTACAGGGACTTTGGACAATCGTTGACCGGGCACCTTAGGGAGTCTCGGGTGACAATGGCGGATTGGGCGCTGGTGGATATGCCTGCAGCACGCGCAGAGATGCATCGACGGTTCCCCGGGGCGGCTTTGTGGACCATAGGTCATTCCGTGGGCGGTATGCTGGGACCGGTTCAGCCGGATATCGAAGCGATCGACCGGATGATTTGCGTCTGTGCTGGCATGGTCACATTGGCAGATCACCCTTGGCCCTATCGCGCATTGGCGGGTTTGTTCTGGTACGGACACGTCCCTTTGGCGGTAAGAACATTGGGATACCTGCCGGGTAAGGCGCTGGGCTTTGGGTCTGACCTGCCTGCGCGGGTCTATTGGCAATGGCGTAAGTGGTGCACCTCGCCCGTCAGTTATCTTCCCGATATCGATGGGGCCCTTCCCGCGGCCACATGGGATGAGGCCGGAGGATCTGTCGATCTGTTTGCCTTTGAAGACGATCAGATGGTGCCCCCAGACGCGGTTTGGAGGCTGGCGGAGCTTTATGGCCTCAAGGCGCGGCGGCACCTTCTGAAACCGGCGGCTTTCGGCCTGCCCGGAATCGGGCATATCGGCGTGTTTGCGCGTCGCAACGCAGCGGTTTGGCCCAGCCTGATCCGGCAGAGTTAAGGCACCGGCGAACCGGTGCCCCAGTTGATCAGGTCCGCCGCTGCGATTTCTTGTCCTGCATGACGGATCGCACCATCTTGCCGAACGCCTTGTCCCGCGCCCTCGATTGCGCAACGGTTTCCGAATTGCGCTGATCCTCACGCCGCAATTTGCGCCAGCGGGCAACCCGCTCCGGATCCAACTCTTCGGATTCGATGGCGGCCAAAACCGCACATCCCGGTTCGGTAAGATGCCGGCAATCGGCGAACCGGCAGCCAAGGGCCAGATCGGTGATGTCCGAAAAGACTTCGTCCACCCCGTCCTGCGCATCCAATAGCCGCAAGGCGCGCATTCCCGGCGTGTCGATCAGCCAGCCACCATTGATCATCCGGTTCAGAGACCGCGCGGTTGTTGTGTGCCGCCCGCGTGCGTCGTCTTCGCGGATGCCCGCTGTGGCCGCGTTGTGCCCGGTCATCCCGTTGGCCAGGGTTGTCTTGCCGACACCAGAAGAGCCAACCAAAGCCGAGGTCTGACCTTCCAGGCACCACGACAGCACCTGATCTACATCCGTAGGGTCCAACGCGTTGAGCGTCAGCACAGTCACAAACGGACCTAGCTTTTGAGCCTGATCGGAAAACGTCCGGGGGTCCGGGCATTCATCAGCCTTGGTCAGGACGATCACCGGATAGCTCCCGGCCTGATGCGCCAACGCCAGATAGCGCTCTAGCCGAGGCAGGCTGAAGTCGGCATTGCATGAGCTGACAATGAACAGCACATCGACATTGGCTGCGATCAATTGCTGGGCAGCACCCGTTCCGGCCGCGCGACGTTGCAGAATGCTGCGACGGTCCAGAACCTGGTGAACACGACCCTGCGTATCCGCCAGCACCCAGTCCCCAACCGCAAAATCGCCGGTTGGTCGAGCGGGGGTGATCAAAGGTATCTCACCCTCGGGTGTCAGTCCGATAAGGTGGTCGCGGTGCACAGCGGAAATTCGGTGCGGCACCAGAGAAGGATTTGCCGCAAGTTGCCCGGCAAAGAAAGAGGACCATCCGAGGTCCGAAAGAGAATTGGACATTGTTCTGCCTGTCATCAGGTACAACGATTCCAACAGATGGCGCACGCGCATCCGTCAGAGGTGTGCTCAGGCAGTCGGTGATGTCAGAGGTTCAGAACCGATCCGCCCGAGGGGCTTTTGAAACAATCATAAAAGCCCTCCTGCGGCTGGTGGTTACAAGTGAGAGGTTGGACATCGACCCAAGCGGGGCTCGTTGTGGCTGCTTCCTTCCGGACCTGACCAGGTTGGCGAGGCGCTCGCCCGCGCCAACCTCTCAAACGCTGATATAAGTCCGCAAAATAAAAATGGCAACCCGTCAGAGTGTCAGCTCCACCTGCAGAAAGCCATCAGCGTTCAGGCCAAGAGGCTGCGGATCATAGGTCTGTATTTCGTCCAGATAGGCATGAGCTTCGGGGCAGGTGAGCGCCATCGCTTGCTGGCCGTGTGCCGGGGCAAAAGTGAAAGGGTGCGGCGCGTCCGCCAGCGGGTCTGTGGGCAACCGCCCGGCAACATAAGCGCACAATATGTCGTGAATCCGCAAGGTGGGCAGAGGGATAGGCGTGATCTGATCGACCCACGGGAAATTCCCTCCGCCGTTCAGGCGATAGTCATTTGATGCGATGATGAACTCTTGCCGGGGGTCGACGGGAACTTTGCCAAAACGCAAATCCCGAATTCTGGAGCTTTTCGGATCAATGACCCTTCCCGTCTCGTCAAACCGCGCTGACGCGGACAGGTCGATCTGGTAGGTCACCCCGTGCAAGACGTCCAAGTTGTGACCGGTGCGTTGGGGGTCGGCCAGCATTCGGGCTGGTCCGTCAGACAGACGGTTGTAAATCCCGGCTGACATGTCCAGCCAGTCTTTGATCTGCGCGCCCGAGACCACTGCCGCCCTTATTTCGTTGGGAAAAACATGCAGGTCAGCGATGTGGCGGACGGAAATTTCGCCTGCTGGAACATGCGTATAGTAGCCTGGCCCCGCGCGCCCTCCGAATTTCGCGGGGGCGGCGGCAGAGAGGATGGGGATGCCTTCAAAAGCGGTGCCGGCGAGAATGGGGCGCAGGGCCGCGGCTTGCGCGGCGGCGATCAAAGCCAAACAGCGATCCGGCGCGAAAAAAGAGAAAAAACTATGCAATGGCTGCGACAGTTGCCCAACGGGCTTCGCCACGCGTTTGCGGGTTTTTTCGTGCCCCGGAGTGAACAAGCGTAGCATTTCGGGATCTTCGGCGACGGAATCCCCGGCCTTGACAATTGGTCGCGCCTCGGTCCGGCTGTGGGTGATTTGCCAGGTGTTGGATGAATTCCGGACCAACTCCAGATCGATGATACCCAGATGAGAGCCGGCCCAGCCCTGCATCACCACGGGTGTGCCGTGGACCCGGCCCTGTTTCGCGTCGACATGGGGCAGGCCAGCATGTGCAGCACCGGGCAGCGTCAGGTGTGTATGCCCCGCAATGATTACATCAATCTGGGCGATTTTGGCCATCGGAATCACCGCGTTTTCCATTCCCGGACGAGGGTCCGCCTGGGCCAGACCGGAATGGGCAAGGGCGATGACCAGATCGCATCCTTCATGTCGCAGTTCGGTTGCAACCTCCTGCGCTATTTCGAGCATGTCGCCCACGTCCAGACGACCTTCAATGCGGCGTGCCTCCCATCGTGTGGTCTGAGGGGGAATCACAGAAAACACACCGATCCGGATCGGAACATCGCGACCTGAAAACGATAGGGCGCGCTGCAAGACAACCTTGCGCAGAAGGAACGACTTGCCTGTCAAAGCTCGGACATTGCTACCCAGCGCAGGACAAGGGCTGTGCGCCAGAATCGCCTTCAAAGTATCGATACCAAATGCAAAATCGTGGTTCCCCAATCCGATTGCATCATAACCCAACGCGGCAAACGCCTTGGGCAGCGGATGCTCGCCCGGCGGTTGCTCTGCGGCCCAATCGCCAAGCGGAGTGCCCTGAAATGCATCCCCGTTGTCGAACAGCAGGACCTGCGCACCATTTGCAGTCGCCTCAGACCGCGCGGAATGTATTAACGTTGCTGTTCGGGACAGACCGACACCCGGGTCGGGCCGATCGGCGTAATAGTCAAACCCGGTCAGATTCATGTGAAGGTCGGAGGTGGCCAGAATCCGGACGCGCGCGCGCGGAACCTGTTTCTGAGAGGGCGGTGGGGAGGGCTTCAAGTCTTCTACTTTTGGCTGTGTAAGTAACTGAATGTTCACTAAGCGGTAGATTTAGTGCAAATTCCGAGGCAATGCTGCGGTCATTCGGCGGCGCACGAAAATTTTTTCTGGCGAAATGCCGTTGCACCACAGCCGCCGACATGGCAGCCCTTTCAGGCGGCAGGCAGGGATCATGGAATGAAACGCGCAGAACAGGTGACCTTTGGCGGCTCGGGTCTGGATCGGGCCGCGCAGATACGCGCCGATGCAGACGCGTTGACCCAAGCCATGACCGACCAGGCTGCTCGGTGTCTTTTGCTGTGGCGCGGCAAGTTGCTGGTCGAGGGTGAGGCGCTGGATCGGCTGGCCATGGTCTCGATGTCGCACCCGCTGCTGCAAAGCGGCCCCGGCGGCATGATCGAAAGCCCGGTCCTGCTTGGCTTGTCCAATGATCGTGCGCCGGTCTTTGCGATGGATATCTCGAATTGGGCGGCGGAGGGGTTGGACCTGACCGGTGTCGGAGATTTTGTCGACCGCAGCACACAGCAGCACCCGGATCTGCCGGACGGTCAGGTCTTTGCCGAACTGCGCCGGATCATGACGCATCTGACGCCCCGCGATGCCGAATTGGCGGCAACCGCCAAGGCGATTGTCGGCTGGCACGAGACGCATAAATTCTGCGCCCGCTGTGGGGCGGCCAGCCAGATGTCGCAGGCCGGGTGGCAGCGCGGCTGCCCGTCTTGCGGTGGCCAGCATTTCCCGCGCACAGACCCGGTGGTGATCATGCTGATCACCCATGGCAATTCGGTCCTGATGGGCCGCTCGCCCGGATGGCCCGAAGGCATGTACTCATTGCTGGCGGGATTTGTGGAGCCGGGTGAAACGCTTGAGGCCGCAGTGCGTCGCGAGGTAATGGAAGAGGCCGGCGTGCCTGTCGGAGAGGTACAGTATCTCTCCAGTCAGCCCTGGCCCTTTCCCGCTTCGCTGATGTTCGGCTGTGCAGGCGAAGCGCTGTCGCGCGATATCCGAATTGACCCGGTCGAAATTGAAGACGCAATGTGGGTCAGCCGATCCGAGATGATGCAGGCCTTTGCCGGAGAACATCCGACCCTGATGCCCGCCCGTAAAGGCGCGATTGCGCATTTTCTGTTGCAAAGCTGGCTTGCCGATACGTTGGATTAAAGGCAAACCGCCACGTGAGAGGGCCGAGAAGACGCAAAAATGCAGTTTGTAGCGCACGAAGATATCGAAGCACCGATCGGCACGGTATTTGACATGGTCGCCGATTTTGATCGGTTTGAACGGATGGCCATGCAGCGCGGAGTTGAGGTTCGCCGTTTGAACGCGCAGGCCACACCTCAACCTGGTATGACCTGGGAAACTCAACTCAATATCCGCAACAAACCGCGTCAGATCACGATTGTCATGACGGAATTCGATCAACCATCGCTGTTGCAGTTCGAGTCCAGCAGCAAAGGTATGAGCGGCAACACGGCCATCGAGTTTCTTGCTTTGTCGCAACGCCGTACACGGCTGAGCGTCCAGATGTCGCTGGCGGCAAAAACCCTGCCCGCGCGGTTGCTGCTCCAGTCGCTGAAACTGGGACAGGCCCGATTCCGGCGACAGTTCCAGTCCCGCTTGAGCGACTTTGCCCGCGAGTTGGAAGAGCGGCATTTGCACGGGTTCTAGTCTCGCGCTCGTCTGGGCATAGGGGGGCTGCATGAGTCACATCATTTTTCTCCACGGCGCATCCAGTAGCGGAAAGACAACTCTGGCGGTTCACCTGCAAAATACAATTGATCAGCCGTTCTGGCATATTTCAATTGATCATCTGCGTGATTCCGGTGTTCTGCCTGTGGAACGGTTCAATAGTGGAGAATTTGTGTGGCAGTCCCAACGGGAGGCCGTGTTCGATGGCTTTCATCATTCGTTGGCTGCCTATGCCAACGCCGGGAATAATCTGATTCTTGAACATATTCTGGATACGAACGGGTGGGTGGAAACCCTGAAGCGGCAACTTGCCGGCCACGACGTTCTGTTTGTCGGCGTACAATGTCCGCTGGACGTTCTGGTTGAAAGAGAGAAAACCAGATCAAACCGACAACAGGGAAGCGC
Organism: Ruegeria sp. AL1; assembly: GCF_056540905.1. NCBI lineage: Bacteria > Pseudomonadati > Pseudomonadota > Alphaproteobacteria > Rhodobacterales > Roseobacteraceae > Ruegeria > Ruegeria sp. AL1. The sequence goes on from NZ_JBQFXP010000005.1 coordinate 9,587, forward strand.
CGCGCGTGATTTCCACACGATTCACGTTGGCAGGACTTACGACCTCGAAATCGACACAACCAAAGATATCGAAGCAAACGCCGCATCCGTAATTGCGGCGTGGCGCGGCGGCAAGCGAAGGTCCGAGTTCAGTATACCCGAACTGCTCTAGCCGCGCGGTTGGGCCGCTGGGTAGACGCCGAGGATTTCGACATTTGTGGTGAAATGCTCCAACTCGTCCATGGCCAGTCGGACGTTTTCGTCGTCCGGGTGGCCCACAATGTCCGCATAGAATTGCGTCGCGGTAAAGGACCCGTCCACCATATAGCTTTCCAGCTTGGTCATGTTGACGCCGTTGGTCGCAAAGCCGCCCATCGCCTTATAAAGCGCCGCCGGGATGTTGCGCACCTGAAAGACAAAGCTGGTGATCATGCCATGGGTGCCGCGGCGTGACATGTTGGCCGCACGGGACATCACCAGAAAGCGGGTGGTGTTGTTGTCCCGGTCTTCGATATGGCGGGCCAGCACATTCAGGCCGTAAATCTCGCCCGCCAGTTCGCTGGCCAGGGCCGCTGAATGCACCTCACCCTGTTCTGAGACTTCGCGGGCCGCGCGGGCGTTATCTGGGCTGACGCGGCCACGAATGCCGTGCTCCTTCAAGAACCCTGCGCATTGAGGCAACAGGACCAGATGGGAATGCGCCTCTGTGACATCAGCCAGACTGGCCCCGTGAACACCCAGTAGGTTGATATGCACACGCACGAAGGCTTCGTCGATGATGTGTAACCCGCTATGCGGCAGCAGCCGGTGAATGTCAGCCACCCGGCCATAGGTCGTGTTTTCAACCGGCAACATCGCCAGATCCGCATCGCCGGACCGAACCGATTCGATGACGTCTTCGAAGGTGCGGCAGGGCAGGGCCTCCATATCGGGGCGGGCGTTGCGGCAGGCCTCGTGGCTGTAGGCGCCGGGTTCTCCCTGAAATGCGATACGATTGGTCATTTGGTCGATTCCGTGCAACAAGTTCGTGGATTGGGCGTTTAGTCGCGGTGTCTATACCTTGCCTCTTGTCAGGGGAAGCCTTAGACACCCCGCAGACAGCTGAAATGGACTCGCGATCAATGTTCGACACGATGACAGTTACCAAGGCCGCAGCAGGCCTGTTTGGCACCTTCCTGGTGCTGCTTCTGGCCAAGTGGGGCGCAGAGGCTCTTTACCATGTTGATGGGCATGGCGAGACGGCCTCGTACATCATCGAAACCGACAGCGCTGGCGAAAGCGCCGACGGCGAAGAAGTGGTCTTTGAAGACCTGCTCGCCGCTGCTGACCCCGAAAAGGGTGCGCGCGTGTTCCGCAAATGCTCGGCCTGCCACAAGCTGGAAGATGGCGCAAACGGCACCGGTCCTTACCTGTATGGTGTGGTTGATCGCCCGGTCGCATCGGCCAGCGGCTTCGGCGGGTATTCCCCAGCAATGCAAGCCCATGGCGGCAATTGGACGCCCGAGGCGCTGGACGCGTTCCTGACCAAGCCGCGTGATTACATCTCGGGCACCACCATGAGCTTTGCAGGCCTCAACAAGCCGCAGGAGCGTGCAGATCTGATTGCCTATCTGCAGACCATCGGCAACTGACCTTTCCTGATCCGGGATTTCTTGAAAAGCCGCTGTTTCGAACAGCGGCTTTTTTTGCGGATGTCGCCCAGGGCACGCAACCTTGCATCAATTGCGCAATCACGCCTGTACCGCTTTGAGAATCTGTGATTCAACAAATACCAAAAGATCTGAGGCTGATCCGAATATGGCTAATGCGAGCTTTCTGCTGTCTACCGGGCGAACTTCCACCCAGAACATTGCATCGATTGCAGCCCGATCTCATCCAGATGCAATTGTCGAACATGAAAGTTTGGGACCGGACTTTTTTTCCAGACGCGTGTTTCGACGACCGCAAAAACTGCCAGGCGCACTGGGAAGAAACATACCCCTGCAGCGGAAACTGATAGAAATTGAGGATGCGATTGCCGGCGGTGTTTCTTATCTGGACGCGGGCTGGCCGTCTTATGCATGGCTGCCTTACCTGGCGGATCGTTTCAAGGGGTCTTTCAGATTTGCGCACCTGGTTCGAAATCCGTTCCATGTGGCGGCCTCCCTGACGACGCACGGCCTGTTTTCGCCCGAGATCAGGCGGGGGAAGCCCTTTGAACGCCGGGCTATGATCCACATCGGCGATTCCAATCTGCACTACAGCGAAATTGCAGAACGCGGGCAAGGGTTCAGCCCTTTCGAACGAAACCTGTTCCATTGGCTGGAGCTGAACCGGTTCGTGCTGGAACAGCACAACAGACAGGGTTTCATAGGGCTTTTTCGCTTTGAAGACTTGTACAAAAGTGGCGAGAAGGACGTCACAACCCTTTTGGATGCACTTTTGGGTCCGACAGTTTATGACCTGAACGCTCCGCCGGTTGACAATATCCGGTTCACGCTGCCCTCGCCAATAACGCCTCCGAACGGGCAACTGGTTGAGGCCGTTACAGACCTGGCTCGGCAACTCGGCTATTCTGAACACGATCTGACGGCGGCCGCAGACGTAGATATGCTAAACAAGCGCTATGGCGAGCAACGTCTCTAGCGGGGTCATCATCAATGGGCACCCAGAATGTGCAGGCCAATTCACGATCAGCGATCCGATCCATCGTCAGACCCGGCGTAACCTTAGAATTCAGAAGGCCTGAGTAAAACGCTCGGAGAACACGCGAGGGGGGTGGGAGCATTGAACCTCAAAATCTCGTTGGTGCCAGAACGCATCCACAGGTTATTTCTGTGACATCGGTGGAATTTACCCCGTTTTGCGTCCGTAGTTCATGCGAACTAAGCCATTCACACGGTACCTGCCGATTACACAGCGGGCTTCAAGCTACCGGTTTTCTGAGCCGAAAAGGCGTGCGCCCTGCTCGTCAATCACCTGCTTCGCCTTTGCGATGCTGAAACTTTCAGCCTGATCCCGGCTTTCAAAGACATCCGCCCTGATCACCGTATGGGTCTTGCGATCTCCGTCTATGATCTTCTCGATACGGGCCAATAGGCGGTATTTACCGCCCTCGGGCATCAGGTCTGGGAAAATCTCGAACCCTTTGTACGAAACCGGCTCCGGCTCAGACTTTCCGCTGGCACCGAATAGTTTAGAAAAGAGGGACATTGGGCGGCTCCTTTCAGCATTGCCAGGACCGGAGACTAGCGCCGCTTAAGTCAGGCGTGAAGCTACTCCTGTTATCAAATCACTGATCGTCAATCTTATGGTACGCTCTGTTCGTGGTCTCCAACGTCCCGATCGACAGCGAAAACCGATTTCTCCGCCCCAATCTCACATTTGCGGATCGGCCCTGAAGCTGTTGATATTTTCTCGAATACGGATGTGCATTGGCACAAGCAACTGGGCGCGTCTGAACGCGCCCAGTTTCGTCAAGTCGCGACGTGAGATACCTCTTTGTCCGGCGAGTATATGTCCAAGATGTTCCAATGTCCGGTCGTTGGGGTTGGGTTATTGATCATTGGCACATCAAGCACGGTTGCCTTGCCACTGGCGATTGCCGCTTCCAGTGCAGGCAACAGTTCGTCGGCAGCGCTGAGTCTGTGCCCTTCCGCGCCGTAGGCTCGCGCTATGTCGGCATAGCCCGGTCCGTTTGCGGGTGCGGCGGCTGATCCGGGGAACGTGGTTCCATAGGTCAGACCGTAATGCGCTTTTTGAAGGCCGGCGATCGTTCCGAAGGCGTTGTTGTTCATAACCAGCCAGATGATGCCCAGATCAAGCTCGACCGCTGTCGCCAACATTGACGGGTTTTGACCAAACCCACCATCGCCAACGAGGCTAAGCACCACGCGATCCGGGGCTGCCAGTTTCGCGCCGATCGCGCCCGGAGGGCCAAAACCCATCGTCGCGAACCCGCCCGGGGTCAGTATTGAACCGGGTGTTAGGATATCGAATTGCTGTCCGACGCCGTTCTTGTTCCATCCCACATCCGTAGTGATAATGGCATCCTCGGGCAGTGCCTTGCGGGTATCTGCCAGAATACGCTCGGGCATCATTGGAAAGGCCGATGAGGTCGCCATTTCCACGTTGCGCGCTTTGAAGTCCGTCCGGAAGTCAGCGATCTTCTGTTCCAGCGCGGGGCGTTTGAAGCCCTCAGGATACATCTCGCGGGCGACCCGGTTGAGGACGCGCAAAGCGGCCTTGGCGTCCGCAACGACGCCGACCTCAGTGGGATAATTACGGCCGATTTCCTGCGGTTCGATGTCGATATGGATGACCTTCGAACCGGGAATGTTGAACGTATAGCCGGGATACCAACTGGAACAATCTGCCTCTTTGAACCGTGTTCCCACGGCGAAGATGTAGTCGGCGTCAAGGCAGGATTGGTTGACCAGTTCTGTGCCCCAAAAGCCAGTCATTCCCAGAACAAGCGGATGGTCGTCCCGCAGCGCGCCCTTGCCCATCAGGGAATGCGCGACGGGCAGTCCCATATGTTCAACGAATGCATGCAATTCCTCACTGGCTTGCGCCAGCAGGATGCCGCCGCCGACATAAGCGACAGGGTTTTCGGCTTTAGCCAACGCTTCGACAATCTCTCCCGCTGTCTCGTCGTCAATCGACGGTTTCTTGAGCGCGCGCGTGTTGTCGCGAATACGGTCGAAACTGTCCGAGGGGATCACCTCGGAGAAGATGTCCATGGGGACGTTGACCAGTACCGGCCCGGGCTGGCCACTTTCAGCGAGATGAAACGCCTTTTCCAGAATTTCGGCCATCAGGTCTGCCCGGTCGACCCGCCAGGCGCGTTTTACGAAGGGACGATAGATCTCCCACTGGGCGGCGTCTGCATGCAGGTTCACTTCCTGATGAGGATGTTTGCCGTAGTAGTGCGTAGGAATATCGCCCGCGATCACGACCATCGGGATACAGTCCAGTGCGGCGTTGGCGACCCCAGTGGCGCAGTTTGTCAAACCTGGGGAGAGGTGAGACAAGACCACCGAGGCCTTGACCGTCACGCGGGCATAAGCGTCCGCCGCATGGCTGGCTATTTGTTCGTGCCGTACGGTGACGAAATCGATGGGACTTTCCGCCAGCGCAGCCAGAACCGCAATGTTCGTGTGCCCGCACAGGCCGAAAACGTGCTTGACCTCACGGCGTTCGAGAAAGTCAACGATATGTTCGGCAACGGTTTTGCCGTCCAGTTTCGCTCCGTCCATCACGCGACCTCCTGTCCGTAGAACTCACCGAACAAGTCCGCCTCCGAGGGGCGATCCTCGGGGATTGGACGGCTGACCCAAGTGTAGTTCATCATATGTTTCATGGTGACGTTTTCATTGGTGATGTTGCCGCCCCAGATGCCGCAGCCCAGGCTGCTGGTCATGGGCATGCCATTGGTCCAGGCACCCGCATTGGCCTTGGATTGAGGCTGACGCACCATCATACGGCTGACCGGAGCCAGACGCGCCAACCGATCGATGTGATCGTCATTGTGGCTGTAGATGCCGCAGGAATGGCCCTTGCCCCCCGTGTTGTATATCTGGCTGACTGTTTCCAGCGCATCATCGAACGTGTCGAAGTGATAAAGCGCCATCAACGTGGTCAGTTTTTCCTTGGAGAACTTGTGCTGCGGGCCGATTTGCCCCTGATTTTCAACCATCAGAAACTTGCGATCTTCGGGGATGCTAAAACCGGCGACCTTGGCCGTTTGCTGCGGCGGACAGGCGATGGTCGGAAACGTACGGTTTCCCTTTTCATCCCACATGGCCGCTTCGAGCATGGCCTTCTCTTCATCCGAACACAGGTAGCCGCCCTCGGCTTGAAGCGCCTTGACCATATCGTCGTAAACTGAGCGCTGGATGATGATGTTGCCGTCGGCCGAGCAGCCCGACCCAAAGTCGGAGGTCTTTGAAATGCGAGTGTTCTGCGCGGCGATGTCCAGATCGGCGGTTTCATCGATGACGATGGACGAATTGCCCGCGCCGACACCATAGGCCGGGCGCCCAGAACTGTAGGCCGCTTTGACCATCGGCTTGCCACCCGTTGCCAAAGTCAGGTCGCAGATCTCCATCAGATGTTGCGTCAACGGGATCGACGGTTTGCGAATGGATTGAAACAAGTCCTCGGGGGCACCGGCAGCACGACAAGCTGCACGCATGACCTCGACCATTTCAAAGGTAGTATAGGCGGTTCGCGGGTGCGGACTGAAGATGACCGCATTCCGGGCGTTTGCGGCGGACACGCCGGTCACCGGTGGCGTCATCGCAGGGTTGGTCATGGGAATCAAGGAGGCGATCACACCAGCAGGTTTGGCGTATTTCACGAGCCCCTTTTCTTCGTCGACTTCGACGATCCCCGTCGAGGGCGTGCGCAGTACATCACGCAGCACCATGTGAATCTTAAATCGCTTCGCAGGGCGCCCTTCGCGATCTCCGATACCGCTTTCGTCCACGCCTTGCTGGGCCAGACGCGTGAAGGTTTTCTCATTGCCCGCATACCACGCTATGGCCTGAGACAGGCGGTCCAGCCTGTCCTGATCCCAATCCTCGATTTCGGCCATGGCAGCGCGGGCGCGCGCCAGCATATCGGCCGCCATATTACGGTCGTTTTCAGTGAGCTCTTTGCCCATGATGATCCTCTTGGTGTTTTAGAATGGCTGCATCGGGCATACGGCGCTGTGACCGCGCCTCGCCGAATGTTTGCTTGGCGTGGCTGAGACAGCGACGCGCGTGTTCTTCATATCCCAACTCGGCAACGCGGCTTTGGTTGGGCAGTTCAATAGAATAGTCGACGGGCGGCATCCGTTCGATGATGCCGGTGAAATCGATCCAACCTTCGCCAGGATAGAGCCGCGCATCGCGCGCTAGCTGGATCATGCCCTCGCGCGTATCAGCGATGCCGGGTAGGCAATCGGAGATATGCAGGAAATGGAACAGGTCCGAAGGGACGTGCAAAAGCTCTCCCAGATCGACACGGCTGAGATGCAGGTAGAGCGTATCGACCAGAATACCGCCATTCGGCTGATCAGAGGCGCGGACAATATCCAGCGCCTCATCCAGAGTGCGCAAGCGGGAGAAGCTTGGGAACTCAAGGTCCACCGTCAGTCCATAGGGTGCTGCCAGTTCGCAGGTCTCAGAATAGACGTCGATCAGAAAGTCACGATCATCGCGGGTATTGGTCCACGCGCTCATGATCATACGTTTGGCGCCCAGTTCTCCGCCGATCTCCAGTGACGGCTCAAAACTGCGCGGATCGACATCTTCGGTGATACGCGCAAGCTCGACATCCAGGACTTTCAAGCCGGTGGTGGAAAGAGCCGTCTTGGTGGCCTGCACCTGCGCCTTGTCGATCGGGGATTGGGTGAATTCGCCGGGCACATGCATCGGAATGAACCGAGGGCTGACGGCACCGTAACCGGCCCGCGCGGCGATATAGACCAGCTCGGGCGGCGTACAGCCGATCAGCGTCAGATGCGCCAAGGAATAGAGAGAGGGGCTTGTGCCAGCCTCTTCGGGTTTCACCATGAACGACAGCTCCACGTGTCTGCGAATCTAAAATTCATCACACGTAGTAAAAAATATCTGATATTTTTTAAAATATCAACTTTTAATACTGGGCAGGAAATGAAAATGCCCGGGCAATAGCCCGGGCGTGTTTTACATTCGTGTTGGCAGGGCCTTAGAGAGTGACCCAGTTCCCTCCGGACTGGTGAGAGCGCACTGAGGCGTCAATAAACCGGACGCCATCTGCCCCTTGTTCGACACTGGGATAAGTAAGCCAATCGGCCGGAACAGTAACGCCATCCCGACGCGCAGCTACAGCCATAGCAAATTCCGTATAGAGGTTGGCCCACGCTTCGATAATCCCTTCAGGGAAGCCACGCGCGGTACGGATCAGACGTTCTGCGCCGGGTCCGATACCATGCCCGTGACCTCGGCTGATGGTACGATCCGGCTCACCGAACCGATTGAACTTCAGCTGTTCCGAATTCTCCAGGTCCCACTCGAGGCCTCCTTCGTTCCCGAATATCCGCAACCGCAACCCACCCCGATTTCCGGGAGCAAGGCGCGTCGCCATCAGGGTGCCCGGAACTTCATTTTGGTAACGGGTGAACATGAAAACTGTGTCTTCCAAAGGCTTTGGCGCGCCGCAAACATGGAATTCAGCCCGCAGATCGGTCATCGGCAGACCCGAGACAAAACTGGCGAGATGCGCGGCATGGGTGCCGATATCGCCGACGCAACTAGTCGGGCCAGAAATCTTTGGGTCCAGCCGCCATTTGACATGGGGCGCATCAGCCACATCATCGGGCGTCATCCAGTCTTGCATGAACTCGACGTGGATTTGGTTGATTTTACCGATGCCGCCTTCCGCCACGATTTGTTTGGCCTGACGGATTACTGGAAAACACGACATCGCATAGCCGACAGCAAAGATGTTTCCCGTGCGCGCGGTGATCTCTTCAAGCCCCTCGGCCTCGGCAACTTCGTTAGTCAGGGGTTTGTCGCACAGTACATCAATGCCTGCCTCCAGAAACGTTTTGGCAGCTTCAAAATGAACGTGGTTCGGAGTAGTGATCATGACGGCATCAACGCCATCCGGGAGTGCCGCCTCGGCCGGCGCCATCTCCTCGAACGACGCGTAGCACCGGTCGGCCGGCAGGAACCACTCGGCCCCGCGCGCTTTGCTGCGCTCCGCATCTGAACTGAGCGCGCCTGCGGCGACCTCCCACCGGTCGGCCATCCGCGCGGCCGTTGCCTGCGTGACAGAGATACGTCCGCCGCCAACGACGCCCAGCCTCAAACGACGAGACAAACGGGGGAAAGGTCCGTCAAAGTTCAGGTCTTCGGAAAAAAGTCTCTCAGCCATTCTGAATCTCCATTTCCGGGACCCGTGCGCCCTCGGGCAGCATTTCCACCGCCATGAAGATGCTGGGGGTAATCGTCTCGTATTGATGCCAGGGATAGTTGCCTTCAGCGTCATACATCGGCTTGTGCGTCGTGCCGGGGGCCATGAATTCTTCGAGGTAAAGGGTTTCAACGTCCCGTTCGCGGCATTGCTGCATTTTGCCAAAGCCTACGATTTGCGTATGCACTTCGCGAAACCCCGGTACCGGGCAGAACGGATGATCCTTGTGCAATCCGACATTCAGCGGCACCGAGCCCGAGTGGTACATGGTCAGTCCAACGTTACCCACGAAGACCTTCGGCGACATGTAGTGGCTGACACCGCGCAGACGCTCCTCTTGGCGAACATCAAAAGCAGATGGCCATGTATCTTTCACCCATGCAAACAACTCGTTGTCATCGGCATGGGCGTCGAAATCGCGGACAATGACTGCACGTTCCACGCCGCTAAGCGTGCTGTCTTGCACGATCACGGAGGAAAGCGGCGCAATGATCTGATCCTCGACACAGAGATTTCGCCCCCCAAGGTTAAGGACGATGGCGCGACCCTCGATAGAAATTCTGCGCTCGTCAGTTATGTGCTGGACGCGAAAGAATGGCTGAGCAAAGTCGAGTGTCTCAATCGGCATGAACCAATTCCTTCCTCTCATCATTCAGGAAATCGACCGGTAAAGGCTCGGGTGCCGCGCAACGGCTTTCTATCGTCTGATAGGCGCCGAATTTCGGTGCCCGTTCAATCGCGTCCATGACTTCGAAAACGTGATAGGCCAACGCTCCACTTGCACGGGGTTGGCGTCCTTCTTGCGCCGCCAGGGCCAGATCCAAAAGGCCGAGCCCGCGGCTGTCTTCATTAAACCCATGTTTGTTCTCGACCACCTGCCAGTCTTCGCGACCGGTTGGACGAGGCTGATGAGACCAACGCGAGGTCTCCCGCGTTTTCAGCCAGACATCCCCTTGAAAGATATTGGCACCATGAACCGGGTCAGGGTCAGGGATGCTGATGGTTCCGTTTTCACCATAGATCTCGAACCGCGGAGTTTCGCTGTCCCAGACGTCGAAGCTCATGGTCATCGACCCTATAGCTCCGGATGAGAACTGAAGCAGGCTTAGGGAGTGCGTGTCCACCTCGACATCCATCCATTCACCGTTGCGAGGGCCATTTTCGATCATCCTTTTGTCGAACGTGCGCCGAGCCATTCCGGCAACCCGGTCAACGGGACCAAGGCAGCAGATCATGGCGGTCAGGTAGTACGGCCCAAGGTCCAGCAAGGGCCCTCCGCCCGCCTTATAGTAGAAATCCGGGTTGGGATGGTGGCGCTCCGTCCCGTGGGTCCCGACATGGGCAAAAACCCCTGTGGGTTTGCCAATGGCACCCTCGTCGATCAAGCGCCGAACGGTCTGCCAGCGACCGCCCAGAAATGTGTCGGGCGCGCAACCGACCAGTAACCCTTTTTCAGAGGCTGTGTGCAGAATCGCCTTACCATCCGTTCGATCCATAACCAGTGGCTTTTCGGAATAGACGTGTTTCCCCGCCTCCAGCGCGCGCAGGCTGATTTCGGCATGCGCCGCCGGAATTGTCAGGTTCAGAACGCAGTCAATCGTCGGATCGTCAAACACTTCATCTGGCGTGCAGGCCTTGGCGACACCGTATTGATCCGCTTTGGCGCGACTTTCCGAAGGATCAAGGCTTGCGCAAGCCACGACCTCGACGCTCGAAAATTTGGATAGTGTTATTAGATAGATATCGCTGATACGACCACAGCCGATAAGGCCGACCCGGAAGGATTTCGATGTCTCACGTATCATCATTCCTGTCTTCGTAGAGGGGTAAGTAATTCGGGGGCATCGGCCCTTTGTTCCGCCCACCCTGGTTCATCTGTTCCCATGCGTGGGCGAGTATTCCGACCGAGCGGGACAGGCAGAACAACCCTCGCGACAAGGGCGCAGGAAAGCCAAGCTCGCAGAAGACCACTGCTGTCGCGCCGTCAATATTCATAGCAATTGGCAGACCGCCGCGTTGACGACCGAGTTCGGCTTGAACCTCTTCCCCGATATCAGCAAAGCGATCCGATACAGTGTCTTCTGCCGCCGCATCACGAACAAGTTGCATCAATCGAGGCGCACGTGGGTCGACGGGTTTGTGGAACCTGTGACCAAAGCCCGAGACGATCTTGCCGTAAGTTTCGCGCCAGTTGTTCAGACCGTCCCGAACCGCATCGTTCAACGATGCGCCAGCATCCAGCCGGGCCGAAATATCATAGTACAGCTCTGCGCACTGCTCTCCTGCCCCGCCATGCACGTCGCCCAGCATGTTCACCGCAGTCGCCATCGCATTATTGAGACCTACCCCGCAGGTGGCGGCCATACGCGCTGCCGCGATTGAGGGAGCCTGTGGGCCGTGATCCACGCCTGCGACCAAAGCAGCTTCGAACAGGCGCGCTTGGGCGTCGCTGGGCAGATCGCCCCGCACCATCATCCAGATCATCTGCGGGAAAGATACGCTCCCGATCAGATCCTCTATGGCGTTGCCGCGAAAAGCGATCTGTCCGGGTTTCATGTCGATGATGGAGGTACGCCACCACTGGCGAACGGCGCGCTCATCGTCTGTCATCTGCGCGGTCATTGCGTCTGCACCTCTTTCACCGGCTGGGTTTTGCTTTGCGCAGCAAGGCGAATGGGTGCATTGCGCGCGCCATAACCGGCATAGCCCATACGGCGTTCAACGATTTCGAAGAAGAAGCCGTTAAAGATGGGGCGGCTGTATATCTGAAAATACTCGGCACCTGCTGCCCGATCGTAGAGAATGTTGCCCCGGCGCAGTTGGGCGATCAGGTCGTCTTCCAATCCGAAAGTCGCTTGCAGATCAGCGTAGTAGTTCTCCGGGATGGACAGGCTGGGAAAGTCGGACTTGAGCAACTGGGCTGAGGTTTCAAAAATATCATCCGACTGGAAGGCAATGTGCTGAACACCAGCCCCAAAGCCATCTTCAAGGAATGACGCTGCCAGAGTTCGGCGCCCAACCGCCCCGTTCAGGTTCAGGCGCACTTCGCCTTCGGGGCTTTCGATAGCCTGGCTTTGCACGACACCGGACGGGTCGGCAACGTTCACGATTGGCGACTTCGCCATCTCGAAAGTCGAAATGTAGTAGAGCAACCAGCTTTGCATCTCATCGTGACGCATCGTCTGTGCCAGATGATCGATGCGACGCAGACCGGCAGGTTGGGTCGCTTTGGTCTTGGCGACTGGCTCAAACTCGATGTCCCAAACCCGATGGAGATCGGATTTCTCATCGATGAAATGAACGACGTTGCCGCCAACGCCCCGAATGGCCGGGATATCCAGTTCCCCTGTTCCCACCGGTTGTGAGAAATCCGGCGCGCCCAACGCGGTCGCCCGCTGAACCGTCTGATCCGCATCTTTGACACGCAACCCCATGTCACAAACGGAGGGACCGTGACCCAGCAACGCCGAATGGGCAAAACCTTCCTTTTCGGTATTCACAACGATGTTTATCGCGCCCTGCCGCCACAGCTCGACTGACTTGGATACGTGTTTTCGCTCCATTCGAAAGCACATTGCTGACAGCATGTCTGCCAGCTGCGCGCCGCTTGTTTCGTCGGCTGTAAATTCGACGAACTCAAAGCCTGACGCATAGACGCGTTCCGGCAGGTCCGGGATGCCGAAATCGGTTCCCGGCTCGGTCCGGGATACCTCATCCAGGAGGTTCACCAGCGACCTGTAGCTGTCTCGGGCCAGTGTTCGGCCACCGGGTTGAGGAGCTGCTTCATTGACACGCGCAATTGACCAAGGCCCCTTGTACCCAGCGCGGGACAACACCCGTACAAAGCCCGAAAGGTTAAGCGACCCAAGCCCCGGCAGAAGCCCAAAGTGTCGTTTGAGCCTGCGAATATCCATCTCAAGTCGCGGTGCATCGGACAGTTGCACATGAAACAGCCGCTCTCCGGGAGTGTCCCTAAGACGGGCTGGTTTGGACCCGTCGGCAAGCGAGAAGAAGGAATTCAAGGCCAACCCCAAATGAGGGCTGTCGATTGTTTCAACGACTCCTAACGCCTGCTCATCCGAGTGAATAAGATTCGACCACGGCAAGCCCATATAGGCCAGACGCGACCCCATCTCTTTCGCGATCTTGGCCGCCTCGCCAAGATCTGCGATGACCTGTTCTTCGCTGGCAGCGGCATCAACCTCGAAAGCGGACCCGATAAGCAGCAATTCCGTTCCCAACTCGCTCATCAGGTCGAGTTTACGCTTCAGCCGATCAAAGGCGCGCTCCCGTCCGCTGCCGGACTGGCCTTCAAGGTTATGGAAGGGTTGTAGCAAGCAAATCTTCAGGCCGAGATCTGATGCAATTTTCCGAATTTGCGAGGGCGGCCCGTCAAAAGCGGTCAAATCCGGCTCGTGTAGTTCGACACCTCCGAACCCCGCGTCAGCGATAGCACTCAGTTTGTCGGCCAGATCACCGGGGATCGACGTTGTCGAAACCGAGAGGCACATTATCCCTGATATCCAAACATACGCGGCAACCACAGGACCAGATCCGGCATCAGCATCATGATCACCAAGGCGAAGATGAGAACCGCGAGGAAGGCCCAGATTTCGGAGATGATTTCGCGCAGCGGAATGTCCGTCACGGCGTTGATCACAAAGAGTAGAATGCCATAGGGCGGCGTGATCAGACCGATCATCGAGTTCACGACGACCAACACTCCGAAATGCACCAGATCAATCCCGAGCGCTTCGCAGGTCGGGATGAACAGGGGCACGATCACCAGAATGATCGTTGTTGCGTCCAATACGCATCCCAGTGCGAGGATCAGCAGGTTAACCAGGATCAGGAACACAATCGGGCTGACATCCGAACCTTCCAGCAAGGCTGAGATCGACTGCGGGATCTGTTCCTGAATGACGATGAAGTTCAGTATGAACGCGCCACCAATGACCACCCCGACCGCTGCGGAAGAGCGCGCACTGTCGACGAACACTTGATAGAGGCCACGGAAGGTCAGCGCGCGGTAGAACAACGCTGCCAATAGCAGAGCGTAGAATGCAGCCACGGCGGCAGCCTCTGTCGGAGTGGTGACGCCGCCATATATGCCGTACAGCAGGATTGCGGGCATCAGCAGTGCCGGAAACGCGTTGGCGGTTTTTGCGGGCAATTCGCGCAGCGGAACAGGTTCTTCCAATGCAAAGTTCCGCTTGCCGGCCAGATAGTAGTTCATCGCCATGAGGACGACGCCCATGATCAGGCCCGGCAAAATACCGGCCAGGAACAGCGACCCGATAGAGGCTTTCGACACAAGCGCATAGAGGACCATCGGGATCGAGGGCGGGATGATCGGGCCGATCGTCGCGGATGCCGCCGTGATCGCCGCCGCATAGCCTCGGCTATAGCGACCATCTTTGGTCATCATCTCAATGATGATCTTTCCAATCCCCGCGGCATCCGCGACAGCCGAACCGGACATACCGGAAAAGATCAGAGACGCCACAACATTGACGTGCCCAAGGCCGCCCTTGAAACGCCCGACCGCCGCGACGCAGAAGTTCAGCAAGCGGTCGGTGATTGACCCTGCGTTCATGATATTGGCAGCGACGATGAACAAAGGCACGGCAAGCAGGATCGTGCTTTTGTAGAAACCTTGCAGGATTTTTTCGCCCGCCAGCGCAACGTCCAGACCTGCGACACCCAGATACATCAGTGACGCCAAAAGGATGGAATAGCCGATAGGTGTCCCGATGCCTGCCAAAACAAAGAGCGTCAGCAGGCAGGAAAGAAGTTCAAAGCTCATTTGCTTGCGTCCTCGTCGTCTTCGCCGTCAACGCGGGGGTGATCGTCGACCACGTTAAATCCCACGACCATTTCAAGTTCGGTTTTAGGTGGGCCGTTGCGCATGATGTCGAAGAACAGCCAGCCATACCGCGCAGCGACGACCAGCATGAACACGGCATAGATCGAGAACACGGTGCGCAGCGGTATCTTCTCGCCCGAGAACGGGTTGCGAACCGTCGCGGTCTTGCGGATTTTCATCCAGTCGATGTAGTCCCACGTCGGCAGGAAACTGTAGAGCATCCCGACCACAATCGCCGCGGCGGCCAGCATCGCAAAGACCTGACGCACGCGCATCGGCACCGAAAGGTAGATGATATCGAACTTCACGTGATCTCTCTCGCGCACGATGAAGGCGCAGCTAAAAAAGATCACCCAGACCCAGAGGATGCCGATGAGTTCAAGCGTCCAGCCAGCGGGGGTAAAGAAGTACCGCAGAAGAATTTGGAGAAGGAAGATCAGGAAGATCGCCGCCAGCATCCCGCCGGCAATCGCTTCGGTCAGTCGGGAGAACCCCTTTATGAAGCTTTTCATCGTGGTTCTCCCTCCCGTCTTCAGATGAGCTTAGTTGCCCAGAGCGTTGATCTGCTCCAGAACACCGTCCGGCCATGATCCGGCGAACTCGCTTTCCAGATACATCGACTGTACCTGATCGCGGAACGCCGCCAGGTCGGGCTCGTAGACCTCCATGCCCTGCTCCTTGAGGAAGCTGACAAGGTCCTCTTCTTTCTGAAGCTGCTTTTGCCGGCCGGATTCGGCTGCCGCATCCGCAGCTTCCTGAACCTTGGCCTGCTGTTCCGGTGTCAGCCCGTCCCAAACCTCTTTGCCGATGGCGATATAGTTTAGGTCCACCAGATGTGACGTCAGAACGATCTGGTTGGTCACTTCGTAGAACTTTGCGTCCACAACGGTCGGTAGCGGGTTGTCCTGACCGTCAACCGCACCGGTCGACAAAGCGGTGTAAACTTCCGAGAACGCCATCGGGGTCGGCGCGGCACCCAGCGCTTTACCAAGGAACTGCCATGCATCGGTGCCCGGCATCCGCAGGTTCACACCTTCCAGATCAGCCGGAGTGCTGACGGTCAGTTCATCCTTGGGCTGGCGCAGGTTCACCTGACGACGGCCCAGATACATGACCGACAGCAGTTTCACGCCCAGTTCTTCTTCGGCCTTTTGCTTGAAGGCATCCATCAAGGGATCATTGAAGACTGCCACCTGATGCGCGGCATCCTGATGGACATAGCCTGCAGTAAAGATCGAAAACTCGGGGAAGAACTGCGCCAGTTCCTGAGCTGAGGTGATCGACATTTCCAGGTTGCCCCGGCTGATCGCGTCCAACTCAGTGCCTTGGGCAAAGATGGTTCCGTTATAACTGGGCTCATAACTTGCGAAATCGGCGACCATCGGCGCGAAAACCTCGGCCATAGCGACCGAGCGCTGGTCAGTCTCTGACCCGGATGTTGCGAGGCGAAGTTGCACTTTGTCTGCCGCCAGCGCTCCGCTTGTTGCGGTAATCAGGACACCGGTTGCGATCAGGGCTGATACAGCAGCCCGACGGGTTAGATAGGTAATCACTTTGTTCCTCCCTGAAACATCATGAGCGTTTTTCTGTGATTCTCATTTTTGCCATTTTTATACATTTTTACAAGATTTTTTTAAAAATATATGATATTTTATTATGAGGCCGCTTTTACCTTTTCTGTCTGATAAACGCGCTCTATTCGGACGATCTCTCCGGTCCGACAGGAATTCTGAATAGCTTCAATGACTTGAAGCGTTCTAAAGCCTTCCCACCCCGATACAATCGGATCTACTTCGTGCCTTGCAACTTCAACAAAGTGACTGATTTGACGAACCAGAGGGTCAGAGGCCCCCTTCTTCAGCGCGGTTGATGAGATTGGCATCCACCAATCCCTTTGCTCGCTCTGGTAACTCCACAGTCGAAGATCGGGGACGGACAACGAACCATGAGAGCCGCCGATCATGTAGCTACTCTCAGTGGTCGACGGATAGATTGGATATTCCTGAGACGTCATCTCCCAGCTCCAGGGAGCAACGATGCTGTCGGACACACTTATGGTTCCTATCGCTCCGCTTTCAAACGTTAACAGTGCTCCTGCAACATCTTCGTTGTCATAACCGCGCAGCGATGCAGTCGACTGAGCCTGTACGGTCAAAACTTCTCCGGCCAGGTACCGCAGAAGATCCACATCGTGGACAAGATTGACCGAGATGGGCCCTGCACCGGGTTTCTTTCTCCAGGGCGCGGCATCAAAATACTCGTCTGGCTTATAGAACCAGCAGTTCGCATGGACAGCCCGCACATCTCCGATCTTCCCATCGACGATGGCTTCTTTCGCTGACCTGATCAGGGGATTGTGACGACGATGATGACCGACCATCAACGGCACATTGGTCTTCTCCGCTGCTTGAATAAGCTCCAGCGCAGCCGCGGCTTCCACGGCGATCGGTTTTTCGACGAGAACGGGACAACCGTGTCGAACACACGTGAGGCCTTGCTCGACATGAAGCGTGGTTGGGGTCGCAAGCACAGCTCCGTCCGGTGTCTGACTTGAGAACATGTCCTCAAGCGTTTCATAGCATGCGACCCCATGCTCAATGGCGTAAGCTCGGCCTTCATCGCTGGGGTCGACCGCAGCAACAAGATCAACATGACGCAAAGCTCGGATCGCGTCTGCGTGGCGGCGACCAACAAGGCCAAGGCCAACAATGGCAATGCGAAAGTTCTGAGACACTGTGTTTCCTTCCGGAAGGTTCGGACAACTCCGAAACCTGAATTTTCGATTGAGCGGCACCGCTCGCTTTGCCGCGACCGTATTTGGGTTTCTTCGATTCTGCAATAATATATGGTATTTTAAATTTTATCATATTTTAACTTAGATTGTTGGTGCCGTCAAAAAATGCTAATTGAACGATGAAAAAGAAAATATCAGGTGAAACGCATGGCGAAACAGCCGTCTACAATTGGTGCAAGCACCTATCAGCGCATCAAGCGGGATATCATCTTCGGAGAATTACAGCCCGGCTCAAAACTGAAGCTGGACGCCTTGAAGGAACGCTACTCTGCAAGCCTTTCGACACTTCGTGAAACCTTGAACAGGCTTGCCAGCGATGGTTTTGTCGAAGCTCCAGAACAACGGGGATTCCTGGTTTCACCGGTTTCACGAGAAGACCTGACCGAGATATCAGAACTGCGTGTCTTGTTGGAATGCCACGCATTGGAGTTGTCCATTGCAAACAGCGACACGGACTGGGAGGGAAACCTGGTTGCAGCACACCACAAACTTCACCTGATGGAACAGCAGCTTCTCAAGGGCGACGAGTCCGAGAAGGAAACCTGGAAACGATATGATTGGGAGTTTCACCAAGCGATGATCGCGGCCTGCAATTCCAAGAACCTTCTGTCTCTGCACTCGATCATCTACGATAAATATCTGCGGTATCAGATGCTCGTGCTGACCTATCGCGGTGAAGAGGCCGTCAAGGAGCACAAGGGCATGTTCGATGCCGCATTGGCCAGAGACGCCGATAAGGCCACGAAACTGTTGGAAAATCACATCCGAAACGGCCTCACCCACACGTTGGAGGCTATGTAAGGCGGAATGCTGATTACGTGCTTCGACGTCTTCAGGTCAATTTGGCGGGGGTCCGCTCAAAATTCTGCGTCAAAATCGAGAAGCCTGTGAAACGATCCAAACCTGCCTTTCACCCACCATTCAAAATGCTGTATTAGCGGTCCCCATCGCAAACATTCGCCGCAGGGGCGAATTCAAATGCGACCCGAACTGGAAATTTGCGGACGGATCGGACCGATGCATTTGCAGATATTGCTTGCGCAGCATTTGTTCGCATGTGCTGTGCCCCCATTGCTGTCTTGCGGCATGTGTCGCGAGACCGTTCATTGACAGCAGTGGAATTGGCCAGGATCGAAACTGTACATGTGCCGCAGTCTTGTTCGGCAACCGAGCCTGATCGACTCAGGGGCGCTGCAAACCACCACGCCCGCTGCGGGGTCTGCGGAAATTGGGAAGCGTGTTATGCTACATCTCTCAAAATCGGTTGTCACCTCCTTGTACGATTACTTAGACGCCGTCGGATTTACCTATCATTGTCGAAAACTTTTCAAACTCGTCGTCCGTGATCGCTGCAGTTTCGGCAAAGCCAGGGTAATCTCCGGAAATGGCAGCTTGGTGGAAAGCGGTCAGTGCGGTCCGGCGTTGAGTCCGGATCTGCTCCTGTAACGTGTGAAGATTGCCGAATGCGCGGGCGTGGCGCGGGCTTTCGGGCTGTTCACCGCAGATGTCGTTCTGGAACAGATAGATTATATCGGCACCGACGCCCGATCCGAGCGACGACGTAATCAGCGTTGTACGTTTGCTGATCTCAGCCATCACGCGGTCGCAGATCACCTCAGCCTCAACAGAAAAGGCGCCAGCATTCTCCATGTCGCGGAAAGATTGCCAAAGTGCCATAGCTTCGCCGGCCGTCTTGCCAATGGCGCGCAGGCCACCGTTCCAAGTCGACCGACGCGGAACGAGACCGAGGTGGCACATGACCGGGATTTGCTCTCGCGCCAGCAATTCGATGACGTGGGGACCTCGTGCGGTATAAACCGAGTCTGCGCCCTGTTTCATGGCCCGAAAGGCGGCCTTTAGCACATCATTTTCCGCCGGGTGATCCGGCATTGGGATCGTGGCGGTGTAAAAGTGATTTGGTGCACCGCGGCGGACCGCCTCGGCATTGACCGCGTTGCCCATCACCAGATCGATCCCGGCATCTGCCGCCGCCGCTGCCTCCTCTTCGGAATTGGCCGTGGTTTGGGTGAGTTTTCGGACACCCTTCAGCGCCTGAAGATCGGCGGCTGTGTAATTGCGCAACGAAAACTTCGCGTCCCAATCATAGATGCGCTTCATCCGAATTCTCCTGTTCAATTCCCAGCTCTATGCCAGCCCTTTCGGGGCCAGATCACCAATGGATTTTTCTTCGGCACCAGCCGTCTGCCGGCGAGTGGTTCTGGCCGATGCGGGCAATGGCGTGTCGAACGTATAGTCAGGTTCGGACTTCTGACGCTCCCAAGTGTCGAGCATTTCGCGCCATGCCTCGCGTAATGAGCGCGGCTCTGGCATGTCGGCTTTGATCTCTTCGGCCAGGAGCGGCAGGTTATAGCAAGGCACACCGGCGTACATATGGTGTTCGGTGTGCCAGTTCATGTGCCAATAGAGGAATTCGACAAATTTCGGCAGTCTAATGGAGCGCGTATTCTTGCGGAAATCCGTTGTCGCTTCGGTCAGCCCGCAATGCTGGGTCAGCCCGACGAAGTAGCTCAGCCAGTTTGCAATGTAACTTGGAAGCGTCAGGATCAGTGGCAATACCCATTGGCCCGTGGCAATCGCCACCACCAGAACGAGGCCATGAAACGCCAGTTGGATGCGCGACCACTCCATGGATTTACGGGCTTGGTCGGGTTGATCTTCGTGCAATGCATGAAGCCATTCGTTCGCGGGAACCTCACTTGAGGGCAGCTTCCCGACCGCATCCAGCATCGTAATCCAGATGGTCGACAAAATGCCACCCTTTCCAAAGGTACGCCCAGGCTGTGTCAGAAGGTTCAGCGTGAACATTTGCAAGAGGAAGGTTCGGCCCACATTCGGATGAACAGGCAACAGAACTTCGCGGTCGCCCTCGGGATGCAGTGTATAGCGGTGGTGATGGGTATGACTGGCAGCATAATCGAACGGGTTCCACCAACTGATCATGCTAAAAAGGTAAAGGAAGAAGTCGTTCAACCGCTTGCTCTGAAACACCGTACCGTGGCCCAGTTCATGCACGGCTGTTCCGCGAAAGAATGAGGCAATCGTGCCATGCGCAAAAAGAGCGATCGGAAACAGAAGCCACAGACCTTCTGCCCATGTCAGGTATACCGCGGCACCCGTCAGGCAGAACAAGGCGAAATGGCCGCCGGCTTGTATCCAGCCTTTCTTGTCGTCGCGCTTGGACAATTCGCGGAAGCGCTCGGGGCGCATCTTGGAGCGGTACCATTGCGGGTTCAGTGTATTTCTTACTTCAGAGAGCGGTTGAAAGGGCATGCTTTTCACCTTCAAGCTTGGCCGGTATGCCGCGAGACCAGGCGATCCCCAGGGACGCTATTTTCCGGTATGTCATGGCGAAACGAGCCGGTTCTCGCTGAAAGAACCCTTCAGGCTTTGACATGGTGCGTTTCTTGTCCGTTTCCTTCGACGCTGGCAGGTCCAAAATCGTGTAGTTGCGCATCGCCAGTTTGCGGGAGAAGCCAAAAATGCGGTTCATGGTACAATGCATTGCTCAAGCAAAGGCGCTTTTGGCGCCACCGGACTTTTGGACTTGAAAGATCGAGCTGATGTCGGCCGCCGGTGGGTAGGGTAGCCGAACCGGGACCTCCTTCATGCGCGGTTGCAGAACGGATTCGCCGATGATCAACCGTTCCAACAAGTCGTTCCATTGATCTTGCTGCGACAGGCGCTGAATGTAGGCCGACCCGCCCATAAGCGGCCAGGCATCTGCCGCGCAGCATTCATAGAACAGCATCAGCCTCGCACGATCAGATACATTCGGGGCCGAGCCGTGCAAGGTCCGCGCATGATGGACTGACATACTGCCGGCCTTGCCAGTGATCGTAACAGCCTTCTCGATCTGGAATTCCGGGTCAGATGGGTCCACTGCGCCGCAAAACACACCTTGCGTGCTGTTGTGGTCCAAAACCGGACCCTTGTGGGAACCCGGTATAACTTGAAGCGGGCCATTTTCTTCGGTGACGTCTTCCAGAAACACGCCTAAGGCCAACATGTCGTCATTCGTGTGGGGATAGAAGGCCCAGTCCTGATGCCATTCAACCGCCGCACCGCCCCCAGGCGCCTTTGCGTTCAGTTTAGATGTTTGCAGAACCGCGTTTGGTCCGACCAACTGTCGTAAGACCTCCGTAATCCCGGAGGCCGTCAAAACGTCCCAAAAGAATGGGTGCTGTTTATGTGGCAGTTTGATCCGGGTCAGCTTGGGATTCTCGGAACAATGACCTTCGTCCAAGTCATAGACGTCGTTGCTTTCAGTGACATACCGTGAGCGGTCTATGAACTCATGCGTGATATCCTGCATGCGTTGAAGCTGTTCAGGCGTCACAACATCTTCGACATGAAGATAGCCATTTTCGAAGTAGAACTCGATCTGTTCCTTTTTGAGCATTCTGGTTCCTCTCTGCGACGTTTCTGGTATCGATACCATTCTTGATTTGGTATCGATACCAAGTCAACTAGGTCAGTTAATGAGCCAACGTAGGAGACGAGCCTTGGGCAAAGGCAAATGGGTTACAATGAAGGATGTCGCCGATCGTGCGGGCGTGGGAACGATCACCGTGTCCCGTGTTCTGCGAACCCCCGAAAAAGTCTCAGTAGCAAAACGCAAGCGGGTTCAAAAAGCGATCGAGGAGCTCGGGTACCTCCCCGACAACACGGCCGGGGCGCTTTCATCTAGCAAGAGCCGAGTGTTTGGAGCCATCGTATCCACAGTAAATGAATCTGTGTTTGCACAGACTTTGGACGGCCTATCGAACACCCTGCGAGCAGCCGGATATGAACTGTTTCTGACCAGCACCAACTATGATCCGGACGTGGAAGAAGACGCATTGCGCGCGCTGCTCGCCCGCCGCCCGGATGGCATTGTTCTAACAAGCACGTCCCATTCTGCGGGGGTCACAAAACTCCTCAAGTCTGTGAATATCCCCGTTGTCGAAATTTGGCAGTTGCCGTCTCAGCCCCTGGACATCGCCGTTGGCTTTTCGAATTTTGAAGCCGGATACGATATGGCGCGTCATTTGACCGACGCTGGCAAAAAAAAGATCAGTTTTCTTGGAGGCCATGAGCCACAAAATGAGCGCGGGCACCGTCGCCGAAACGGGTACATCGCTGCGCTTAGGGATGCTGGCTTGGCACCGATCATGTGGCCAGACGAAGATCAAGACCTGTCCTCCGGAATTGAACTTGGCGCTGCATTTTTTGAAGGTTGCCTGAAGGCAAATCCTGATATCGACGCGGTCATGTGTGTAAGCGATCAGGTGGCGGTCGGTGTTATTTGCGAGGCTAGGAGACGTGGGGTTGATGTCCCCGGAGATCTTGCCGTTACCGGCTTTGGTGGGTTTGAACTGGCAATGCCAACTGGCTTTGACCTAACCACCATTGACGTTCCCGGACTGGAAATCGGAGTAGAAACTGCCAAAGCGCTTCTCGATCCCGAAGCGGCAAGAGTCAACAAGATCAAGGACCTTGGCTTCAAATTGATCGAGCGCGGGACAACTTAGGAACGTGGTCGGACGTTTTGCTTTGTGTAAAAAAGGAGCGCTACGTCCCCTGTCTCTCGCGTTGCCTGGCGATATCTGCTGTGCCTTGCGCGAATGACCGCGTTTTTTGGCACATTTCGGAGCTCAAAATAATGCGCTCGCGGTAAGTTCTGTGCTGCGTGCGCACGCAGCGAGAAATTCGAACTAGGAAGCAGAGCAGCATCTTGTCGATGCTGGATAGTTCAATCAGGCCTGTACGGCCCTTTGCAGACGTTAAGAATTGTTTGAACCGCCGCATCACAGCGTTCCTAAAGCAGTCGTTGGATTTGCTTCGTATCATTGTTTAGGGTCAAGAAACGGGTCATTTGGAATACCCACAATTCGTCTCAAGCCGTACCCGACGATCAGGGTTGTACCGGCACTTTTGGGCCGATGAAAGCCTTCCAGTGGCCTTGTTCGATCATGCGTGCTGGTGGCGCGACGCAGCGGTCATTTCATTGCAAGCCCGTGGAAAGCCTATCGCGTTGTCTACGCCAGCCAAAGCGTCTCTGGTGTGATTGCAGCAGTAGAAGCCGGGATCGCAGTGGGTTTGCTCGGTCGCTCCTCGCTGCACGGTGGTCTATCGGTGGTTAACGATGCATTGGGCCTCGGAAACACGCTTGCCTCAAAGCTGGTTATGGCATCCAGCAAGCCGAAAGACCAAGTGCCTCAGGACGCTATGAAAGCCGCGATCCGAGCCGCATTTATGGCCAGCCCATGAAAAGACCGACCTTCGCTACGCTACGTCGAATGGGCAGGCCGGGTTCAGACCAGTCTTCTGAAGGTTTCTGTAGGTCAACAGGTCGGTCCGGATGGCATCAAGGCCAGCCTAGCGGACTTTACCGCAATTTGGCAACCTGGCGCTGAACGACTGCTTTAGGTGCATCGCGACCGCAGTGAAAAACAGCGAAGATAGGGAGGCTAAATCCGACGCAGATGCACTGCCGCAGGTTGAGTGAATAAAATGCACACATTGCGTGGAGTTGAATTGGTGAAAGAATGCTTCGACCGAGACGACTTGCATAATCAAACGACATAGCCGACGTTTTGAAACGGATCTGGAAACACCCTGTCTCACAGACAGTTAAAGGCTGCGTTGCAGAATGAGGTCAATACGGACTCAAACCGGGCTTACTGCGCGTTCGCACAACCAGATGGTACGATCTCTCGTCAACGTCGCGGCGGGGTGTGGCGGATCGGAGAAATGTGCGCGCTTGAACGAGATTGTCACAGTTGGCTCTTGTCCAAACATGGGACGCAATCGACAAGATTATCTCGTCTCGGGTAAGGATGCCGAAAACTTGCTACACGACTTTTCAACTGACGCGGTTTGAATTGGCCCGCGCAATCGGCGGTGACCTACTTTTTTGCGGTTGTCACCAAACTGAATCCTAACCGTCACAAAACCGCAATGAACCACGGCCATGCCACTCTCATCCAAGTGAGAGAGGAACCCACCGATGTCATTGCGCTGTGTCTGCCTGACATCTGCCCTAGCCTTGACCGCCGGTCAGGCCATGGCAGAGATGAATTTCAACCGAATTGCATCCTTCCCCGTTGTCAAAAACATGGCCGAGGGCGCGGATACCGCGCGTGAAACCTCGCCAGAAATCATCGCGGCGACTGCGGACGGTATGACGCTGGTTTACACCGACAGCCCGCTGGGCGTGATCGGTATGGTTGATATCACCGACCCCGCAAACCCTGCCCCCTTGGGCGCGATGGAGGTGGGTGGTGAGCCGACCTCGGTTGAGGTCGTTGGCGCGACGGCCTTTGTTGGCGTGAATACATCCGAAAGCTACACGGCTCCTTCGGGCAAGCTGATCTCGGTCGATATCGCTGGCAAGGTTGAAACCGGTGCATGCGACTTGGGTGGTCAGCCCGATAGTGTCGCCATCGCCCCCGATGGCAGCTTTGTCGCCGTGGCGATCGAGAACGAGCGTGACGAAGACCTGAACGACGGCATCATCCCGCAGCTGCCCGCCGGGTCGCTGGCTCTGGTGCCGCTGAAAGATGGCGCGCTGGATTGTGCGGGTATGACCATGGCCGCTCTGACCGGTCTGGCCGAGGTTGCCCCGACCGACCCCGAGCCGGAGTTCGTAGACATCAACAGCCTTGGTGAGACTGTCGTTACCCTGCAGGAAAACAACCACATCGCGGTTGTTGGCAAGAACGGCACCGTGATCAGCCATTTCTCGGCCGGGGCGGTTGATCTGGAGGGCATCGACGCCACCGACGAACGCGGCGCGCTGATCTTCACCGAAAGCCAGCCGGGCCGCCTGCGCGAGCCCGACGCGGTGAAATGGATTGATGACAACCACTTCGCCACCGCCAACGAAGGCGACTATGAAGGCGGATCGCGAGGTTGGACCATCTTCCACAAAGACGGCACCGTTGTTTATGAAAACGGCACCGAGTTCGAGAAAGCCATCATCCAGATCGGTCATTACCCTGACAAACGGTCCGACAGCAAAGGCGTTGAGCCGGAAAGCGTAACCGCAGCCACCTTCGGCGGTACTCCGATGATCTTTGTGGGTGCCGAGCGTGCCTCGGTCGTGGGGGTCTATGACGCCACCGATCCTGCGAACCCGGTGCTGAAGCAACTGCTGCCCTCGGGCGTTGGCCCGGAAGGATATGTGGCGATCCCGGACCGCAACCTGCTGATCTCGGCCAACGAAAAGGACCTGATCGAAGACGGTGGTCCGCGCGCGCATGTGTCGATCTTCGAGTATCAGGATGCCCCCGCCGCCTATCCGCATCTGACCTCCGCTGGCGCGGATGAGTTGATCGGATGGGGTGCTCTGTCCGGTCTGGTCGCGGATGAGGACGGCATGATTTATGCGGTCAATGACAGCTTCTACGGCTTCCAGCCTTCGATCTTCAAAATCGACCCCAGCAAGACCCCGGCCCGCATCGTAGACGTGATCCGTATCCACCGTCAGGACGGCAACCCGGCGCAGAAACTGGACCTTGAAGGCATCACGCTGGACGGCAAGGGTGGCTTTTACGTCGCCTCCGAAGGCCGCACCGACCGTGTGATCCCGCACGCGATCTATCATGTCGGCGCGGAAGGTCTGATCAAGGACCGCAAGGGCGAAATCGGCCTGCCTGCCGAGTTGATGGCGGTCGAGAAACGCTTTGGCTTCGAGGGCATCACGAAGGTCGGCGACACGCTGTGGATGGCGGTTCAGCGCGAGTGGAAAGACGACCCGGAAAACCGCGTGAAACTGGTGGCTTACAATCTGGAAAGCGGCGAATGGGGTGCCGTGCACTATCCCAAGGCAGACCCGGAAAAGGGCTGGGTTGGTCTGTCGGAAATCGTGGCCTATGGCGATCATGTCTATGTCATCGAACGCGACAACCAGCATGACCATCGCGCCGTAACCAAAAAGGTCTATCGAATCCCGCTGTCGGAAATGACCCCAGCCCCGCTGGGCGGTGAACTGCCTGTTGTCAGCAAGCAAGAGGTCCGCGACCTGCTGCCCGACCTGACCTCGACCGGCGGCTACGTTCTGGACAAGATCGAAGGTCTTGCCATCCTGCCCTCGGGCGAGGCGTTTGTGATGACCGACAATGACGGCGTCGACGATGCCTCGGGCGAAACGATGTTCTGGTCGATCGGGTCGGTGACGGCTGGGAACTAGGTCAACCTAAGCGCAGTGTCGCTGCTCTTGGGTCACACCAAGATTGACAGTACCGTCCGTTACGTCGGCGTTGCGCTTGAAGATACGTTGGCCATTTCGGAAGTCATTGAAATCTGACCAATAGGGCCGCCTTCGCGGGCGGCCCATTGTTGCCGTTCGACCCTGGTCGCCTTCGCTGCGGTGCGGCCTGCCAAAACTACCGTTCGCTGAAATCGTAAAGCTGGAAAGTAGACGATGATTTGGAGCAAGGCTCTGAGCAGAGATGTGACGGTAATGGTCGATGTTGCGACTCAATCCAACAAAACAGCAATTGTGGGATTGTGCGATTTGTTGGAACCCAAAAGGGGGTGATGATTTGGATGGGATTTATGTACTTCGAGGTTCTCACGTGCAAACCATCACCCCGGCCCGAACATCTGATCAGTCGGACTTGGTGATCTCCAATGCTTGTTCCCTCAGCCAATTGACCGCTGGATTGAAGCGGCTGCGCTCGTGGCGGACCAGGTAATAAGGAAAACCGCAACTTGGTTGAAACGGCGCTGAACAAAGAGAGGTCAATTTCTGGACTTGCTTTGCCAGCCGCTTGGGGACAGCTGCAACCGCATCCGTCTGCCCTACCAGAAATGGCAGTGTGGTGAAGTAGGGCTGCTGGAATACGGTCTTCGACCCGTCTCCGTCTTGCCGCATGATCGTATCCGGTTTCAAACCTGTAGTACCCGGAAAACTGAACTCGATTAACCGATAAGGCGACACGTCTTGCGGCGTAAGAGTCCGTTTTGATCCTGCATGTTCCTCAAGCGCGTGGCCTTGTCGGAAGAGGACTTCGTAGGTTTCATCAAATAGCTTTTGAACAAGCAAATCGTCCCTGGCATCCAAATCCGCGTATAGCAGCAGATCAATTGCTCCTTTTTCCAAATCACTAAAGCTTTGCGGCACCAGCGTCGAGACATCGAACCGTAAGGCTGGTGCGGTAATGGCAAAGGCGTCCATCATCGGTCCCAGGACCGCCGCGACGCCGTAATCAGTCGAGGCGATGCGGTAGCAATGGCTGGACTGTGCCGGATCAAAGACAGATGGTTTGAAGACGTCAGCTATCGCCAACAGTGCGGCATCGACCGGTTCATTCAGGCCCAGAGCATGATCCGTTAACTGATATCCAGACTGCGTTCGGATCAGCACCGGGTCACCAATCAGGTCGCGTACCCGCGCGAGGATTCGACTGGCGGCAGGCTGGCTGATCCCCAGATGCATAGCCGTGCGTGTCACGCTGCTCGTGCGAAGCAGGAGTTGCAGAAACCGAAGAGTCCGCAAATCCAGAGAAGTTAGACCATCATTCACTTTATGCATGACCGCCATATTATCTGTGTCATCCCAATTATGCCGATTGCGAGCTAACTGACAAGCAAGCCCAACCGGGCCCCTCCGATCAGGCGTTCTGCCCATGATCGTTTGGGTGCGGGGGCCATCAAATTGACTACGAAAGGACAGCGACAATGATTACACGACGCGTGTTCAACCCAATTGCCATCGCAACACCTGTGACCGGAGCTCTCGCAGCCATGTCCAGTGCCGCGGCGTCGTCCGGTGACACAGATCAATCGTCACTTGGCTCTTATGATATTCAAACAGTGTCCTTTGACAGTTCTGGGGAAACCCTTGTTGGAAAGCTGCTGATACCCGCATCGGAAGGACCTCACCCGGCAGTCGTGATCATCGGGCCTGTTGCATTCGTCAAGGAACAGTCACCGGTGCAATATGCGACCCGCCTGGCATCGCGCGGGCTGGCCGTTCTGATATTCGATCCACGCTTTCACGGGGAAAGCTCAGGCACACCCCGACGCTACGAGTCTGGTGAAGCCAAGGTTGAGGACTGCCAAGCCGCCCTCGGTTTTCTCGTAAACCAGGAAGGCATCGATGCAAACCGGCTTCATCTTCTCGGGATCTGTCAGGGCGTCAACTGGGCGATTGAAACAGCAGTGACAGATGATCGCGTGGCCTCTCTCGGGGTTGTCGCGGGCCACTATCTGACCGCAGAGACCGCAAGAATGTACCTTGGCAGTGATGCCGTAGTTCAAGCGCGCATGAAACGCGACCCAAGCCGCCGCCGATTTCGCAAAAACAGGGGAAGCGAGCTACATTCCAATCGTCGGTTCTGAGGATGCCCTTCTGACAGCGACAGCCATTGCAGACTGGTACCTGCCCTGGGACAACAGGGCCCCTTGGCTGGCTTTCAAAGGGGTTTGGGAAAACCGCATCACTGCGATGAGCGAAGCGGGCATTTGGGGCTGGCGGATCGACGAAACAGCCCCTCAACTGAGTCTGCCAGTATTGATGATCCACGGCGACAGAGCTGCAAGCGGCCCCGACATTCCCCGCCGCATTTTTGAAGATATCGGGTCAGAGCAGAAGACATTGCATTGGATCGACGGCGCCAATCAGCTTCAATTTTACGAAGACCCGCTGATCATTGACGCCGCCGTCAACGCGCTTGTTCCGCATTTTCTGGCCTTCGGGTGAAGCCTTTGATGCAGACCGCTTGGTTCGTTGCGGCTGCCCCGGAGCAATCATTGCCGGAAAAACGGGCGGCAACATCAATGCGTAATCACACAGGAGAATTATTGAGATGAAAGTTCTTTCGTTATTGGTCGCTTGCACCGCGGCCTTCCCTGCTGTCGCCGAACAGGAGCTGCCGCCCTTTACCGAAGCGGTTTTGCCGATGGGAAACGATGTCTATGCCGTATCGATTGGACCGGGAGGGCCAGATGAAGAGTTCGGCTCGGACGCCACTAATGGCGGGCTTTATAAGCTCACTCCTGACGGCGCGACCGAGGAAATTGAACTCTCGGATGGGCAAGGCCTGCGTAACCCGACAGGAATGGTGCGCTCTGGCAACCAGATTGTCATTGTGGATGGCAATGAGATCATCTCTACCGCGTTGGATGGCACGATAAACTGGCGGCAGGCTCTCGATGACGATGAAGTCTTTCTCTACGATATCGAAGCCCTCGACGACGACACCCTTCTCGTGAGTGATTTTGGGCGCGGCGCATTCCTATCAGTCGCAACCCAAACCGGACAAAATCAACCTTACCTCGGCGATTTGCGCATCAGTGGGCTCGCCCGCTTTGCGATTACAGAGACAGGGATTTACGCGGTATCCTAGGGCAGCGACGACGCCTGGGACAGTGCATTATATTGGGTTCCGCATACAGACAACGGGGATACCGCTGTGATTGTTTCAAACGGTTTCGGTAACTTGGAATCCGTTGGAATCGTTAACGACACAGTTGTTGTCGGAGGATATCGGGGTCACGAAGAGTATCCGAATTCGAAGCTTTTGCGCGTTGCAACTGATGGGACCATTCATCCGCTGAGCGCCGGGGCTCATTCGCGTGGGATTTCCGATATTCACTTCGATGGGTCGTCAATATGGCTGACTTATTTCTATGACGCATCCTATGCAGAATTGCCGTCTCAGGCGGTACAAAAACTCGACTAATAGACGGTTTCCATGGCACCAGACTTCCACCTTTAGCATATACACTGGGAGCTAACTGGCGGCCCAAAGCCGACCTAAACAGCTTGGTCAAGATGCTGCGGCGCGGCCCTTCGAACCGGACACTCGTTGCGAACGCGAAACTTGAGGCCAATTGAATTCACAGTTTGCGGGACAAGGCGTCAATTCGCTGCGGTTGCGCGAATGTCGGCTCAACAGATATTTGCTGCAAGATTGAGACCTTGAAAGACACCAAGGAAATTGGCACAGCTTGGAACATGGATTCAATTCTTAAGCCGTTTTTTGCGTTGGTCTGTTGTGCAGTAGCGTTCTTTTTCTGGTTCGTTCAACCGGACCGTTTTTTTTTAGACGACCTTGAACAAGAGATAGAGACCACGAGTTTCGACGACATCACGAGGCGTATGGGGGAATTTGGTTTCAAGTCTCAAACACTGACATACTTCGCTCTGGCTGACCGCTTTTCTCGTGGTGACGGTTCGCACCCGATAGTGTTTATGAGTTCAGGAGTTCGCCAAAGGTTTCTGAATTTGTGTCCTATAGAGTGCCGGGTGACGACGTCAGAGAAGCGGGAAGTGGTTCCGCTCCTCGGCATGGACCGCAGCTATAAGTTTCATACTGTATCTACCGATACGGGCAGAAACGAGGTACTTCCTGACCACGCTTTTTGGATATTGTATGTACCATAATTGCACCGCCGTGGCGGTTGATTGGAGACGATTGACCAAGGAAGCTGCCGTTCGCCCAATGCGCAGCCTTGGTCAAAATGGGCTCAAAGCGGTCATTCAACGATTTTGGTTGGCTTTTGTCATTCGAACGACTGCATAGCGGACTATGCCGTCGCAGGAATGTCAGGCAGAGATCATGACTTCGCCCTCAATTTCCATTGCGAACCCGAGCGGGAGTCCAGACACACCGATAGCAGAACGCGCATGGCGACCGATGTCTGGGCCGAATACCTCAATGATCAAATCGCTAAAGCCATTTACCACAATATGTTGATCCGAGTATCCGGGCGCAGATGTCACCATACCAAAGACGCGGACCCATCCAACAATTTTTGACAGCTCGCCGATTTCTGCTTTCAGGTTAGCCAGTACCGTTAGCGCCACTTCGCGGGCCTCAGCATACGCTTGATCCGTAGTAATTTCGGCGCCGACAACTCCAAAGGGCCCGGCCAGACTACCATCCATTGCGTTTTTTGGGTGACCTGAGAAAAGTGCTCGGTCACCTCTGACATTAACAAATTCGAAGGGTATGTGCAGGCCATCCGGTAACTTGGTAGGCGCAGGCAATTTCAAGCCCAATTCTTCTAGCCTACTTTCTGGCGTCGACATAGTAATCCCTCCAACTCGTGCATGACCTGCAAGCTAGGCGGAAAGAATACCAATGTCATCATCGGGCTCAAAGCAGTCATCTTGTGGATTTAGTTGGTCTATATCGCTCCAACGACGGCACAGTTGGACGAAGCCCCAACGTCTCGCAACACGTCCCCATCGTTTCGTCTGGCACACTAGTCAAAAAGTCCAAATACCCCGCGCTTGGTATGCGTGGGGTATAAACAAAACAGCGCGGCGCGCAGGTGAGGCCGGGGCGTGGGGTGCGACATTCCGACACGGCAGATGCTTGGCGGGGTCTCTCAGTGGATGCCGAGCAATGCGAAATCCTATAAGGGGGCAGATACGGGGGCTGAGAGTATCGGGGTTCACTAATTCATTGTTTTTATGAGAAAAATGGCGGAGACGAAGGGATTCGAACCCTCGAGACGATTCCTCGCCTACTCCCTTAGCAGGGGAGCGCCTTCGACCACTCGGCCACGTCTCCGCTGGCCGGTATATCCTTGGCTGTGATCCAGTTACAAGGCGATTTTCTGTCATCATTGAAAATTTCTGCATTTAGGAAAAGGGCGACGCGCGGCGCGTCCGAACAAAACCAACTCTGTGAATGCTGTGTCCAATGCGTTCATTTTATCCGGAAGCAACAGCCCGCATACAACAACTCCAGCGCTCGGACTTGCCAATCGGGCGGTTTACGCGCATATTTGTGCAGTTTTAAAAGACAAATAGACTAAAAAAGTTTATTATCTGAGGCAAGATATCGGGCGCGGGGTCGTTTTGGCTCCGACAGGAACCTTTGGGGGAAGGGGACTTGGTTTTGGCCTGGTTAAAAGTGTGTCTGGTTATTGTAACATTGATGGCGGTGCCCAATGCGGCGTTTGCAGTCATAGGTAAAGTGCTTCGCGTCTCACAGGGTGCAGAAGTTACGCGCGCGGGAAAGACCGTGCCTTTGCGGGAAGGAATGGAGGTCGCATCCGGGGATGCGATTGCAACCAACCGGACCGGTCTGGTTCAGCTTCTATTTGTTGATGAAACAAAGATTGCTGTTGGGCCGAACGCGCAAATGGTTCTGGATGTGTCCATGTTGCGCGGCGGGCGCAAGGCCAAGAACTTCACTGTTCGGGCGTTGGGTGGCAGTTTCCGGTTTATCTCGGGCAAAAGTCGCAAGCGCGCCTACGCGATCAAGACCCCGTCGGCCACAATGGCCGTCCGGGGCACAACTTTTGATATGTGGATCACGTCGGGCGACCAAAGCGCAATGCTTGTGATCGAGGGAGCAGTGCGTATGTGTGGGTCCGGCGGATCCTGCCGATCAGCCAGCCGCCAATGCAGCATGTTTGCCACAAGCGCGGGTGGCGCGGTTGGTCGACCTGCGGATCGGGTACAATATGACAAAGCTCTGAAAGGCGGGTTTCCTTTCATTCAATCTCAGCAGGGGTTGTTGCCTGCTTTCCAGGCGGATTCTGACGGGTGTCGCGACGGGGCTGTTCGAAGAGTTCGACAGCGCGTTGAAACCGACCCACCAGAGCGAAACCGCCCCGCTCCGGCCCCTGTTCGGAGGGCGGGTCAGGTAAAGGCGGTTGCAAAGGCGGCTAAACCAAAAGAACCCGAGCGTGAGGAACGCCGAGAGCCAGAGCGTGAGGAACGGCGAGAGCCCGAGCGTGAAGAGCGGCGTGAACCCGAGCGCGAAGATCGTACCGAGGCCCGGTCCGAAGCAAGCCCAGAGCGCGAAGCCGGTGCACAAGCGACCGCTGGCGAGGTCAGCGCCTCAGCCGGATCGGAAGGGGATGACAAAGAGACGGGCGCCAGAGCAACCGCAACCGCAGGTAATGTGACAGCCGTTTCGCGGTGACCGGTTGGACAGAACGCCTCGCGCAAGCGCCAAGGAGGATCACGTGGCGCGCAGAACGATAGACAGAAAGGCGCGGATGCTGGCCTTCCGTCTGGTGGGCATCATTCTGATCATGTTCGGCTGTTTCATTCGCGTTGCGGATCCCTACCCGGTGCAGATTTCCCGGCTGATCTATTTTGACGCTCTGCAACGGATTTCTCCACGTGTCTATGATCCCGATCTTCCCGTGCGCGTCGTGGACATAGACGAGCAATCCCTGACAGCCTGGGGTCAATGGCCCTGGCCGCGCACCCAGTTGGCGCAGATGGTTGACAGATTGGCAGATTACGGGGCCGCCGCGATCGCCTTCGACATGCTGTTTGTCGAACCGGATCGGTATTCTCCGTCCCGATTGCTGCAGGATCCGGCGCTGTCGGGTGTTCTGAGCGTGGACTCCGACGCGACAGAGCTGGACAATGATGTGAAATTCGCGGCGGCCCTTGCGGGTTATCCGGTTATTCTGGGTGTTGCCGCTCGGATTTCCGATGGCGGAGCGGTCGTGGCCCCCAAATCCGGGCTGATCGAAATCGGCGAAAACCCCGCAGCCGGACTGACTGCCGTGCCCCATTGGACTCCGCTGGCCCCGCCTTTGGGCGATTACGCATCCGGTGTGGGCGGGGTGAACGTGTCTCCGATCGGCGGTCTGGGCGTGGTTCGTCGGGTTCCGGTTCTGTGGGCCGGTCCGGGCGGCGTCATGCCTGGGCTGGGCGTTGAGGCGCTGCGGGTCGCACTGGATGAGCCGGTCTACTTCGCCGAAGGTGCACAGGACGAGGCCGGTATCATGCTGGGTGTCGGGCTTGCGGAATACTGGATGCCAACCACCGAACATGGCGAAATCTGGGTGCGGTACCGCAAGGATCATCCCGATCTGTATCTTTCTGCGGACGATGTCATGCAAGACCACGAGAACCCGCAATTGCGCGAACAGATTGAGGGGCGGATCATCCTTGTCGGAACTTCCGCAGCGGGGCTGTTTGATATGCGCGAAACCGCGCTGGGCGAATCCGTGCCGGGTGTTTCTATCCACGCGCAGATCATTGAGCAGATTCTGCTGGGCGAAATGCTCAGTCGCTCGGATGTAACATCGGCGCTGGAATTGGTGGCCTTTGTCATCCTTGGGGTTGTTGTAACGGTGGTGATGTCCAGCTTTGGTGCCGTGGCCTCGTTTGTGGCGGGTGGTGTCGCGGCCGCTGTCGTGATGGGCATCAGTTGGATGGCGTTCCAGAATCAGTTGGTCCTGTTCGACGCCACATTTCCGCTGATTGGGGGGATGGCCAATTTCGGATTGCTGGCCGCATATCAGTTCGCGTCGACCGAGCGTGAGAAGCGTGTGATCCGCCAGACCTTCTCGCATTATGTCGCGCCGGAAATACTGGATGAGATGGAGGCCAACGGTCACCAATTGCAACTGGGCGGCGAGACGCAAGAGATCACCGTGATGTTCTCGGATATTCGCGGTTTCACGCCACTTTCCGAAACGGTCTCGGCCACTGGTCTGGTCGCGATGTTAAATGAACTGTTCTCGGAAATCGGGGATCGCATTCTGCTAGAGCGCGGAACGATCGACAAATTCATCGGTGATGCCGTCATGGCGTTCTGGAACGCGCCGCTTCCGGTTCCCGATCATCCCTGCAAAGCCGCGCTTGCGGCGCTGAACATGCGCCAGGCCCTTACAGTGTTCAATGACTCTCCGACCATGCAGGGACGCCCGCCAATAGCGCTGGCGACCGGTTGTGCGACAGGCACCGCGTGTGTCGGCAATATCGGTTCGCGCAGCCGGTTCAACTATACGGTTATCGGGGATGTCGTGAACGTGGCCGCGCGGATCGAGCAGACCTGCCGCCACGTTGAGTACGACATTCTTGTCTCACACTCAGTGCAAGCGGCGACCGGTTCGGACCTGGCGGTGCTGGAGGCCGGGTTTATAGATCTCAAGGGTAAAAGCGAGCCAGAGCCGGTATATCTTCTGGTCGGTAATCGCGACGTGGCCCTGAGTGGCGCGTTCAAATCTCTGGAAAGGGCGCATGAGACATTGATAGCCGCGATCAGAAACCGCGAGACTCAGGACGAAATACTTAGATACTGCAGTGATTGCATCCACTTGTCGGCAGAGGTCGAGCGGGGACTGGTTGATTTCTATCGGGCGATTCCCGGGCGCGTGGCAGATTTTCGCGCCGATGTATCCGCGACGCAGGTGGTGTTTAGCCATCACAATGGCCCCAACAGAGCCACCGGTTAGATTGGAATTTGCTGGGCAAATAAAATGGGCCGCTGTTGGTAATTCAACAGCGGCCCGTCTGATGGAACAAAGAGGTCGGTCTCGCCCCCTCGAATACTATCTAAAACATAACGGGCTAAAACTTTCGATATACTCGAGACCGCCCGGGTGTTCTCATCAGCACAACCTCACATTGCGCCAACTGCGCTGCGGGTTCAGTGAACAAGATCACATTCGTTGAAAATTAATTGCTTATCGCCAATCAAAAAATCCCGGACCGGCCTTGGCCAGCAAATCTGCAGCCATTTTCTGACCGATGGACGTCCCGTCCGAGGCTGGGCCCGTTGCTTCAAGCGCGATGGATTCCGACCCGTCCGGGCGCAGGACTTCGCCGCGCAGGTGAAGGGTGCCATCGTGGATTTGCGCCAGCCCGGCAATGGGCGTCTCGCACGAGCCGTCCAGCCCCAACAGCAGCGCGCGTTCCGCTGCAAGCCGGTTACCGGTCTCGGTGTGGTGTATTGCGGCCAGCATATCAGCGGCGCGGCTGTCGTCGGCGCGCCGTTCAATCCCGATGGTGCCCTGCGCAATCGCGGGCAGCATGTCGTCGGGCGAGATTGCTGTGGCCGGAACCTCGTCCATCTGCAGACGCCGCAGCCCGGCCATTGCGAGAAAGGTGCAATCGGCCACCCCGTCAGCCAGTTTCTTCAGCCGGGTCTGCACATTGCCGCGAAACTCGACCACGTTCAGATCGGGTCGCCGATTCAGCAGCTGTGCACGCCGCCGCAGTGAAGACGTTCCGACCACTGCGCCTTCCGGCAGATCGTGAATGGAGCGCAGGCTGGGAGAGATAAAGGCGTCGCGCACATCTTCGCGCGGCAGGAACGTGTCCAACACCAGCCCGGCCGGTTGCTCGACCGGCATGTCCTTTGTCGAATGCACCGCAATGTCAATATCGCCGCGCAACATCGCCTCTTCGATTTCCTTGGTGAAAAGACCTTTGTTGCCGATCTCTTTCAGCGGGCGGTCCGCATCGATCATGGCGCGGTTGTCGCCGGTGGTCTTGATCACCACGATCTCGAACGCGTCTTCGGGCAGGTCGAACGCTTTGCTCAGACGCGCGCGGGTTTCATGTGCCTGCGCCAGCGCCAGCGGCGATCCACGGGTACCGATTTTGAGAGGCGAGGCGGGGGTGGGCAATGTGAGACTCATGCGCACAGCTTTAGTCGCGTCACATTGCCCTGACAATGGGGGCAGAGCTTGACAAATTGCCACTGAGGGACGACCGGTGACGCCAAACCGGAAGATTGGGGACAGGCATGGCCGAAACAAAGACATTGCTGCGGGCGCTGGCGGGCGAGGTTCAGGACGTTCCGCCGATCTGGATGATGCGCCAGGCCGGGCGCTATCTGCCCGAGTATCGCGCGACCCGTGCGCAGGCCGGGGATTTTCTGTCGCTGTGTTACAACCCCGAACTGGCGGCCGAAGTTACATTGCAGCCCATTCGCCGCTATGGCTTTGACGCGGCGATCTTGTTTGCAGATATCCTGCTGGTACCGCAAGCGCTGGGCGCTGACCTGTGGTTTGTCACCGGTGAAGGCCCGCGCCTGTCAAAGATCACGCAGCAATCGGACTTCGATGCGCTGAAACCGGTTGAGGATATCCACGAGACGCTGTCGCCAGTCTATGAGACCGTGCGCATCCTGTCGCGGGAATTGCCCTCCGAGACAACGCTGATCGGTTTCGCAGGTGCCCCTTGGACGGTGGCCACCTATATGATCGCCGGGCGTGGCACGCCGGATCAGGGGCCGGCGCATGCGTTGCGCGAGGAAAACACCGCTCTGTTCGAGGCTCTGCTGGATCGGATTACTGCAGCGACGATTGAATACCTGTCCGCACAGATCGAGGCAGGGGCTGAGGTGGTCAAGATTTTCGACAGCTGGGCGGGATCATTGAAGGGCGAGGCGTTCCGGAAATACGCTGTTGAGCCCTGCCGGGCGATTACGCAGGCGATCAAGGCCCGGCATCCGGGTATTCCAGTGATCGGCTTCCCGCGTGAAGCGGGTGAAGGTTATGTCGGATTTGCCAAGGCCACGGGTGTCGATTGCGTGGCGCTGGACAATTCGGTGTCGCCAGACTGGGCGGCTGAACATGTGCAGGTGGATGGCTGTGTGCAGGGCAATCTGGCCTCATCCCATATGGTGACGGGCGGGCAGGCGCTGGTGGATGAGACCCGCGCGATTGTCGAGGCGTTCTCGAAAGGCCCGCATATCTTCAATCTGGGGCATGGGATCACGCCGGATGCAGACCCTGAGAATGTGCAGTTGATGATCGATACGGTGCGCGGGCGGTGATCGGGTGAGGGGGCCAGCCCCCTCTTGGCCTGCGGCCAATTCTCCCCCGGGATATTTTTAGCCAGATGAAGCGGGCGGGAGTTCGTTCAGGATGTCCTGCGTGTGCTCTCCGCGTTTGGGGCTGGGTTTAGGGTGCCAGTTGCGGGTGGAGAAGCGGGGGGCGGCGGCGGCTTGTCTTGTACCGTCGTGGTCCAGCCATGTTTGCCGGGCGGCATTCATGGGATGTGCCCGTGCCTCGGTCGGGGACAGGACAGGTGTAACGCAGGCATCGGTGCCGTGGAACAGCGCGGCCCAGTGATCGCGCGGCTTGGTGGCGAAGATATCGGCGAGCCGGTCTGAAAGTCGGGGCCACGCGGTGTCGTCATATTGCTGGGCGAATTCCGGATCATCCCCTAGCTTCATGAGATCAAGGAAACAGGTATAGAATTTCGGCTCGAGGCACTGAACCGAGATATGGCCGCCGTCGGCGCAAGTATAGCTTCGGCTCCAATGGGGGCCATCCAGCAGGCTTTGGCCGCGGGTGTCTGAGAGGTTTCCGGTTTGCCGCAGGCTCATCAACAGGTTCATCATATGGGCTGAGCCGTCATAGATGGCGGCGTCGACCACTGTGCCAACCCCGGTACGCTGCGCATTGAGCAGGCCTGCCAAAAGACCGGCAACCAGATACATCGCGCCGCCGCCAATGTCGCCCACCAGAGTTGCGGGTGTCACAGGGGGCTGACCGGGGGCCGAGGCGTACCAGAGCGCTCCAGAGAGCGCGATATAGTTCAGATCGTGCCCGGCGCTATGTGACAATGGACTGTCCTGACCCCAACCCGTCATGCGCCCATAGATCAGTTTGGGGTTCAGATCGTGGCAGATGGATGGGCCAAGCCCGAGTTTTTCCATCACTCCGGGGCGGAAGCCTTCGATCAACGCATCTGCCGTGGTGATCAATTTGCGGGCCACATGAAGGTCTGCGCTGTCCTTCAGGTCCAGAGCGATTGAGCGTTTGCCGCGATCCAGCAGGGACCGATCCGGCATGCCGGGCGTCACGGGCGCGCCTTTGCGGTGGATGGTGATCACGTCCGCTCCCATATCTGCAAGCAACATGGCAGCAAAGGGCCCGGGGCCCAGCCCTTCGAATTCAATGATACGGATACCGTCAAGCATATCGTCCTCCACAATGCTCAGGGTTTCCGGGGCGATGCTGGAATGCAAGCCGGAAATGTCTGGCGGCAGGCAATCTGATTCAATCGCGCCGTCCGAGGCCTCGCTGGCCCACATCTTTGCGGAAATGCCCTGTTCTCTGATCGGTTGCCGCGATAGGGTCTGGGCCAGAATGAGGGCATGAATGACGACGATACTATCGATCCGGGATCTGCGAAAATCCTATGCGGATGGGTTCGAGGCACTCAAAGGTGTCTCGCTGGACATTGAAGAGGGTGAGATTCTGGCCCTGCTCGGCCCGAATGGCGCGGGCAAGACGACGCTGATCTCTACGATATGCGGTATCACCACACCAACCTCTGGCAGCGTGACTGTTGGGGGGCACGACATTCAGACCGATTTTCGCGCAGCCCGCCGGATGATCGGACTTGTGCCGCAGGAAATTGCGCTGGAACCGTTTGAGAAGGTCTGGAACACGGTGCGCTTCTCTCGGGGTTTGTTTGGGTTTGGCTCAGACAACGCCCGGATCGAGGAGATCCTTCGCAAGCTCTCGCTGTGGGACAAGCGCAAGAATGCGATCAAGGAACTGTCGGGCGGAATGAAGCGCCGGGTGCTGATCGCCAAGGCACTGGCGCATGAACCGCGTGTGTTGTTTCTGGACGAGCCTACCGCAGGCGTGGATGTCGAACTGCGCAAGGACATGTGGGAGATTGTGGCCGAGCTGAAACAGGCCGGTGTCACCATCATCCTGACCACGCATTACATCGAAGAGGCCGAGGCCATCGCCGATCGTGTCGGGGTCATCGACAAGGGTGAGTTGCTACTGGTGCAGGACAAAGACACTTTGATGGCTCAGATGGGGAAAAAGCAGATCGAGGTGATGTTGACGGAACCGATCTCGGCCATTCCGGATAGTCTGGCAGCACATAGCCTGACGCTGAGTGGCGATGGCGATGCGCTGGTTTATACCTATGACACAAATGCGGACCGAACTGGCATTACCACATTGCTGAACGATGTGGCCCAGGCCGGGTTGGTCTTGCGCGACGTGCAGACCCGGCAGTCGAGCCTTGAGGAAATCTTTGTCAATCTGGTGTCCGGAGAACCCGCATGAACTGGTCCGCCATCGCCGCCATATACCGGTTTGAAATGGCCCGGTTCTTTCGCACTCTGGCGCAGAGCTTTCTGTCACCGGTTCTGTCGACTTCCTTGTATTTCGTGGTCTTTGGCACCGCCATCGGCAGCCGCATTCAGGAGGTTGAAGGCGTGTCTTATGGCGCGTTCATCGTGCCCGGTCTGATCATGCTGTCCGTGGTGATGCTGGCCATCTCCAACGCGTCCTTCGGGATTTACTTTCCGAAATTCCTGGGCACGATCTACGAGCTTTTGTCGGCCCCGGTGAATTTTATCGAGATCGTTATCGGGTATGTGGGGGCTGCAGCCACCAAGTCGCTTTTTGTGGGGCTGGTGATTCTGGCCACGGCCACATTCTTTGTGGATTTACGCATCGAACACCCCATCGCGATGGCTGTGTTTCTGATCCTGACCTGCCTCAGCTTTTCCCTGCTGGGTTTTATCATCGGCATCTGGGCCAGCAATTTCGAGCAGATGTCGCTGGTGCCGCAGCTGATCGTGACCCCGCTGATCTTTCTGGGGGGCACGTTTTATTCCATCTCGATGCTGCCGCCGGTCTGGCAGACGATCACCTTGTTCAACCCGGTGGTCTATCTGATTTCGGGCTTTCGCTGGTCCTTTTACGGTCTGGCCGATGTTCCTATCGGGTTCAGCCTTTTGGCAATTCTGGCGTTCACAGTATTGTGTTTGGGGATCATTGGCTGGATCTTCAAAACCGGCTGGCGCATTCGTAGCTAAGTCAGGTTGGCCGTTGCATTTTTGCCCATCACACTCAGGAAAATGTGTTCACGTCACATTTAACGCCCGGACCGTCCCTTGTTTACCGGTTGGGCGCACTCTACATCGGCACCCATGAAGTTCAGCCTGCCATTTGTCAAAAAGCACCCTTGCGTCGCCATTGTCCGCCTGTCCGGTGCAATTGGAATGGCCGGGCGTGGGTCGATGTCGGATGCCGGTTTGGCGCCGGTGCTTGAAAAGGCATTCCGCAAGGGCAAACCCGCCGCCGTCGCGCTTGAGGTAAACTCGCCCGGCGGTTCCCCGGTGCAAAGCTCTCTGATCGGGGCGCGCATCCGGCGGCTGGCGGATGAGCTGGATATCCCCGTCTATGCCTTTGTCGAGGATGTGGCGGCCTCGGGCGGGTATTGGCTTGCCGCGGCAGCCGATGAAATCTACGCGGATGACAGTTCCGTTCTTGGCTCGATCGGGGTGATTTCGTCGGGGTTCGGCGCGCATGTCTTTCTCGCCCGGCAGGGGTTCGAGCGGCGG
This sequence comes from Ruegeria sp. AL1, assembly GCF_056540905.1. Classification (NCBI taxonomy): domain Bacteria; kingdom Pseudomonadati; phylum Pseudomonadota; class Alphaproteobacteria; order Rhodobacterales; family Roseobacteraceae; genus Ruegeria; species Ruegeria sp. AL1. Next base: position 51,204 of record NZ_JBQFXP010000005.1, read on the forward strand.
GTTCACACGGCGGGCCAGTCGAAATCGATGCTCGACCCGTTCGCGCCGGAAAAGAAAGAAGACGTCGCGCGTCTGAAACGCCTGCTGGGTGATATCCACGAGAATTTCATTGCGCATGTCAAAGCGCGTCGCGACGGAAAACTGGACGAGACCCAGGATCTGTTCACGGGCGAGGTCTGGCTGGCGCGGCGGGCGCAGGAATTGGGTCTGATCGATGGGATTGCCCACCTTAAGCCCAAGATGCAGGACCGTTTCGGCGACAAAGTGAAATTCCGCCGGTACGGATTGAAGAAACCGTTCTGGTCGCGCTTTGGGGCCGAGATGGCACAGGACGCCATTGCCGGGCTAGAGGAGCGGGCGGCCTACGCGCGTTTCGGTTTGTAATGTGATCATCAAGGCCGTCACTTTGTTTCTGGTCGGCATGGCGGTGCTGGCGATGTTCGGAAAGCTGCGCTTTCCGGGGCAAAAACGGCTGAATTCGGCCAGATGTTCGCGCTGTGGCCGGTTCAGAATTGGCAAAGGTCCCTGTGCCTGCGAAAAGGGGGGGCGTTCATGACAGCATGGCTGTTTTCCGGCCTCGGACTTCTGATCCTGTTGTTGGCAGGGGATGCGCTGGTGCGTGGTGCGGTCAATCTCAGCCTGCGTCTTGGTGTGCCCGCACTGATCGTCAGCCTGACCATAGTGGCATTTGGCACCTCGGCGCCCGAGTTGTTGATTGCGATCAGCGCGATTCAGGAAAACGCGCCGGGTATTGCTTTGGGCAACGTTGTGGGGTCGAACACCGCAAATATTCTGCTGGTTCTGGGTTTGCCCGCGCTGCTGGCGACCTTGCACACAAGCGAATGCGACAGCCGCAAGAACTATGTCTTTATGCTGCTGGCTTCGGTTCTGTTCATCGGATTGGCCTTCTGCGGGGTTTTCAACCTGATCAGCGGTGCCATTTTGCTGGTCGCTTTGGGCCTGGTGCTCGGCAATGCCTTCCGCGAGGCCCATGCCCACCGCAAAGCCTGTGGTGAAGCCTGCGCCGATGACGAGGAATTGGAAGGGTTGGAAGAAGCCGACCCGGACATGCCTTACTGGAAGGTTTCGATTTATCTGATTCTGGGCCTGATCGGGCTTCCCATGGGGGCACATCTGCTGGTCGACAACGCGACAATTATCGCCCGCGATTATGGGGTCAGCGAAACGGTCATCGGTCTGACACTCATTGCCGTGGGCACGTCATTGCCGGAACTGGCCACCACCGTGATGGCCGCGTTGCGCCGTCAGGCGGATGTGGCGCTGGGCAATGTCATCGGGTCGAACATGTTCAACCTGCTGGCCATTATCGGTATCGCGACCTTGTTCGGACGCATCCCGGTTGATCCTGAATTCCTGCGATTTGACCTTTGGGTCATGCTGGGCTCATCCCTGTTGCTGATCCCCTTCGTCTTTTTCAAGAAAGACATCACACGCGGCTGGGGTATGGTGTTGACACTTCTGTATGTAGTCTACGTCATTTCTCTGTTGGCGTAAGAAGCAGGGAGCGAGCCTTATGACCCGAGCGTTGGTGACCGGTGCCGGAATTCGTCTTGGCCGGGCGATGGCCCTGTATCTGGCGCAGCGCGGGTATGATGTCGCCGTCCACTTTGCGACCTCAGAACGGCCTGCTCAGGCGGTTGTGGCCGAGATCAAGGCTCTGGGTCGGCACGCCGTCGCATTGCAGGCGGACCTGCTGGACGAAGCGCAGGTAGCCAAACTGTTGTCCCGCGCGGCCGAAGGGTTGAGCGGGCCGATTACGTGCCTCGTGAACAACGCCTCGATCTTCGAATATGACAACATCCACACCGCGACACGCGCCAGCTGGGACCGTCATCTAGACAGCAACCTGCGTGCGCCATTCGTTCTGACACAGGCGATGGCCGAGCAGGGTCTGGAGCCGGAAACGGACGACGTGGGCGAACCTGTTGCAACCGGACTGATCGTCAACATGGTCGATATGCGCGTCCGCAAGCTGACGCCCGAGTTTATGTCCTATACCATCGCCAAGATGGGTCTGTGGGCGCTGACGCGAACCGCAGCTCAGGCGTTGACGCCTGCCATTCGTGTCAACGCAATCGGACCCGGGCCGACGATGCAGGGGCACCGGCAAAGTGCGGATCACTATAAGGCGCAGCGCATGAATACCGTGCTCGAGCGTGGAGCAAACCCATCCGATATCACTGCGGCGCTGGGGTATTTTCTGGACGCGCACGCTGTTACCGGACAGCTTTTATGCGTGGATGGCGGTCAGCATCTGGGCTGGCAAACTCCTGACGTTCTGGGCGTGGAATAGACAACTCGGATGCAAGTTTTGCACCGCTCTCGTTTCTGTTACCAGCACGTTACAAAAATGTCTTATCTTTCATACACTTGCCTTATGAAATAAAAAATATATAATAAAAACAATGTGTTATTTGGTCGCCTATTTTTTAGGCAAATCAAGGAATCCTTAATGAAACAAGGGAAATTCCGGGCGACCCAAAACTTATCTGCACAGTTATCCACAGAAACCGTGGATTTGTTTTCTCTTGAACTGGAACGCTCAAGATTGCAGCCGGGATCAGAGAATCATATCTCTGGCGTATGACCACCGACAGCGACTCACCTTCTGACATTCAATCCACCGGCTATTCCTGCATTCAACGGTATGCAAAAACATTGGACGGATCGCCCGGCGTATACCGGATGCTGGACGGTGACAGTCGGGTTTTATACGTGGGCAAAGCGCGGAACCTGAAGGCGCGGGTGTCGAATTACACGCGCCCCGGGCATTCGGGCCGGATCGAGAAAATGATCGCCGCGACCGCTTCGATGATGTTTCTGACCACACGGACCGAGACCGAGGCGCTGCTGCTGGAACAGAACCTGATCAAGCAGCTCAAGCCAAAATACAACGTGCTGTTGCGCGATGATAAAAGCTTTCCCAATATTCTGGTCGCCAAGGATCACGCCTTTCCGCAGATCAAGAAACATCGGGGGGCAAAGAAAGAGAAGGGGGCTTATTTCGGCCCTTTCGCCAGTGCGGGTGCTGTCAATCGGACGCTGAATCAGCTGCAAAAGGCGTTTTTGTTGCGCAATTGCTCGGATTCGATGTTCGACAGCCGCACGCGACCCTGTCTGCTCTATCAGATCAAGCGGTGTTCGGGACCGTGTGTGGGTTTGATTTCGGCAGCGGATTACCGTGAAAGCGTCAGGGATGCTGAGCGGTTCCTCTCGGGCCGGTCAACCAAAGTGCAAGAGGATCTGGCGGAACAGATGATGGCGGCTTCTGAGGCGATGGAGTTCGAACGCGCCGCCGGTCTGCGTGACCGGATAAGGGCGCTGACACAGGTACAGACCTCTCAGGGGATCAACCCGCGCGGCGTGGTCGAGGCAGACGTGATCGGCCTTTATATGGATAGCGGGCAGGCCTGTGTGCAGGTGTTCTTTATTCGCGCCAACCAGAACTGGGGGAACAAGGATTTCTACCCTCGGGTCGGGGCCGACGTGTCGCCTGCCGAGGTGATGGAGGCCTTTTTGGGCCAGTTCTACGACAACAAGGAACCACCCCGGCAACTGATCCTGTCGGACGCAATCGAAAACGCCGATCTGATGCAGCAGGCTCTGTCCGAGAAAGCGGGCCGCAAGGTGGAAATCCTTGTCCCGCAACGCGGCGAAAAGCAGGAGCTGGTCGCCGGTGCCCTGCGCAACGCACGTGAATCGCTGGCCCGGCGGATGTCGGAAAGTGCCACGCAAGCCAAGCTGCTGCGCGGTGTGGCCGAGGCGTTTGAGCTGGACGCGCCTCCGGCCCGGATCGAAGTCTATGACAACAGCCATATCCAGGGCGCGAATGCTGTGGGTGGCATGATCGTAGCGGGCCCCGAAGGGTTCATGAAAAATGCTTATCGCAAGTTCAATATTCGTGGCGACGACCTGACCCCTGGCGACGATTTCGGCATGATGAAAGAGGTCCTGACCCGCCGTTTCACCCGCCTGCAAAAGGAAGATCCCGACCGCGAAAAAGGCATGTGGCCCGACCTGCTGCTGATCGATGGCGGCGCCGGGCAAGTGAGTGCGGTGCGCGAGATCATGGTCGAACATGGCGTTGAAGACATTCCAATGGTTGGTGTCGCCAAAGGTGTTGACCGGGATCACGGCAAGGAAGAATTCCATCGCACCGGCCAGCGTCCCTTTGCGCTGAAACGCAACGACCCGGTGCTGTATTTCATCCAGCGTCTCAGGGACGAGGCACACCGCTTTGCAATCGGAACCCACCGGGCGAAGCGGGCCAAGGCGGTCGGCGCTACGCCTCTGGACGAGATCCCTGGCGTGGGGGCTGCGCGCAAGCGCGCCTTGCTGACTCATTTCGGCAGTGCCAAGGCGGTCAGCCGGGCCAATTTGGCGGATTTGAAAGCGGTCGAGGGGATATCAGCCGGGCTGGCGCAGAAAGTTTACGATTTCTTCCACGACAAGGGCTAGGTGCGGCGTCCCCGCCACAGGATATACAGCCCCGAGGCCACGATCAGCGCGCTGCCGATCCACATGGTGCGGTCCAGCCGCTCGCCGAACATCATAACGCCCAACCCGATTCCGAACAGCAATCGCGAATAGCGAAACGGCGTGACGGCCGAAACTTCGCCGGTGCGCATGGCCTTCATCAGGGACGCATAGGCAATGGCCCCGCACAGGACCGCCCCGGCCAAATAGAGGCTGTGTTGCGGGCTGAGCGCGACAAACGCACCGCCTTCGAAGAACCAGAACAGACCCCCGGCAAGAACCACGCAGATGAACCCGTAAAACCCCAGCACCTCGGTGCCCAGCGTCGCTGGCGCGGCGCGGCTGGACAAATCGCGGCCTGCAAAACCGAACATGCCAAGGACCGCCAGAATGGACAGCGCCGAGAAACTGTCTCCGGTGGGCTGAATGATGATCACCACTCCGATCAAACCGATCAGAATAGCGCTCCAACGTCGCCACCCGACAGTCTCGCCAAAGAACACAGCAGCCCCCGCAACAACGACGAGGGGCGTGGCCTGCAGGATCACCGTCGCCGAGGACAGCGGCGTATAGGCGATCGCCAGCACATAGAACAACCGGCCCAGAACCTCGAAACAAGCGCGCACCTGCATCGCGCGCGACCGCACGTCGGGGTGAAACAGGCGGGTGCCGCGCTGCATGGCAACAATGGCGAAGATGACAGATCCACCCAGTCCGAACAGGATCAGAACCTGCCAGATCGGCAGGGCGACTGCGGCGGACTTCAGCAGCGCGTCCTCGACGGCGAACATGGCCATGGCGCCGATCATCCAGGCGCTGCCGATCAGGTTTGACCTGGGGTCGGTTTTAATATGAGTTGTCATGTACCTTGCCCCGGTCTGATGTTCTGCGCAATCTGACGTCAAACCGGCCCGAGTCCAAGGGCTGCGGCGCTTTGACCAACCATCTGTGATTGGGGATGTTTTTCGACAGCCTGTCTTTTCTGTCCTGAAACCGCGATGTAGGGTCGGCATTATGAAGTGGAACCTGCCCAATATTCTGACTCTGCTGCGTCTGCTGGCTGCACCCGGTCTGGCCGTGATGTTTTTGTATTTCACCCGACCCTATGCAGACTGGTTTGCGCTGATCCTGTTCCTGTCGGCTGCGATTACCGACTGGTTCGACGGTTATCTTGCGCGCGCGTGGAAACAGGAGACCAAGATTGGCGCGATGCTTGACCCGATTGCCGACAAGGCGATGGTGGTGATCGCGCTGATGATACTTGTGGGGTATGCTCAGGACAGCTGGACCGCCTGGCTGGTCTTGCCGGCCACCGTGATCCTGTTTCGCGAGGTTTTCGTCTCGGGTCTGCGCGAATATCTGGGCGATGTTGCCGGTACGCTCAAGGTCACCAAGCTGGCCAAGTGGAAGACGACGGCGCAAATGGTTGCCATTGCGGTTCTGTTTTCGCAGGGCATCTTTGAACATTATGCGGTGATGTCGACCTTTGGTATGGATGCCGATCTGGTCGAGCAGGTGATCTCGGGCCAGGTTGAGGACGTAAATCACCTGCGCTGGCATCTCACCGGCATGTACTGGTCCGGACAGATCGGGCTGTGGTTGTTGTGGATTGCCGCCACGCTGACATTGATCACCGGCTATGATTACCTACGTAAAGCGATGCCCCACCTGAAGGAGAGCTAACGGATGGACGTGCTGTATTTCGCCTGGGTGCGCGAACGCATCGGCCTGCCGAAAGAAAAGGTCGAAACGCAGGCGGCCACGGTCAATGATCTGGTTGCCGAGCTGAGCGCGCGCGAGGATCGCTATGCCGCCGCTTTCGCCGATCTTTCGGCCCTGCGCGTGGCGCTGGATCAGGAATTGTCGGATTTTGACGCTCCTTTGACTGGGGTGCGCGAGGTTGCGTTTTTCCCACCCATGACAGGGGGCTGACATGCGCGTCGTCGTTCAGGAAGCGCCCTTTGATCTGGGGGCCGAGGTCAACGCCTTTGCCTCGGGCGATGAGGCGGCAAACGGTGCTATTGTGACCTTTGCCGGCGTCGTGCGCGATCTGGCCACCGGCGATCTGGACGTGATGGAGATCGAGCATTACCCCGGCATGACCGAGCGGGCGCTTGCCAAAATCGCCGAAGAGGCGCAGGCGCGTTGGTCGCTGGGTGATGTGCTGGTGATCCACCGCCATGGGCGTCTTGCGCCGGGCGACCGGATCATGATGGTGGCCACCGCGTCGCCTCACAGAAAAGATGCGTTCGAGGCAGCAGAGTTTCTGATGGATTACCTCAAATCCCGCGCGCCGTTCTGGAAGAAGGAAATCACCACATCCGGTGCCGAATGGGTGGCCGCCAAGGACGAGGATGAAGACGCGTTGACCCGCTGGTAAATCAGTCTGCGTTGTTGATACGGCCGCGCAGTTCCTCGGCCTCTTGTCGGGCGGCGCGGACGACTTCCATTGTAGCGGCAAGTTCAGCCTCGGTCTGGGTCAGCTGATTGGTCAGCTCGGCCTCGCGCTGTTGCAGATAGGTGATGGCCTGATCGCGGGTTTCTTCGGCCTCGTGCAGCTCCTGACTCATGCGATCCAGATCGGCCACGTCACTTTGGCGCACGCGCGACAGACGGTGGGCCAGCCAGTTGGCAAACCAGCCCATGCAGAAGGCTGCGAACAGGATGATGGCGGTGGCGATGATGAATTCGGTTCTGTTCAACTTACTGGTCCTCTGCGCCCGCATCCGTTGCGTCGGTTTCAGGGGTCTCGGCCTCGGCTTCCATCGCCTCAAGCCCGGTTTCGGTGTTGGCGACCGGTTCGGGGCGGATCAGGCGGAATTCGATGCGACGGTTTTCCTCGCGCCCATCCTCGGTGTCATTGTCGGCAATGGGCTGCGTCTCTCCATAACCGACAGCGGTATAGCTTGAGGTCGGGATTCGACGCCCACGCAACTCGTTCAAAATCGACTGCGCGCGCGCCTGGCTGAGCTGCTGGTTCATCTCTTCCCGCCCCTGACTGTCAGTGTGGCCCTGAATCTCCAACCGGATCGGGCCGCAATCCCGCAGAATATCGGCGATCTGATTCAACGCGTCACGCGAATCCGAGGCGACTGTGGCCGAGCCGGGTTCAAACGCGATCTTCGTGCTGGCCTGAACTTGGGCAATTTGTTCTTCGCAGAGCTCGGGGTCGGGCAGGGCGTCCTCGGGTTCAGGTGGTTCCTGATAGGCGATCGAAAGCGTGAAATCCTGCGCATCGCCCAGCTTTTCCGACAACAGGCCCGCGATGCGGGGTTTTGCATCGGGATCATGACTGAGCCCCGAAAGGGTCACGTTGTCCGGCGTGACCGTCAACACGCCGTTATGCAGCTGCGACAGCGCCTCCAGCCCGGCCAGGACCCGCACAGGCCAGTCAGCCGGCAGATCAGACACGATGCGGGTCGCCATATGGACTTGCGTCGATCCAAAGGCCGCTCGGGCAAAACTGTCGGCCATACTGTGCAAGGTGTCGTCGCTCAGGCGCCCGCGCAGTTGCACCAGCCCTTCGGGGCTGCGGGTCGCGGTGAATTCCACCGGGCCGGTCGCGTCTTCCGTTTCCGGTTCGGGTAACACCGCATGCAGGGCGAACACGTCAGGCAGCGCGTTTTCCAGCTCACCCACGACGCGGTCAAACAGGGCCGTGCTTGTGCCCTGCGCCGCCACCAGAGTGATATCGGCATCCGACAGCGTAACCGAGCCATGACCAATCTCTGCCAATGCTTTGATGCTGAGTTCCGCCGCGTCCGCCCAGCGGGGCGAGGGTACGCCGAGGCCAATGGTGCAGCTATAGGGCCCGGTCAGCCCGGCCTGTTGGGCCGCTTCTATGATGGCTTCGCGCGCCGTCTCATCCTGCGCGGAACAGGCGTCGAATTGTCCGCCCTCATCATTGATCAGATAGCGCAGCGTAAAAGGTGTAAGCACCGGACGGGGCGCCGAGATGTCCAGCCCGATCCGCAGGCCGGGAGGGGCCGCCCGGCTGAGGTCTTGTTCCAGCCGTTCCTTTTCCTGCTGGCTTTCCGCGATGGCCGTGATCCGAACCAGCCCGGGACTGGCAGAGATCTTGGCGCGGGGCAGGCTTGTCAGTGCATCCAGCGCAAACCCGATGGCATCATCCCAACCTTCAGGCTTCGGATAATCTGCGCTTTCCATAAGGTCCGACACCGATCTGTCCTGATCCATCCTTTGCAGGCGGTTGATCATGGCCTCACGGTCTTCGGTGGCAGGTACCAGACCGATAACGGAAATCCCGCTTTCATTGCGCAGAATTTCCGCCGAGAACCGTGGCGGCGTCAGATCGGCGGTGGGCGCGACCTCCATCTCGTCGATGACCCGCGACGTATCAACTTCGGTTCCCGCAGCTGTCAGCGCGTTGAACCGGGTGGCTTCGTCCGGGGCTGTTCCGGTCAGAACCACGCGCAACCCGTCCGATTCGACCTCGGCCCAATCATGACCTTGCAGGTTCAGTGCCCGTCGCACCGCCAGTTCCGAGGCGTCCTCGATCTTTGTCACAGCAATGCTGGCGCCGAAGACGGACAGCGCGGCAGAGACCGCGAATATCAGCGTGACGGCGAGGGCATACGGCAAATGCATGGGTTGGGTTGCGACTCCTCGGGCCTTGGGTTCCGGACTCATACCCAGCCGGGCGGGCGGGTGCAATCAGAGCATCAGGGCGACGCAGAGGAAGATCAGCGGAATTAGGCCGGTGTCGCGGTTGGCGCGGAACAGTTGCAGCAGTTTGGCATTGTCTTCGGTGTCCAGACCCCGCAATTGCCACGCCATATGCCAGCCCATCGCCCATGGCCCCGACAGCGCAACGACCAGCGCCAGGATCGATGCCCGTGACAAGGTCGCGTCGATAATCGCCAGACCCATAAGGCCAACGGTGGCAATCAGGAAATACTTCAGCCATTTCGCGGTGTCTTCGCCAAACAGCCGGGCGGTGGATTTGATGCCGATCAGCTCATCATCTTCGGCGTCCTGATGGGCATAGATGGTGTCATAAAACAGGGTCCAGGCGATGCCGGACAGATAGAGGATGATCGCGGGCCAGCCGACCGTGCCCGTATGCGCGGCCCAGGCCAGCAAAGCACCCCAGTTGAAGGCCAGCCCCAGAAACACCTGCGGCCACCAGGTGAACCGCTTGGCAAACGGATAGATAGCGACGGGCAGCAGCGACAGGACCCCCATCGCAATCGCGGCCCGGTTGAAAGTCAGCAGAATCACCAGCGCCAGCAGGCATTGCAGCCCCATCCAGATCACCGCCTGCCGCACGCTGACCTGACCCGAAGGGATCGGACGCGAGCGGGTGCGTTCGACCTGCCCGTCAAAGTCGCGGTCGGTGATGTCGTTCCACGTACAGCCCGCACCGCGCATCAGGAACGCCCCGATGGCGCAGCCGATGGCGATCCACAGGTCCTCCCATCGCGGCGATCCATCGCTGAGGATCGCCAGCGCCAGACCCCACCAGCAGGGAATCAGCAGCAGCCATGTGCCGATGGGCCGGTCAGCGCGGCTGAGCCTCAGATAGGGCCGGGCAAAGGCCGGGGCATGGGTGTCGACCCAGTTGCCGCTGACCGCATCCGCGACCTGACCGTCTGGTGTTGGGGCATTGCCTTGCATATGTAGGGTCTCATGACTGCGAAGATCAGACTGTATGTAGAGCACCCTTTGGGTCCGGGGCAATCGGTTCCTTTGACGCGCGAACAGGCGCATTACCTGTTCGGCGTCATGCGCCTGTCCGTGGGCGGGCAGGTCGCCCTGTTCAACGGGCGCGATGGCGAATGGCTGGCCGAGGTGGCCGAGGCCGGGAAGCGCGGCGGGTCACTGACCTGCGCCCAGCAGAGCAAACCGCTGCAGATGCCGCCCGATCTGTGGCTGCTGTTCGCGCCGATCAAAAAGGCCCGCACCGATTTCATCGTTGAAAAGGCAGCAGAAATGGGCGCCGCGCGGATCATGCCAGTGCAGACCGAGTTCACCAATTCCGAACGCATCCGGCAGGATCGCCTGCAGGCTCACGCGGTCGAGGCTGCGGAACAATGCGGCGGCACTTTTGTGCCCGAGGTCACCGATCTGCAACGGCTCGACCGGGTGCTGGACGCATGGCCTGAGGACCGTCAACTCATGTTCTGTGACGAGGCTGAGGTCGGCTCGGCCCTGCGTCTGGCCGCACATGAGAAGGGTCAGCCCTGGGCCATTCTGATCGGCCCCGAGGGCGGATTTTCGGAACGTGAGCGCAAGCGGCTGAGCGGTTTGCCTTTCGCTCATGTGGTCAGTCTCGGTCCCCGCATCCTGCGTGCGGATACGGCGGCGGTCGCGGCCATGACCATGTGGCAGCAGGCGCTGGGAGACTGGGCATGACGTGGCGCGCCGCTGAGGACAGCGATGTGCCGCTGATCGATAGGTTTCTGTCTCAGCACATCCAGACCTCGATGTTCCCGTTGGCCAATCTGCGCGATTACGGCCTGCGCGCGTCCGACCCCCGCGCGCTGAAAGTCTGGGTGCTGGGCGATCCCCTGCGTGCCGTCTTTGCGATCACGAATGAGGGCATGGTGCTGCCGCAATGCCCCGACTGCTCGGACAATGAGCTGGCCGGGGCGATTGATCTGATCCGGGGGCATCCGCTGTTCGGCCTTGCTGCCGAGGCTGGGCAAGCGCGGCGGATCATGAGGCTTGCCGGCTGGGATGACCGGCCCGCGACGCTCAACGGTGATGAGCCGGGGTTTGCGCTGGATCTGGAGCAACTTGTGCTGCCCGATCTGACCGGTGCGCGGCTGGTGCCGATGGGCGATCTGGATCGCTCGGTCACCGAAGGCTGGCGGCGGGACTATTTGATCGAGGCGATGGATTTCGATCCCGCGCGCGCCGCCGATCAGGCTGGTAAAGACTTCGACGCTTACACGGCACGAGACTCGCATCGGGTGCTTCTGGTCGATGGCGAGCCCGTCGCCATGACCGGGTTCAATGCCCGCCTGCCCGAGATCGTGCAGATCGGTGGCGTCTATACTCCGCCCGAGTTGCGCGGGCGCGGCCATGCCCGCCGCGCCGTTGCCCTGCATCTGCTTGAGGCGCAAAACGTCGGGGTGTCCCGCGCGGTGCTGTTTGCCGCTTCCGAATCTGCAGCGCGCGCCTATATCGGTATTGGGTTCAAACCTGCGGGGCACTACTCGCTGATCCTGTTCACCAATCCAAAGGACACGGCATGAGTTTCATCCGACCCGAAGCCAAACTGGCCCTGTGGCGCTGGCGCGAAGTTCTGGTGGCGGGGTTTGTCTTGCTGCTGGGCCTCAGTTGGATTAACGGCCCCGGTGGCCTGCTGGGCTGGATGGGCTGGGTGCTGGTCGTAGTCGCCGCGGCGTTGGCGATCATCGGCGTGCAGCGCGCACGGTTCCGCACCGGCGCGGGTGGGCCCGGCGTTGTGACCATCGACGAAGGTCAGATCACCTATCTCGGTCCGCTCGACGGTGGCATCGTCGCCACGCGCGAGATCGAGCGGCTGGCGCTCGACCCGACCTCGCGCCCGGCAATGTGGGTGCTGGATCAACCCGGCCAGCCGACCCTTCACATTCCGGTGAACGCCGAAGGGGCCGAGGCGCTGTTCGACGTATTCTCGAACCTGCCGGGGCTGAAAACCGAACAGATGCTGTCGGAACTCAACGGTGGTGCGGTGCATCCCGTGGTGATCTGGGAGAAGACGCCATCGCGCCCGGCGCATCTGCGCCTGCATTGACACTGGCGGCATTTCCCCCCACGACTGACCCAAAGACAGACACAGCAGGATCGGAGACCGGTTCATGTCCATCCCCCAGTCCGGCGGCGGGCCGATCGAACGCCATGAGCAACTGGCCGAATATCTGGAATCGGGCTGCAAGCCCAAAGAAGATTGGCGCATCGGCACCGAGCATGAAAAGTTCGGCTATTGCAAGGACACGCTGAAACCTCTGCCGTTCGAAGGCACCCGCTCGATCGTCGCCGTGCTTGAGGGCTTGCGCGACCGCCACGGCTGGGCCGAGGTGCGCGAGGCCGACAAGCTGATCGGGCTGGAAAAGGACGGCGCCAATGTCAGCCTCGAACCGGGTGGCGCATTGGAACTGTCGGGTGCTCCGCTGGAGACCATCCACGAGACCTGCGACGAGGTGAACACCCACCTGCGTGAGGTGAAGGATATCGCCGATGAGATTGGCGTGGGCTTCATCGGTCTGGGGGCCGCTCCTATCTGGACCCATGATGAGATGCCGCTGATGCCCAAGGGCCGCTATCGGCTAATGAACGACTACATGGAAAAAGTAGGCACCATGGGCCGCGCCATGATGCGGCGCACCTGCACGGTTCAGGTCAATATCGACTTCGGGTCCGAGGCTGACATGGTGCAGAAACTGCGCGTCGCACTGGCCCTTCAGCCGGTGGCGACCGCGCTGTTTGCGAACTCGCCGTTCTTCGAGGGCAAGGTCAACGGCCAGAAAAGCTGGCGCAGCTATATCTGGCGGCATCTGGACGATGCGCGCACCGGGATGCTGCCGTTTGTGTTCGAGGACGGTTTTGGCTTTGAACGCTACGTGCAATATGCGCTCGATGTGCCGATGTATTTCGTCTATCGCGACGGGCAATACATCGACGCGCTGGGCATGTCCTTCCGCGACTTTCTGCAGGGCAAACTGCCCGCGCTGCCCGGTGAGACGCCGACGCTGTCGGATTGGGCTGATCACCTGACAACGGCTTTCCCCGAGGCCCGCATCAAGAAATATATGGAGATGCGCGGCGCGGACGGCGGCCCATGGCGACGGCTCTGCGCCTTGCCCGCCTTCTGGGTTGGCCTGACCTATGATCAGGGCGCGCTGGATGCGGCCTGGGATCTGGTCAAGGGCTGGGATGCCGAAACGCGTGAAGCGCTGCGGGTCGAGGCGGCCAAAGGCGGCCTGCAGGCGCAGGTCGGCAGCATCAACATGCATGATCTGGCGCGCGAGGTGGTGAGCATTGCCGATGCCGGTCTGAAAGCCCGCGCCCGCCCCGGCGCCGGGGGCCTGGTGCAGGACGAGACGCATTTCCTCAACGCGCTGAAAGACAGTATCGAAACCGGTCAGGTCCCGGCTGACGAGCTGCTGGAACATTATCACGGCGACTGGAACGGCGATCTGACCCGGATTTTCCCCGAATACAGCTATTGATCCTTACCGTCCCGCTTGCATTCGCGGGGCAGGGCCGATAGCAGGTTGGCGACCAAATTCAGAGGGCGTCATGGACGATCTTAAGGCAAAATATCTGGGCCAAATCGCCGAGGCAGGCGACGAAAACGCGCTTGAGGCGATCCGCGTCGCTGCCGTGGGCAAAAAAGGTGAGGTTGCGCTGAAGATGCGCGAGCTGGGTAAGATGACGCCCGAAGAGCGTCAGGTCGCAGGCCCTGCGCTGAACGCCCTGAAGGATGAGATCAACTCGGCGCTGGCCGCCAAGAAGGCCGCGCTAGCCGACGTCGCGCTGGACGCGCGTCTGCGCACCGAATGGCTGGACGTCACCCTGCCGACCCGCGCGCGCCGTCAGGGTTCGATCCACCCGGTCAGTCAGGCGACCGAGGAACTGACCGCGATCTTCGCGGAACTGGGGTTCTCCGTCGCCGAAGGGCCCCGGATCGAGGATGACTGGTATAATTTCGACGCTTTGAACATCCCCGGCCACCACCCCGCGCGGGCCGAGATGGACACGTTCTACATGCACCGCGCCGAGGGCGACGATCGCCCGCCGCATGTGCTGCGCACGCATACGTCTCCGGTGCAGATCCGCTCGATGGAGAAACAGGGCGCGCCGATCCGCGTGATCTGCCCGGGCGGCGTGTACCGCGCCGACTATGACCAGACCCACACGCCGATGTTCCATCAGGTCGAGGGGCTGGCCATCGACAAGGACATCTCGATGGCGAACCTGAAATGGGTTCTGGAAGAGTTCGTGAAGGCGTTCTTTGAGGTCGACGATGTCGAACTGCGCTTCCGCGCCTCGCATTTCCCGTTCACCGAGCCGTCGGCCGAGGTCGATATCCGCTGTTCCTGGGACAATGGTCAGCTGAAGATCGGCGAAGGCGACGATTGGATGGAGATTCTGGGTTCGGGTATGGTCCACCCCAAGGTGATCGCCGCCGGTGGGATTGATCCAGAGGTCTATCAGGGTTTTGCGTTCGGGATCGGTATCGACCGTCTGGCGATGCTGAAATATGGCATTCCTGATTTGCGGGCGTTCTTTGACAGCGATCTGCGCTGGCTGCGGCACTATGGGTTTGCGGCACTGGATATGCCGAACCTGCATGGTGGTTTGAGTAGGTAAGAGTTACGGTAAGTGCTGCAATAGACGGGCTGCTACCAGGAGTTTACGCCGATCTTTTGGTCACCGTTATATACATCTACGGAACGAGGGGACGTTAGCACCCAAGTTTCGCATACCTCGTTTCCGCCATCTATGCCGTTCCATTTGCGGCAGAACTGATCTCCTTTGATGGACCATGTTCCCTTGAGTATGATCTCTGTACCGCTGTCTGTTTTGGCCTTTCCGTTCCCTTTGCCATTTTTGTTCAATTTCAATGAGCCAGTATAGCCTTGCCCCTCACCTCCTAGATTCAGGGTAGCCCCGTTCTTTAGTAGATCGTTCAATTGCGCTTCTGTCATTCCGCCGGGAGGCGCAGAAAACAAAACTGTTGGAATCAGCAAAAGATAGCTCACTAAAATCGTTAAACTGTTTTTCATAATATCGCTCCACGCGTCATTTGTTTAAGAAATTGGCAACATTAAGTAGCTTCAGGTTAATCGCGATCAGCCAGAACTGGTCGAATTGCATGCCGAAGATTTTGCAAAGATAACAAATTTGCTATCCTACCGCTAGGAAAGTAGGAAACCTCGATTGGCAGAGAGCTTCACACTTAGAACTTATAGTGCCCAGCAATAACCGAGGATCGCCACCTCGCGGTCTGGCGGTAGCGCGGCTTGGTGCTTTGATCTGATGTAGGGCTGGCTTCAGCCCGCCATGTGTGGGGTGCCGGGCTGAAGCCCGGCCTACGGTGCTATTTTACAGGCTCGCACGGGGTTGTGACGTGACAGTTGGCGTCAGGCGGCTAGGCTCCGGCCTATGATATACCGACTGATTTTCCTGCTGCTCACCGCTACCCCGGCACTCGCCATGGGGCCTTGGAAAACCGACTGCCACGGCGATACGGCCTGTGAGGTCGGCGACCGCTCATACCATGTGCTGGAGCCCGAGGGGTGGGACGGCGAAACGCCTCTGCCCGTTTTGCTGCATTTCCACGGCTGGGCGCGGCAGGGGACCGTGGTGGTGAACCATCAGCGCATCGCCGGTGCGACCAAGCTGCGTGGCGTATTGCTGGTGGCCCCGAACGGGTTGGGCAAAAGCTGGGATTTCTGGTCGGCGGACACGCGGGATGTGCCTTTTGCAGATGCGGTTCTGGACGACGTGGCAAAGCGCTATCCGGTTGATCCCGAACGCATCTATGTCTCGGGCTATTCCTTCGGCGGCGCGATGGCGTGGCGCTATGTGTGCCAGTCGGGCAATGACATCGCCGCCTTGCTGGCCGTCGCGGGCAGCATTCGCCAGACTGAGCACTGTCCCGAAGCCCCGCGCGAGGCGCGCCATGTGCATGGGCTCAGCGATACGGTGATGGATTTTCCCTATGGCGAGGATGGTGACACGACCTATCCCGTGTCGCTTTGGCGTTCGGCCTATGACTGCCACGATGCCACCCCGCGCGGGGATTGGAGCGTGGTGCCGATCCTGACCCTCAGCCGCGTGGAGTGGACCGATTGCGCGCGCGGACAAGTCACGCTGGACACCCATCCCGGCGGGCATTTCATCCCCCATGGCTGGATCGGGCGGCAACTGGACGAGCTTTTGGGCCGCACCCCGACCTATCCGTAAGCCGCAGCGCTTGCACCTTGGCGCAATCTTTGCCATTGCCTGTGCCGACTGGATGTTTGCCAAAAAAGGCCCCGAGCAATGAAATTCACTCTGTCCTGGCTGAAAGACCACCTCGATACGGATGCGTCAGTTGATGAGATCGCCGAGGCGCTGACCGACCTTGGCCTTGAGGTTGAAGAGATCGTCAACCCGGCGGACCGTCTGGCGGGCTTTACGCTGGGCCATGTGAAACACGCGGAAAAACACCCCGACGCGGACAAGCTGCGCGTTTGCACGGTGGAAACCGACGAGGGCGATCTGCAGATCATCTGTGGCGCGCCAAATGCGCGCGAAGGCATCACTGTCGTGGTGTGCAAGCCGGGCATGTATATTCCCGGGCTGGATATCACCATCAATGTTGGCAAGATCCGGGGTGTTGAGAGCTTTGGCATGATGGCATCCGAGCGCGAGCTGGAGCTGTCGGATGAGCATGACGGCATTATCGAACTGCCCTCTGGCGCGGTTGGTGACAAGTTCGTAGATTGGCTGGCCGAGAATGAGCCGTCCAAGGTAGATCCGATGATCGAGATCGCGATCACGCCGAACCGTCCGGACGCGCTGGGCGTTGAGGGGATAGCGCGCGATCTGGCGGCGCGCGGGCTTGGTACGCTGAAACAGCGGGATTACGTGCCGGTTCCCGGTGATTTTGAATGCCCGATCAAGGTGACGATTGATGAGGACACGCTGGACGGCGCACCGCATTTCACCGGGCGTCTGATCCGGGGCGTTAGAAATGGCCCCAGCCCGCAATGGCTGCAGGATCAATTGAAGGCCATCGGGTTACGGCCCATTTCGGCGCTGGTCGATATCACCAACTACATGACCTTTGACCACAACCGCCCGCTGCACGTGTTCGACGCGGACAAGGTGCAGGGCAACCTGCGGGTCCATCGCGCCCAAGGCGGCGAGACGTTGGTGGCGTTGGATGAGAAGGAATACACGCTGCAGCCCGGCATGATGGTGATTTCGGACGACAAAGGGCCGGAATCGATTGCCGGGATCATGGGCGGCGAGGAGACCGGTTGCACCGAAGAAACGGTGAATGTCTTCCTCGAAAGCGCGTTCTGGGATCACGTACAGATCGCGTTGACGGGGCGCGCGTTGAAGATCAATTCGGACGCGCGCTATCGCTTTGAGCGTGGAGTGGATCCCGAATACACCCGGGAAGGGCTGGAGCATGCGACGCAGATGATCCTGGATATCTGCGGCGGTGAGGCCTCGAATGTGGTTGAGGCGGGCAAGGCACCGAACCATGCGCGGGCCTATAAGCTGGATGCGGAACGGGTGCAGTCGCTGGTCGGGATGGATATCCCGGAAAGCGAGCAGCGGCAGACTTTGACCCGTCTGGGCTTCCGTCTGGAAGGCGAGATGGCGCATGTGCCCAGCTGGCGGCCTGATGTGATGGGCGAGGCCGATCTGGTGGAAGAGGTCGCGCGGATTGCGTCCCTGACCAAGCTTCAGGGCAAGCCGCTGCCGCGCGTGACCGATGGTATTCCCAAAGCTGTGATGACGCCTGCGCAGCGACGTCAGTCGATGGCGCGGCGGACCTGTGCGGCGCTGGGCTACAATGAATGCGTGACCTATACGTTCATCGACCAGGCCTCGGCTGCGTTGTTCGGCGGTGGAAACGATGCCACCCGTCTGGAAAACCCGATCTCGTCCGAAATGAGCCATATGCGCCCCGACCTGCTGCCGGGACTGTTGCAGTCCGCGGCCCGCAATCAGGCGCGCGGATATGCGGATGTGGCGCTGTTCGAGGTGGGCCCGGTGTTCCATGACGGAGAGCCCGGCGATCAGAAAACCCAGATTACCGGCTTGCTGGTGGGACGGGATGGGCCAAAGGACGTGCACGGTGCGTCTCGTCCAGTTGACGTATATGATGCGAAAGCGGACGCAGAGGCTGTTCTGGCCGCAATTGGTGCTCCGGCCAAGGTACAGATTCTACGCGATGGGGATGCCTGGTGGCATCCGGGCCGTCATGGCAAGATTTGTCTGGGTCCGAAAAAGGTGCTGGGCGTCTTTGGGGAATTGCATCCGCGCGTGCTGCAGGCTTTGGATATCAAAGGCCCGGCCATGGCGTTCACCATCTGGCCGGACGAGGTGCCCATGCCCCGCAAGTCCGGAGCCACCCGTGCCGCGCTGGAATTGCGCGACCTGCAGGCCGTAGAACGTGACTTTGCCTTTGTCGTGGATGAAGCTGTCGAGGCGCTGACACTGGTCAATGCAGCGGCCGGCGCCGACAAGGCGCTGATCGAGGATGTGCGTGTCTTTGACGAATTCATCGGTGGCAGTCTGGGTGAGGGCAAGAAATCTCTGGCCATCACCGTGCGTCTGCAGCCGACCGATCAGACCTTGAAGGAGAAGGATATCGAGGCCGTCAGCGCCAAGATTGTCGAGAAAGTTGCAAAAGCCACGGGCGGAACGCTGCGGGGGTAAGGGCGGACGCCTCCGGCGGGAGTATTTTGGAAAAGATGAAGGGGCCTGGGTGATCCTTCCCCAACTGCGCCCCAAATGCGGAGGAGAGCCGGATGTTGAAGGTTTATCTGTCGGGTGAAATTCACACCGACTGGCGCGAGCAGATTGTCGATGGCGCGCAAGGGTTGGATGTGACGTTTGACAGCCCTGTGACCGATCACGGGGCCAGTGATGATTGTGGCGTCTCGATTTTGGGGGCGGAGCCGGATAAATACTGGCATGACCACAAGGGTGCGATGGTCAACGCGATCCGGACGCGCAAAGGGATTGCCGATGCTGATGTCGTCGTGGTTCGGTTCGGTGACAAATACAAGCAGTGGAATGCGGCTTTTGACGCAGGTTATGCGGCTGCCTTGGGCAAGTCGTTGATCGTCCTGCATGGTCCAGAGCATCAGCACGCACTGAAAGAGGTCGATGCGGCCGCGTTGGCGGTGGCAGAAGAGCCTGCGCAGGTGGTCGATGTGCTGCGTTATGTTTTGACCGGAAAACTGCCCGGCTAACGGGTTTGGGTGAGGCTGTTGTGCCTCACCCTTCTGGCATTATTCTGTCGCTGGGATGCTGAGCCCACGCTGCACGGCGGGGCGGTCGAGGAAGCGGTCGACATAAGGTTGCAGGTTGTCGTACCCGCTCCAGCCTACGATCTCTTTCACCCCGTAATAATCCAGACCACGCAGCCAGGGAACGATCGCAATGTCGGCGATCGTGTAATCTCCGGCGATCCAGTCCTGTCCTTCGAGCTGCGTGTTCAGGACGTTCAGCAAGCGCTTGGCTTCGGCGACATAGCGTTCGCGGGGGCGGGGATCTTCGATCTCTTTTCCGGCGAATTTGTGGAAATAGCCCAATTGTCCGAACATTGGTCCCAGGCCGCCCATCTGGAACATGAGCCATTGCGTGGCGCGATGTTTGTCGGCAGGGGATGCGCCCAGAAACTGGCCGCTTTTCTCGGCCAGATACAGCAGGATCGCGCCGCTTTCGAACAGGCCAAGAGGTTCGCCGTCGGGGCCATTGGGGTCGATGAGCGCGGGGATCTTGTTGTTGGGGTTAAGCGACAGGAATTCGGGGCTTTTGACATCCGCATCGGCCAGCGTGACCAGATGTGCCTCGTAGGGCAGGCCGGTTTCTTCCAGCATGATCGAGGCTTTGACGCCGTTTGGCGTGGGATAGGAATAGAGTTGGATTTTGTCCGGGGACTTTGCGGGCCAGCGGGCGGTGATCGGGTGTGTTGCGGTGTCCAGCATGACGTGCTCCTGATTAAGCTACCGACTGAAGGTAGGGATGAAACGAGGGTTCTGCCAGCTTTAGCGGTGTGCGCCACCGGTCATTGGCTGTGTAATTTGGAACAGCGGGGAAAACTGGCGCATCTCTGCCCTAGACCCGGGAGTGCCAATTCGTCACAGTTTCGTGAGACCCGCGATGGCGTTGCGGGGTTTGACGCGAAAAGGAGATGCGCGTGGATGAGGTCGTAACACAGGTGGGTGCGTTCGCCCCGCTGATTATCAATGCCATCAAGGCGTTTGTGGTGCTGATCCTGGGATGGATCGTTGCCGGGGCGATCGGGGGGATGGTGCGCAGGCGGATCAACGTGACGCCGCATATTGATCCGACGCTTGGGAATTTTGTAGCCAGCCTGATCAAATGGGCGGTTCTGGCCATGGTGCTGGTGGCCGTTCTGGGCATATTCGGGATCGAGGCCACCAGTATTGTCGCTATTTTGGGTGCTGCTTCGCTTGCAATCGGCCTGGCCCTGCAAGGTACGCTGAGCGATCTTGCCGCGGGTGTGATGCTTGTGGTTTTCCGGCCTTACAAGCTGGGTCAGTATGTAGATATCGGGGGAACAGCCGGGACCGTGAAAGACCTCAACCTGTTCACGACCGAGCTTGTGACACCTGACAATGTGCAGATCATTGTGCCGAACGGACAGGCCTGGGGATCCGTGATCACCAATTTCTCAGCGCATGACACGCGGCGGGTCGATCTGGTTTTCGGGATTGATTATGGCGACAGCGCGGATGAGGCGATGAAGATCATTATGGATGTGGCCACGTCGGATGAGCGCATTCACAAAGACCCGGAACCCTGGGTCCGTGTGACCAATCTGGGAGACAGTTCGGTAGACCTGACGGCACGACTGTGGTGCGACGCGGCGGAGTATTGGGATGTGAAGTTTGAGCTGACCAAGACCATCAAGGAAGCCTTTGATGCCAAGGGTGTCTCGATCCCTTACCCGCATTCGGTCGAGATTCAGAAAAAGGGCTGAATGCTCCCGCCCGTCGGGCGGGCATTGGAAATACCCTTCTTCGGTTGGACAAAGCGCCGCGCGTACCGCGCGGCGCTGATGTACCCGCGCAATGGGATCACGAACGAAACAACGCCGCACCAAAGGCGCGGCGCTGTTTTTTTAACGCTGCAATCCCCCTCAAAAGAGGGGGCTTTCAGGGGCCGGAGCGCTTATGATTTGATGGCGACACCGGGCGAGACAACATCGATACCCAGTGCCTTACCGACCGCGTAGTAGGTCAGTTGCCCGGCATGGACGTTCAGACCAGCCATCAGATGTGGGTCATCCTGACAGGCGGTTTTCCAGCCTTTGTCCGCCAGCGACAGCATGAACGGCATCGTCGCATTGCCCAGGGCGATGGTTGACGTGCGGGCCACAGCACCCGGCATATTGGCGACGCAGTAATGCATGATACCGTCGATCTCATAAATTGGCTCGGCGTGTGTTGTGGCTTTGGAAGTTTCAAAGCACCCGCCCTGATCAATTGCAACATCGACCAGAACCGCGCCGGGCTTCATGGACGAGAGTTGGTCCCGGGTAATCAGCTTTGGCGCCGCCGCGCCCGGGATCAGAACCGCGCCAATCACCATATCAGCGTCCTGAATAAGTTCTGCGGTGGCCCCGGCTGTGGAGTACTGGTTCTTGAAATGGCCGCTAAACACGTCGTCGAGATAGCGCAGTCGCGGTAAGGATCGGTCCAGAACGGTGACGTCTGCGCCCATACCCGCTGCGATCTTGGCAGCATGGGTGCCGACCACGCCGCCCCCGATTACGACCACCTTGGCTGGCCCGACACCGGGAACACCACCCATCAGCACGCCGCGCCCACCGTTGGCCTTTTGCAGCGTCCACGATCCTACCTGCGGGGCCAGACGGCCAGCCACTTCGGACATGGGTGCAAGCAGCGGCAATCCGCCATTGGCGTCAGTCACCGTTTCATATGCAATTGCGGTACAGCCCGACTCCAGCAGATCATGGGTCTGATCCGGGTCCGGGGCGAGGTGCAGATATGTGAACAGCAGCTGCCCTTCGCGCAGCATCTTGCGCTCGCCCGCTTGCGGCTCTTTGACTTTGACGATCATGTCGGCGGTGGCGAATACCTCGTCGGCAGTGTCCACGATCCGCGCGCCTGCCGCTTCATATGCGGCATTGTCAAAGCCTGACCCTGCTCCGGCCCCGCTTTCGATGATCACTTCGTGGCCACGTGCCACGGCTTCGCCAGCGGCGTTTGGGGTCATGCCAACCCGGAATTCTTGCGGTTTGATTTCCCTGGGGCAACCGATTTTCATGAGAGACTCCGTTCATAAACTGCCCAATTTATGGGCAAACCAGGACGCAATTTCTGTGAAACCCCACTTGTCAATTGCCCAAAATACGGGAAATTATTCGAGATATGGTTTGAGTTCCGCAATGGATGTGCGCGAATGGCGATAGATACAACAGATCGAAAGATTCTGGCGGCCCTGCAACGCAAAGGCAGGATGTCTAACGCCGAACTATCAGAACAGGCCAATCTGTCCCCCTCGGCCTGTCATCGACGTGTGCAGCGACTTGAGGCAGAGGGGTATATTCGCGATTATGTTGCTTTGCTGGACGCGCGGAAAATGAACGTTCCGACGACTGTCTTCGTCGAGATCACCCTGCAAGGTCAGGCAGAAGAGGTGTTGGAGGCGTTTGAAAAGGCGGTGGCCCGCATCCCCGATGTTCTGGAATGTCACCTGATGGCCGGAACCGCCGATTATATCCTGAAAGTCGTTGCCGAAAACACCGAGGATTTTGCACGAATTCATCGGCAATACCTGTCGCGCCTGCCGGGGGTATCGCAAATGCAGAGCTCGTTTGCACTGCGGACGGTTTTCAAGACAACTGCGCTGCCGGTGTGACGGGCCTCAGGCCGGGGCGGGATATGTGAATAGAACCAGATGCGCCATGTTGAAGATGAAATGCATCGCAACCGGTACCCAGAGGCGACCCGTTGCATGGTACCCCAACCCGCAAGCCAGCCCCAACAGACTGGCGAAGGCAACCAGTGCAGCGCCACCCGGAGCATGAGCCAGCCCGAACAAAAAACTCGCACCGATCACGCCGGCAATTGATCCAAGCCGGGCCGACAAAACAGATTGCACGTAGCCGCGAAAAAATGCCTCTTCGGCAAGGCAGGTCAGGAACAGGTTCGACAGTGCGAACAGCAGCCACCATTCAGGCAATGCGGTTTCGGGTCGGATCGCCCCGACCGATAGGCCCAGCGCAAACAAGATGGGAAGCAGCACCAGCCCAAAAGTCAGAGGAAGAAATTGGGTCGGGTGTTTGGCGGTCAACAGGGCGGGCCAGGCCAGAAAAACCGCGAGGGCGACTATAGGTTTGTCCAGATTGAGAAACAGGGTGAAGACTGCGCTGTCAGGGCCGGAACGGACCTGATCCAGCACCTGCAGGTTGTGCACTCCCGGCAGCAGGTGCGCGCCCAGCACCACACACCAGATGACGAACGCACCGTGCCCGGCGATAGCAGGCATGCCATGCAGCTTTGGTAATTGTGACGCGCCCAGCAAACCCAATAGAACGACGCATAGCGCGGTCGGTGATATCAGATTCAACGACACTGCGATGACCAGAAACAGCGCAAGCAACAGTGCGGACAGCTCGGTCCAGCGGACCCAGCCCGCAACCAGCGCAACACTCAGAACCAGCCATGGCCAGGTCACCGGGAGCATGTTCCAAAAGAATGTCATGACACCTCTGCATTGCCACGGTCTTAGATGCGGTACGGCGGCGCGAAATGGCAATGCAAAATTGCCCGGCATTGACCCGCCGAGGGTCAAACAGTGCGCATTGCGTCAATTCCACAACTTGTAACTTGTGGCGGACAAGGCCAAATTGTCACTCTGACAGGCGTGCACGGTCCTTTTTGATCGACATCCGCCGGTTACACAGCCCCGATATGATCCGCGCCCGACAGGAAAGAAGGAGCAGGCATTGGTTTATGAGAACGACAGCGCCCCGAAAGACTGGCTGGAAGCCGAACTGGAAGACACGCTGGACGAGGATTTTGAGATCGAATTCAGCGAGCCCATGCTTTCCATGGAAATCCGGAAGATCTACAAGGATCAGCATCCGGACATGTTGGACCGCAAAGTCTATTTCCGCAATCTGCTGCGTCTGCAAGCCGAACTGATAAAGGTGCAGGATTGGGTTGTGCATACCGGGGCGAAGGTTTGCATCCTGTTTGAGGGGCGCGACAGCGCAGGCAAAGGTGGTGTTATCAAACGGATCACACAACGCCTGAACCCTCGGGTCGCGCGCGTCGTGGCCTTGCCAGCCCCCAGCCGCCGGGAACAAAGCCAGTGGTATTTCCAGCGTTACGTGCCGCATTTGCCTGCCGCCGGTGAGATCGTGTTGTTCGATCGCTCATGGTACAACCGAGCCGGTGTCGAGCGGGTGATGGGGTTTGCCAACGAAGATCAGGTTGAACAGTTCTTTCAGGACGTTCCAGAATTCGAGCGGATGCTGGTGCGGTCAGGGATCATATTGCTGAAATACTGGTTCTCGATCACCGACGAGGAGCAACAATTGCGATTCCTGATGCGCATCCATGATCCAATGAAACAATGGAAGCTTTCACCCATGGATCTGGAATCCCGCATTCGATGGGAGGCATACACCAAAGCCAAAGAGGATATGTTCTTCCGCACCAATATCCCCGAGGCTCCGTGGTACATCGTCGAAGGCAATGACAAAAAACGCGAGCGCTTGAATTGCATCGAGCATCTTTTGACCAAGATCCCTTATGATGACGTGCCGCAGGAAAAGGTGAACCTGCCAGACCGGCGGTATAACCCGGAATATGAACGCCGCATCCTGCCGGATGAGTTGCACGTTCCCAAGATTTACTGAATGGATGCCGAGAGGCAAAAAAAGCAACCCGCCAAATGGCGGGCTGCTTCTTGAGTGGAAACGCAAACCTGTATCAGATCAGGAAGTAGTCACTGTTCAAGCTACTGAGGCTTATGTCCTCGAGCAGGAGCGTATTGCCTAGCCCATCGTCAATCAGAACGTCCGACCCTGACTGTTGCGCGTGATTTGCCTTGAGATCACCAAAACTGGTGATGGAATCCAATGCCCGCAAGTCAACTTTGTCTTTCTTGCTCAGGTCGGTGATCCGGTCGTTCCCCGAGGTGAAAATGAACCTGTCGGCGCCGCCTCCACCGGTCATGATGTCATCGCCAGCGCCACCATTCAGCTTATCTTTTCCGCCGCCGCCTTGAAGGATGTCATTCCCTGCGCCACCGTACAGCTTGTCTTTTCCGCCGCCGCCGTTCAGCAAGTCATTGTCATTGCCGCCGTAAAGCTTGTCTTTCTTGCCACCGCCATACAGCTTGTCATTTCCGTCCTCGCCATACAGACGGTCTTTCCCACCGCCACCTTTGGCGATGTCATCCCCGTCCCCGGCGTAGATCTTGTCTTTCCCGGAGCGCCCGTCCATCCGGTCGTCACCTGTGCCGCCGTACAGCTTGTTCCCCTTGGATGAGCCGACCAGTATGTCATCCCCATCTTTGCCATACAGGCTGCCGCCTTTCTTGAGGACAAGCCAGTCATCCCCATCGGTGCCTGTCTTGCTGCCTGATACAACTTTCTTGACCGGGTTTGACGCTGTGTCGTTGGGTGCCGCCGGAGTGCTGGGCGCACCAGGGGCGGGTGGTGCGCTGGGCGTAGGTGGCGGTGTACCGGGCCCGCTTGCTGATCCGCCGCTGTCCAGCTGAAGCGGTGCGGACGTCCGGGCAAAGTTCTGGGTGGCCATGATGGCGTTCCAGCCATTGAAATCCCCGGTTTCGATGCCGATGCCGATCACGGTAACATTCGGGTCCAGAATATTGGCTTTATGGCCGGGGCTGTTCATCAGGTTGGTGTGCAGATTGATCACGTCATCCGCCAGACCCGGTGCTCCGCGAATGCTCTGCCAGGCGATGTTCTCGGCTGACCGCCAACTGCCTGAAAAGTCGAAACCCGCGGCTTGCATACGCTGAGTGGCGCTGGATCCGCCAACACCGGTGTGGCTGAACGTGTCGGTGTTCAGCATCCATTGGCTGTGATCCTCAGCCGCGTCATTCAGACGAAGCTCAAGCTGAACGGGCTGCAAACCCCGGCTTGTGCGTTCACCATTAATAAGCGCGAGCATTTGGCGCTCGAGTGTACTTGCAGTGGACATGATTCTGCCTCCGGTCAATTTTATTATTTTGCCGGGACATTAGTGGCGAGAATTGGGCGGCGAGAAGACACAATTCTGCCCTGATCATAGTTGGGCGGAATGCCACCACAAGTTGATGCGGCATGTGCAGAAACCTGCGCATCTCCGGGTTGCCAACCGGTGGGAGCGAATTTGTCGAGGGGGCTTTAAAACGACAAACCCCCGGGCGATGCCTCGGGGGTCGTCAAATAGTGTCATCCAAAGCTGGACGAGCGTCAGGTGCTTAGAGCAAACCTTCGCGCTGGGCTTTCTTGCGTGCCAGTTTACGGGCACGGCGGATCGCTTCAGCTTTCTCGCGCGCTTTTTTCTCGGACGGCTTCTCGAAATGTTGCTTCAGCTTCATTTCACGGAACACGCCTTCGCGCTGCAGCTTTTTCTTCAGGGCACGAAGCGCCTGATCGACGTTATTGTCGCGAACACTAACCTGCATGTGGTTGTCACCACCTTTCTAGATAGAGTTGCAAGGAAATTGCAGGAAGTGGCCGTATAGCAAAGCGCCCCTAACTTGTCTAGTACTGGTGCAAGAACCCGGAGAGCCGACATGACCGCGACATTTGAAGACAATAAAGAGCAATTGTTGAACGCCATTCTGGACCATGTTCCGTTTGACGGCTGGTCCGAGACCAGCTTTCGTGGCGCCATTGCAGATTGTGACATGGATGCCGGGCTGGCCCGCGCAATCTGCCCGCGTGGGGCTGTTGATCTGGCGTTGGCGTTTCATGCGCGGGGCGATCAGGCTATGCTGGAACGTCTGAAATCCGAAGATCTGAGCGGTTTGAAGTTCCGCGAGAAAATTGCGGCCGCCGTTCGGTTTCGGTTGCAGGCGGTGGACGACAAAGAAGCGGTGCGGCGCGGTGTGACCCTGTTTGCGCTGCCCATTCACGCCGCGGATGGGGCCAAGGCGATCTGGGGCACCTGCGACCTGATCTGGAGCGCACTGGGTGATACGTCTGACGATGTGAACTGGTACACCAAACGCGCGACGCTTTCGGGGGTCTACTCCTCGACATTGCTGTACTGGCTGGGGGATGATTCGCCCGCGCATCAGGCCACGTGGGAGTTTCTGGATCGCCGAATTGACGGGGTGATGCAGTTCGAGAAACTCAAGGCGCAGGTCAATGGCAATCCGCTGTTCAAACCTTTCCTGGCAGTACCCAACTGGGTGGCGTCGCAGGTTCGCGCCCCGGCAAAGATGCCAGTCGATCTGCCGGGTGCGTTATCTCCCAGAAAATAGCGGCTGGGCCTTGCCTGATCCGACTGCTAGGCATGGCGCAAAGGAGATTTGTTGATGACCCAGACGATGCGCGCCGTTGAGATTACGCAGCCGGGTGGCCCTGACGTTTTACAGATGACAGATCGACCCATGCCCGAAGCAGGTGTGGGTCAGGTCGTCCTGAAAGTCGCCTACGCCGGTGTGAACCGCCCCGATGCGTTGCAACGGGCGGGGGCGTATGATCCGCCGCCTGGCGCCAGCGACCTGCCGGGGCTTGAAGCTTCGGGCGAGGTTGTGGCCATTGGTCCCGGTGTCGAAGGTTTGTCCCTGGGCGATCAGGTCTGCGCCTTGTTGCCGGGCGGTGGATATGCCGAATATGTGGCGACACCTGCGGCCCATTGCCTGCCGGTTCCTTCGGGACTCGATCTGAAGCAGGCCGCGTGCCTGCCGGAAACGTTCTTCACGGTCTGGTCGAATGTCTTCACACGCGGGGGATTGAAGGCCGGTGAACGGTTTTTGGTCCATGGCGGGTCCAGCGGGATCGGGACAACGGCGATCCAACTGGCCAATGCCTTTGGCGCGCGAGTTTTTGCGACCGCCGGATCAGCCGAAAAGTGTGACGCCTGCGTACGGCTGGGGGCCGAAAAAGCGATCAACTACAAGGATGAAGATTTTGTGGCCGCCATGCGTGCCGAAGGCGGCGCGAACCTGATACTCGATATGGTGGGGGGCGATTACATCCCGCGCAACGTCAAGGCGTTGGCCGAGGATGGGCGGCTGGTTCAGATCGCTTTCTTGCAAGGCCCCGTGGTCGACCTGAACTTTGCCATGATGATGGTCAAGCGTCTGACCCTGACCGGCAGCACGCTGCGCCCGCAAAGTGATCTGGCCAAGGCCCGCATTGCGCAGGACCTGCGCGAGGCGGTCTGGCCGTTGCTGGACGCCGGCAGGATCGCCCCGGTTATGGACAGTGAGTATGATCTGGCCGATGCGGCGGCGGCCCATGCACGTATGGAAAGCTCGGGCCATATCGGCAAGATCGTCCTGAAGGTCGCCAGGTAAGGTAACCGGCTCCGGTCATGCAACCGCGCGGCGATAGAGGTGCCAGGTTGCGTGACCCAGGACGGGCATGACCACGATCAGGCCCAGCAACATTGGGATCGATCCCAAGACCAACATGGCCGCAACGATAGCACCCCAGGTCAGAATGACACGTGGGTTGTGACGCAGCACCCGCACAGATGTGACGACGGCCACAGGAACGCCGACCTTCTTGTCCAGCAACAGCGGGAAACTCACAACGCTCAAAGCCAGCGCCACGAGGGCAAATACAAGCCCGACAGCCGTGCCAAAGATCACCATGCCCCAACCCGCAGAGGTGGTGAACACTTCGGTCAGGAAGGTGGCTAGTGACGCCGGTGGTTCAGGGCCAAGGGTCTGTGCGTAAATGCTCTGCGCCACCATCAGCCAGACCAGCAACAGCATGACCATATAGAAGCCAAGCGCCAGAATTGCGCCGAACGAGGGGGATCGGAACACGCCAAACGCGTCCAGCCAGCGCGCTTTACCACCCTGTTCGCGTTTGCGGCTGATCTCGTACAGTCCTACGGCGGCCACCGGGCCGATCAGGGCAAATCCGGCAATCAATGGGGCCAGCAGCGGCACCATGTCCATGTTCAGACCCAGGCCAAACATTACCAGACCCGCGATCGGATAAATCAGGATAAGAAATACGGCATCCGCACGGGTTTCCAGAAAATCCGTATACCCCGCGCGTAAACAGGTGCGCAGGTCCTGCATCGTCAGAGTTTGAACGGTGGGCAGGTTGCGAATATCCGCGCTGCCGATTTCGGTCACGGTTTCCGCGACATGATCTCCGGTCGCCCTCAGGTTGCGGGCGGCCCAGCTGATCGGGTTTCCGATTGTCTTGTCCATCATCATCCCCTTCCGTGGCATGGGTGCGCGGCAGGATGTGTCCGGCGGATTGTGGTCTTCCCTGGCCGGATCAGCCATTTGCGCCTGAATTCAGTATAGCACAACCACGGTCAGTTGCCCGATCACCCTTTCGCCACTGCAGGATTGCTCCGGCGCACAGGCATGTTAGCTTTGTGTCAACCAGTGGGAGGGGCATCATGCAGCAGACAGCACGTACTGTTATTATTCACGAAACCGGCGGACCTGAGGTCCTGCAGATCGAGGACAGAGTGTTGGGCGATCCGGGCCCCGGAGAGGTCCGTATTCGCCATCATGCCTGCGGATTGAATTTCATCGACGTGTATCAACGATCGGGGCTTTATCCGATGGAACTGCCGCATGCGCTGGGCATGGAGGCGGCCGGGATTGTCGAGGCTGTCGGGGATGGCGTAACGCATCTGCAACCCGGTCAGCGTGCTGCCTATGCGGCGGGTCCTGCAGGTGCCTATGCCGAAGCGCGTGTAATGCCTGCAGCGCAGGTATGCCCGCTGCCCGAAAGCATCTCATTCCGGACGGCTGCGGCCATGATGTTGAAAGGTATGACCGTTGAATACCTGTTCCATCGCACCACACCGCTGCGCCGGGGCGACACAGTGTTGTTCCACGCGGCAGCCGGAGGCGTGGGGCTGATCGCCTGCCAATGGGCCAAATCCGAAGGTATTACCCTTATCGGAACGGCCGGAACGGATGAGAAATGCAAGCTGGCGCAGTTCAACGGTGCGAGCCATTGCATCAACTACCGGACCGAGGATTTTGTTCAACGGGTGGCTGAAATCACCGGTGGAAAGGGCGTTGATGCCGTGATGGACTCGGTCGGTGCTGACACGTTCGAAGGTTCTCTGAATTGCCTCAAACCGCTTGGTATGATGATCTCATTCGGCAACGCGTCGGGCCCTGTTCCGCCGATGGATCTGGGACTGCTGGCGCAAAAGGGATCGTTGAAAATCACGCGACCCACTCTGTTTACGCATATTGCCGATCATGCGGTCTGTCAGGCGATGGCCCGGCGTCTGTTCGGCAAGGTGGAAGGGCGTGAGGTCAAGATTCACGTGGATCAGGAATTCCCTTTGGAAGCCGTCAGCGATGCCCA
The DNA here is from genome assembly GCF_056540905.1 of Ruegeria sp. AL1. Lineage (NCBI taxonomy): Bacteria > Pseudomonadati > Pseudomonadota > Alphaproteobacteria > Rhodobacterales > Roseobacteraceae > Ruegeria > Ruegeria sp. AL1. The sequence goes on from NZ_JBQFXP010000005.1 coordinate 81,934, forward strand.
CCGCGCGCTTGAGGCGCGCCAGACGACCGGAAGCACGATCCTCGTGCCCTGACGGTCAGGGCCCGACACCTATGCCGGGCCCTAAAGGACCTTGGTCAGAATCGATAGGCGACGCGAACCTGAACAGTGGTCGCATCAACGTCCACACCGGTCGAGTCAAAATCGTCGAATTCGTGATACAGCAGCTCTCCGGCAATACTGACATTCGGTGCAACGATCTGTTCATAGCCCGCACCGATGAACCAGCCGTCGTCGCTGCCCAAATCTTCTGTACCCGCTTCGGCATAACCACCGGTTCCGTATAGCAGCCCTTGCGGATTGATTTTGTATCCGGCTCGCGCTTTGATGCGCCAGACATCTTCGACCGTAGTTGCGCCAGACAGATCGACATCGGTCCAGTCATAGTCAAAGCCACCGCCAAAAACCCAATCGCCAGTGTCGTAGTCGTAGCCCAGGATGATGCCGCCAATTACACCATCGCCATCGACGCCTGAAAGGTTTGTATCGACATCGATGTAACCGATCTGCGCGCCGCCGTAGAAACCGGTCCAGTCTGTTGCCGATTGAGCCATTGCTGAACCCGCAGTCAAAATCGAGACCATGGTTACGAGTGCTAACTTTCCCGTCATCTTCGTTCCTTTCGTCGAAATTGCGGCTGAGGTGTCAGAAATCCACAGCCTTGTAACACTGAATACGACTTGACCCGGGGCCCGGATCATCGCGGTGCTTACTATTCCGACCTGAACGTTTTGGGCGCATCGATGCGTGCGCTGGTTCACTTGCTTTGAACGCTTCGGTTCTGAAATTGGATTTGAATTGGGCGATTTCAAACGCAAATCGGCGACGGAGGGGATCCGTCGCCGACTTGATCATGTCTTAAGCTGATTACTGCTGCTGCAGTTCCGCAGGCGTTTTGCTTGCGATTTCTTTCCAGTTGGTGTCGGCGCGCTCGTTGAAGCCCGGGATGTCGCCTTCCCAGCGTTCCTGAATGTCTTTCGACAGGTTCAGGTACAGCTTGTTGTCAACGATTTTCCAGTAGTTCGGGTCGCCATCAAACTTGAAGCCCATCGCGGTGCCGAATGCACAGTAGCCGCCATATGCGGGCAGGTACGCTTCGGGGTTCTCTTCGAAGGCTACTTTGTTTTCTTCCGATGCAAAGCGGTACAGCGCGTCATTGTGCAATGCGGTGATCTTGTAGTCGCCTTTGGTGGCCTCACCCACGGTGAAGTAGGCAACCGGGTCATAACCCTGCAGCGCCAGGCCGGTCGAGCTTGCGTTCAGTTCTACGCCAGCGGCCAGAGCCGTGCTTGCAACTGCGACAGACAGCGCGACGCCGCCGATGAGGGATTTGAACTTGTTCATTGTTTTCACCTTTCGTGAACTGAGCCACCGGACGACACAGCAATTGTGCCTGGGCGACCCTGAAGTTTTTGGTCTGTGCGGTCGGTAATTGGCCGTCACGATCTCGAAGTGGGCGGTCTGCTCATCACGTTCAAAACAATCAATTGTGAATGTGCGTGGGTGAATAAGACCTGTTCACAAATGCAGAGAGCCTCTTAGTCCTCCGGCACATAGGACAACACAAACTCCACGACTTTTTGCGCGGGCATTTCGCACGGGCGCAGCAATGGGCCGCCAATTTTTGTCAGGTAAAGGTTCAGGCTGATGTAATCTCGACCGCCCAACTCATGCGCGACCAGCTTGTGGGATTTGCCCCGCGCGTGTTCTGACCGGCTGACAACATAGCGTTTGTCTGCGCACCATCCCTTCGACGTGCCGACCGGAATGGCGAAAAAAGCGGACAGGAACGGATCGGACGCGGTCAAGATTGTCCGATTTTCGGCTCGGTTCCGGCGCGGATACGCGAGACATTCGCGCTGTGGCGCCAATAGACCAGCAAGGTCAGGACAACGCCCAGAAGAAAGCTGTGTGCGTCGGTCAGAAGCAGAATCCAGATCGTCGACAGTGCCGCCGCAGCCAATGCGCCAACCGACGATATCCGCCAGACCGCCGCCGCGACCAGCCAAGTCACACAGCAAGCAACGCCAACCCGCCAGTCCAGTGCCAGCCAAAGACCGATGAACGTGGCGACGCCCTTGCCCCCCTTGAAACCAAGCCAAATCGGGAAACAGTGCCCCAGAAACGCGGCCAGCCCGGCGATTTGCGCCGCGTCCTCTCCGGCAATCGCGCGCGCCAGAAGCACAGCAACCGCGCCTTTGGCGGCGTCGAACAGCAAGGTCAACACCGCTGCGGCCTTGTTTCCCGTGCGCAAGACATTGGTTGCGCCGATATTACCCGAGCCGATCTGGCGCAGATTGCCCAACCCCATAACCCGCGCGATGATCATGCCAAACGGGATCGATCCCATCAGGTACCCAAGTGCGGCCCAGAGGATCAGTTCGGTCATGCTGCTGTCGATCAGGGGCATCAGGCTCTCCGGTAGACTTCGTTTCCGGCCACATAGGTTGCGGTGACCTTACCCTGCATCCGCTCGCCGTCAAACGGCGTATTCTGAGATTTCGATTTCAGCGCGAACCGGTCCAGCACAAAGGGTACATCCGGGTCAAACAGGACCAGATCGGCGGGCGCGCCCTCGGTCAGGCGGCCCTTCTCCAGCCCAAGCCGTTTCGCCGGATTCAGGGCCATCGCACGAAACAGTGTCGGCATGTCCAGCTGATCGGAATGATAAAGCCGCAGCGCTGCAGGCAGCAGGGTCTCCAGTGCCACCGCGCCCGAGGCGGCCTCTTCAAATGGCAAGCGCTTGCTTTCCTCGTCCTGTGGTGTGTGCATCGAACTGATCGTGTCGATCAACCCGGTCCGGACGGCTTCGATCACCGCCTGCCGGTCATCTTCCGACCGCAGCGGAGGTTTGACCTTGAAGAAGGTGCGATAGTCGGCCACGTCCAGCTCGTTCAGCGTCAGATGGTGGATCGAGGTTCCGGCGGTGATGTCCAGCCCATTGCGCTTTGCACGCTCCAGCGCGGGCAGGGCGCGGGCGGTGGTGATCTGATCAGCGTGGTAGGTCGCGCCGGTCATTTCCAGCAGTGCAATGTCACGGTCCAGTCCCATACGTTCGGCCATCGGGGACACGGCAGGCAGACCACGAAGGGCTGCAAATTTGCTGCTGTTGGCAGCGGCTCCGGCGCTTAGGCCCGGTTCCTGCGGGTGGGCAATCACAAGCGCGCCGCAGGATTTTGCATAGGTCAGCGCGCGGGAGAATACCTTGGTGTTGATGATGACATGATCGCAGTCGGTGAAAGCCACCGCACCAGCATCTTGCAGGAACCCGATCTCGGTCATCTCACGCCCTTCGCGCCCTTTTGTCAGCGCCGCCATCGGCAGGACGTTGACAGGGGCATCCGCCTGCGCACGCCGGGTGGCGAACTCCAGCGTTTCGGGCGTGTCGACAGCGGGCAGCGTATCGGGGCGGGTGACGATGGTGGTGACGCCTCCGGCTGCGGCGGCCAGACCGGCGGACTTATAGCTTTCCTTGTGCCGCTCACCCGGTTCACAGACCTTGACCCCGATATCGACGATCCCGGGGGCCAGACATTGCCCGCCGCAGTCGATTACCTGCGCGTCCGGGATTGAGGCCGCGCCTTCGCCCCGGCCCGCGATGAGGCCATCTGAAACGTGCAGCCAGCCAAGTGTGTCCGTCCCGGCCTCGGGGTCGATCAGGCGGGCGTTGGTGAAAACGAACGAAGTCATGTCGAGGCCTCTCGGGCTTGGGTCAACGCTTTCAAAGCGGCATCAGGGTCAGGCAGGTATTCGAAGACGAGGAATCTGAGACGGGAAAATACGATGTTCCGATGGCTGCAATAAAAGCTCAGATTTGGATGGATGGGGATGCACTTGGGCTTAAAAATCTTGCTGATCCACCAGATGCTACGGTTGGTGACGACATACATTCGGCTGGTTCGTATCAAACGATCCCACCACATCGCAAAAGCCAAGACGATGGTGCAACTGGCCAACTTCCAAAGGTCTCGGATGGTTTCAGCGAACCACGGGCTTGCCAGCCATGCCAGACCCAGACAGAAGATCAGAATGCCATAGGCCCACCCCACGTAGGGCGGGAAGAATCCGTTATGTGGTTGTCCGACCCAAAGTATCTTTTCGGTTTCGGGTATCTTCTCACGCCACCACTCGTCGCTCATCCCATGGCCCTTTCAATGGCGGCTTTGGTGTCGGCGGGGTCGGCTTGGTACTTGATCAGGTGCTTATCGCCGCCCTTGGTGACGATCTGGACAAAGCTGCCCATAGTGTTGACAGCCTCGATCTGGTTCAACGCCACCTTGCGTGGTCCGGGGCCGGTGAGGGTTGTCTCGGACATCTCCCACCGGTTAACCAGTTCTTCCGAGGCCAGATACCATGCGCGGATGCCGATGGCTGCCAGACCAGCGGGCGCGCCGGTCCAGATGTAGGGATTGCCGATCAGCCACAGAATGGCCATGGCACCGACCATAGCGAACGCGGCGATCCAAGTGTTTGTGCGGATATACGCGCCCTTGTCCGCAGCGAAGATCACAGGATCAGCCACAATGCACCTCCGATGGCCAGCAGCAAAATCAACGCCAGAAGGGCCGAACCGAGCCGGCGCGATGTGCCTTCTTCGGGTGACGCATGTGGGGCGGAGAAGGGTTTGGCGCTTTCGGTCTCGATCTTGCCGCCCGACCAGTTCGTCGCCTCCTCTGTATACAGCCCCAGAAGGCAGACCCTTGGGTCGGGCTGCAATGTCGCGGCTTTACCGCAAAACGCAGCGCTGCGCAGGATCATGACCCAGCCTTCGATGGTCTCCAGCAAGGTGCGGTTCAACTGGTCTTCTGAGACGCCACATCCGTCGTTCAAGTAACCGTACAGGCCGAGATCTTCGAGGTCCGTGACGGGAAAGATGTCGATCTGCGCCGGGTCCAACCCCGTGACCCCAAGAACCTGATCGGCTGCGCCCGGTTCGCGCAGGAACTTCGCCTCTTCGGCGCGCATGTCCAGCGTAAACAGGCGCAGGACGCCGCGTTCATGTGGGGCGACCGTCAGATTGTTCATGCGGCCTCGCGCTGATTGCGGGCCAGCAATTCCATCGCGGCCATGCGGACGGCAACGCCCATTTCCACCTGTTCCTGAATGACCGACCGGTTGATGTCATCGGCCAGAGTGCCGTCAATCTCGACCCCGCGGTTCATCGGGCCAGGATGCATGACGATGGCATCCGGTTTGGCCAGCGCCAGCTTGGCGGCGTCCAGACCGTAGCGGTGATAATATTCTCGCTCGGAAGGGATGAAGCCACCATCCATCCGCTCGCGTTGAAGACGCAGCATCATGACGACATCAACGTCTTTCAGCCCTTCGGTCATGTCATCATAAATTTCGGCTCCGAATTCGGCAAACTGACCGGGCACCAGGGTCGGCGGGCCAATCAGGCGAATTCGGTTTTCCATCTTGCCCAGCAGGATCAGATTCGACCGGGCCACGCGGGAATGGGCCACATCACCACAAATTGCGATGTTCAGCCGATGCAGGCGACCCTTGGCGCGGCGGATCGTCAGGGCGTCCAGCAGGGCCTGCGTCGGATGTTCGTGCCGCCCGTCGCCCGCGTTCAATACGGCACAGTTCACCTTCTGCGCCAGCAGATCGACCGCGCCCGAATGCGGATGCCGAACCACCAGCAGATCAGGGTGCATGGCGTTCAGCGTCATCGCCGTGTCGATCAGGGTCTCGCCCTTTTTGATCGAGCTGGCCTCCATCGCCATGTTCATCACATCCGCGCCCAGACGCTTGCCCGCCAATTCAAAACTGGCCTGCGTGCGGGTCGAGTTTTCAAAGAACATGTTAATCTGTGTCAGTCCGGACAGAACGTCGGAGCGTTTTGCCGACTGGCGATTGAGATCGACATATGTCTCGGCCAGATCAAGAATGGCGGTGATATCGGATTGCGACAGATGCTCGATGCCAAGAAGGTGACGATGGGCGAAACGCATGGGCGGGCTCCTGTCTGACAATCGGCCCGCTTATAGAAAGCCGTGCGGCGCAAGGCAACCTAGGGATCGGACCCATGGGGCAGTTTCTCGCACCCGCCGTCGGGCAGGCATTGCTCGCCGGGTTTGCACCATCGGGCGTTGCCGCAATCCACGGCTTTGACCGGGACACATCCCTGCTGCGCAGAACATTTGAACCCCGTGCGGCATTGCGAGCCGGTCTCTTCACACAGAAACCATCCCGGACGGGTGCAGCCGCCGCCCGGTAAACAGGCGGTTCCCGAGGCGCATGCGCGGCCGTCGTCGCAGAGATTTGGGCGGTTCGGGACCACTCTGCCCGTGTCCAGACCGGGCGATACCGGTTCACATTCTCCGCGTCCATTGCAGAAATTGCCGCCGGGGCAGTCCAGACGCGAGGTGCATTTGTTTGCCCCTTTGGGCGCGCAGCGGGTGCCGCCGGCCACGCAGCGTTCGAACGGTCCGCAGCTGCGTCCGCCGCCGCAATAGGTGCCGCCCGCACGGATGCAGTGGCCGTCAAAACTGCATCTCTGCCCCGCCGAGCAACAGCGCACACCGCATTTGAACTGGCCTGCGCGGCATTGACGGGTCCGGTCGCTCAGACCACCCCGGTTATGGATGCCATACCTGTCTTGAATTTGCGCAACACCCTGACTGCTGAACGTCGCCAGCAGCACAATCATCAGAAGGAATCGCACAATTTGCATCATGAATGCACCCATGGTCGGTGCGCGGGGTCGCCTGATCAAGGTCTATTCGCTTTCCCTCGGTCAAAAGGTGGTTAGATTGAGGGCAATGGAATCGGCTTTGGATTATCACACCGCGCGGGCGCTGCTGGACTGGCAGGTTGAGCTGGGCGTAACGGACGCAATCGGGGATGACCCGATTGACAGATACGCGCTGCCTGACACCGCGCCCAAGCCCAGAAAGCCATCTGCGCCTGCTGTGGTTGAAAAATCGACCCAAGTCGACCCGGTCGCGGTCGCCCGGGCTGCAGCCCAGGGTGCCGGATCATTGGATCAGCTGCGGGCGGCCATGGACGCGTTCGATCTGTGCGAGTTAAAACGCGGGGCCCGGCAATTGGTCTTTTGCGACGGCATTGCAGGCGCGCGCGTGATGATCATCGGTGAGGCACCGGGCCGGGAAGAGGATCGCGAAGGCAAACCTTTTGTTGGTCGTGCCGGACAGCTGCTTGACCGGATGCTGGCGGCAATTGATCTGGACCGGACACGGAACGTTTATATCACAAATGTACTGCCATGGCGGCCACCGCAAAACCGGGACCCAAAGCCCGATGAGATCGGAATGATGAAGCCCTTCCTCGAGCGTCACGTTGCGCTGGCTAAGCCCGACGTTCTGGTGGTCATGGGCAATATCAGCTGTCAGGCCGTTTTGGGCAAGCGCGGCATCACCCGACTGCGCGGCCAGTGGGATCAGGCGCTGGATTTACCTGTCATCCCGATGTTCCACCCGGCCTATCTGCTGCGTCAACCTCAGATGAAGCGGCAGGCCTGGGCGGATTTGCTGGAGCTCAAGACCCGGCTTGAGGGGTCGTGATGCGTATTCTGGCCTTCTCTGATCTGCACATGGCCCGCAACCGGGCCGCAGAGATCGTGACTGCCAGCATCGGTGCCGACCTCGTGATCGGTGCCGGGGATTATTGTAACATGCGGCAAGGGCTGGATGAGGCAATGGGTTGGCTGGCAGGCATCGCGGCTCCGTTGGTTCTGGTGCCCGGCAATGCCGAAAGCGCCGCTGAGCTGACCCAGGCGGCGCCCGACGGCGCACATGTGCTGCACGGGACCGGAATGACCCTGGATGGGATACGGTTGTTTGGCTTGGGATATGGCGTGCCCGTTACCCCTTTTGGCGATTGGTCCTGCGATCTGACCGAGGCCGAAGCGACCGAGTTGCTGAACCGATGCGAGGGAACCGATATCCTCATTGCGCATTCCCCGCCAAAGTGCCATGGCGACAAGACCTCGGCGGGCGATGCGGTCGGTTCGGTTGCTGTCCGCGACGCCATTGAACGGATGCAGCCACACTTCGCGCTGCATGGTCATATTCATGACAGCTGGGGCTATCGCGGGATGATCGGAGGCACCCAGATTGCCAATCTTGGCCCCACGGCGAACTGGTTCGAGGTCGCCATATGAACCGGACAATCCAGATGCAAAGCTGGTCTGGGTGCCTGTTTTTCTGCGGGCGCGGTGCTGGCTGCGTTCGACGTCTCGCTTGTCACAATGGAAAGGGCCTGACACCACATGTCGCGCATTGACGAAAGCAAGGAATTCATCCCGGTCCGGATTGCGGTTCTGACCGTCTCGGATACCCGTTCGCTGGCCGATGACCGCTCGGGTCAGACGCTGGTGGACCGGATCGAAAAGGCAGGCCATTCGGTTGCCGACCGAAAGATCGCGCAGGACGAGCGCGGCGAAATCGCTGCGCAGCTTCGGTTGTGGGTCGGCGATCCCGAGATTGATGTGATCATCTCGACCGGTGGAACCGGGCTGACCGGGCGCGACGTGACAGTCGAGGCGCATCGGGACGTCTATGAAAAGGAAATCGAGGCTTTTGGTACCGTGTTCACCATCGTCTCGATGGAGAAAATTGGTACGTCGGCCGTTCAGTCCCGCGCGACAGGCGGGGTTGCGGGTGGCACCTATCTGTTTGCGCTTCCGGGCAGTCCCGGAGCGTGCAAGGACGCGTGGGACGCAATCCTTGAGAAACAGTTCGATTATCGCCACCGCCCCTGCAATTTCGTCGAAATTATGCCCCGATTGGACGAACATCTGCGACGGAAGTAGACTGGTCCTGCGTTCAACTGTTCATAACCGCTTTGTGGCTTGGCAATTTTCGCAGCCCGGCTACCTTTGACAGATGGCAGCCTGATACAGTTTAGGTGAGTGACATATGCGATTTCTGAGGCAAAGCCTTGTAGGAGTGTTCCTGGCGTTTCTGACGCTGGGCCTGCTGTTTGTCGCCGCCCAGATGATCGTGGGCGCTGTGCAGGAGGTTCTGGATCGCGATGAATCAGCGCCGCCCGCGCGGGAAAGAGTGTTCGCCGTCAGCGTCAGACCGGCGGAATTCGTGACTGTCACGCCCGTTCTGGAAGCCTTTGGCGAAGTTCAAAGCCGACGCAGACTGGAACTGCGGGCGGCCCTTGGCGGTCGTGTGATCGCTTTGGCGGATGATTTCGAGGATGGCGGCGCGGTGACGACCGGAGAAGTTCTGGTGGAACTGGACCCGGCCAACACGCAGGCGGCGCTGGATCGGGCCAAGTCCGATCTGCTGGATGCGCAATTTGAAGAACGCGATGCGGAACGGTCGCTGTTGTTGGCGCAGGACGAGCTGAACTCGGCCAAGTCGCAGGCAGAGCTGCGTGGGCGGGCGATGCAGCGTCAAAAGGATTTGCAAAGCCGCGGCGTCGGGGCGGCTGCGGCGGTGGAAGAGGCCGAACTGGCCGAAGCTGCGGCTCAGCAAGCGGTTCTGGCCCGGCGGATCGCGTTGGCGCAAGCTGAATCGCGGGTTGATCAGGCCACGACTTTACTGGCGCGGGCCCGCATCGCGTTGGAAGCGGCCGAACGTGATCTGGGCGATATGACCATCCGCGCGGGGTTTAGCGGAACATTGACCGATGTCTCACTGGTCGAAGGGCGACTGGTGGCCGCCAATGAAAAACTGGCCGAACTGGTCGACCCGAACGCGCTCGAGGTGGCGTTCCGGGTCTCGACCGCCCAGTATGTCAGACTGTTGGATGCGCAGGGTAAACTAATTGACGCGCCGGTCACTGTCTCTCTTGAGGTGACCGGAACAGACCTGACAGCACAGGGCCGCATCAGTCGCGACAGCGGATCAGCCGGGGAAGGGCAGACCGGTCGCCTGATCTATGCGCGCATGGACAGCGCGGCTGGCTTCAAGCCCGGCGACTTTGTGACCGTCTCAGTGCAGGAAAAGCCCTTGGATCGAGTGGTCCGTATGCCGTCTTCGGCGTTGGACGCGACGGGAACCGTTCTGGTTCTGGGACCAGAGGACCGGCTGGAAGCGCTGCCGGTCGAACTGATAAGACGCCAAGGGGACCATATCCTGTTGCGCGGCGAGGGTCTGGACGGGCGCGAAGTGGTTATTGGCCGAACCCCTCTGCTGGGCGAAGGTGTCCGGGTCCGCCCGCTGCGTGTGGAAGACAACGCCGCTGCGGCAGCAAATCTGGTGGAGCTTTCTGATGAAAAGCGCGCCCAGCTTGTGGCGCAGGTTGAATCCAGCAAGCGCATGCCCAAGGACGTGAAAGCCCGTGTTCTGGCCCAGCTGAGCGAGGCCAAAGTGCCCGCGGCTCTGGTCCGGCGGCTGGAAAACCGGGCCGGAGGGTAATCGCCATGATGCGCGAGATCCCTGGGGCGGCAAGCGGTATCCTCAGCTATTTCACCCGGCATCGCACGGTCGCGAACCTCCTGCTTCTGGTCATGCTGGTTCTGGGTGCGGCCGCAATCCCGAACATGCGCGCGCAGTTCTTCCCCGATGTCATCCTCGAACGCGTGGACGTGACCGTTACCTGGGACGGGGCCGGGCCGGAGGACATGGATAACGGCATCGTTCAGGTGCTGGAGCCGGTATTGCTGGCCGTCGAAGGTGTCACCAGCACCGAGGCGAACTCTCATCCCGGCTGGACCCGCGTGCGTATGGAATTCGAGCCCAATTGGGACATGGGACGGGCCGTCGAGGATATCCGGACCGCCGTTGACGGTGTAACCGATTTGCCCGAAGACGCCGACGAGCCGCGTATCCGGCGCGGGGCCTGGCGGGATCGGGTTACGGATGTGGTGATCACAGGCCCTACGGATCCCGAACAAATTGCACGTTTCACTGACGAATTCATCAATCGACTATTTGCCGAAGGCGTCACGCGCACGACGATCCGGGGATTGGCCGCCCCACGTGTCGTGGTTGAAGTGCCAACCGCGCAACTGATCGCCAACGATATCTCGATGTCAGACATAGCTACGGCCATTTCTGCCGAGGTTACCACCAACCCCGCAGGCGAGGTTTCCGGCGCCGGAGCCCGCATTCGGACCGGTGTCGAAAAGCGCAGCCCCGAGCAGATTGAGGGTATCGCGCTGCGAACCTTTGCGGACGGCTCGAAACTGGTTGTGGGCGATGTCGCGGAAATCCGGCTGGAGGGCGTGACCCGTGACCGGAGTTATTTTGTCGATGAGCATCCGGCCATGTCGATCCGGGTTGATCGCTCCAACCTGGGTGATGCGATTGCCATTCAGCGCACAGTCGAGAACGTGGCGCGCGAGGTGCAGGCCAGTCTTCCGTCGGGTGTTCAGATCGACCTGATCCGCACGCGGGCGCAGGCCATTACCGACCGTCTGGATATTCTGATCGACAATGGTCTGCTGGGTCTGGGTCTTGTTGTCTGTCTGTTGTTTCTGTTCCTGAATGCCCGCATTGCCTTTTGGGTCGCGGCGGGTATCCCGGTGGCCATGTCGGCAGCAATTGCGCTGATGTATCTGGGCGGGTTGTCCATCAATATGGTCTCGCTCTTTGGCCTGATCATCACCTTGGGCATCGTCGTGGATGATGCTATCGTTGTGGGAGAGCACGCCGACTATCGCGCCCGCCGTCTGGGCGAGGCGCCGATGATTGCAGCCGAGCGTGCTGCGCGGCGCATGGCAATGCCCGTTTTTGCCGCGACGATCACCACGGTCATCGCGTTCTTTGGTCTGACCGCCATCGGCGGGCGGTTTGGTGAGTTGATCCGCGATATCCCCTTTACCGTCATCGCGGTTTTGATCGCGTCGCTGATCGAGTGTTTTCTGATCCTGCCCAATCATATGGCCCACGCCATTGCGCATTCGGCCAAGGAGCATTGGTATGACTGGCCCAATCGGGTTGTGAACAAGGGCTTTCGCTGGGTGCGGGATCATCTGTTCCGCCCGCTGGTGGGGTGGGTCGTCCGAGCGCGGTACGTCGTGGTTGCGGCGATGTGCGTGCTGCTGGCCAGCCAGATCGCCCTGTTCATTCGTGGCGATGTCAACTGGCGGTTCTTCAACGCGCCGGAACGCGGCTCTGTGACGGGCAATTTTGTTATGATCGAAGGGGCGACCCGCGCGGACACGATCGAGATGATGCGCATCCTGCAGAAAGCGACCGATGAGCTGGGTGAGATCTATGAAGAACGCCACGGTCGCAACCCGATTGACTACGTGCTGGCGGAAGTTGGCGGCAATGCCGGTTTTGGTCTTGCTGCCGCCGAAGGCAAAGACGGTGCTCTGTTGGGCGGGATTTCCATCGAACTGATCGACGCCGACCTGCGTCCTTATTCCAGTTTCGAATTTGTCGGCGAGTTGCAGAGCTTCGTGCCGCGCCATCCCAAGGTCGAAGTGCTCAGCTTCCGTGGCTGGCGCTCGGGCCCGGGTGGCGATGCCATTGATGTGCAGTTTACCGGCGCGGACGTGAATACTTTGAAAGCGGCGTCCGAGGATTTGAAGGCTGAGCTGTCGAAATACCCGGAAGTCACGGCGTTGGAGGACAGTCTCGCCTATGACAAGGAAGAGTTCAGTCTGGACCTGACCGCGCAGGGTCAGGCGCTGGGCTTTCGCATCGAAACGCTTGGCCGGGTGTTGCGCGACCGGTTGAGCGGGATCGAGGCCGCGACTTATCCTGTTGGTCCCCGAAGCGCCGAAATTCGTGTCGAACTGCCCGAAGATGAACTGACAGCCGATTTTCTGGAACGTACGCTGATGCGGTCTCCGGACGGGGTCTATGTTCCGCTGGCCGATATCGTGTCGGTCGAGCGGGAGGCCGGGTTCGCGGTCGTGCGGCGCGAGAACGGGTCCCGCGTCGTGTCGGTCAACGGAGACATATCCGAAGATGATCCCGCAAAGGCGGCCGAGATCGAGCGGGCGATGCGGGATGAAATCCTGCCCAACATCGCGGCAGAGCGGCAGGTCGAATGGGTCATGTCGGGGCTCAGCGAACAGGAAGACGAATTCCTAACCGAGGCCCGCACCGGTCTGATTCTATGCCTGACCGGTATTTATCTTGTGTTGGCCTGGGTCTTTGCCAGCTGGACGCGCCCGCTGGTGGTCATGGCCATTATACCGTTTGGCTTGGTCGGGGCCATTTGGGGCCACCACATCTGGGATGTCCCGCTGAGTATGTTCACGGTGGTTGGTCTGTTGGGGATGACCGGCATCATTATCAACGACTCGATTGTTCTGGTGACCACGATAGATGATTACCGACGCGACCGCGGGCTTGTTCCGTCGATCATCGAAGGCACAGCCGACAGGTTGCGCCCGGTGATGCTGACAACTCTGACCACAGTGTTGGGTCTGACGCCGCTGCTTTATGAAGGATCACAGCAGGCGCAATTCCTGAAACCAACGGTGATTACGCTGGTTTACGGGCTGGGCTTTGGTATGGCGCTGATCCTGATGCTGGTGCCGGCGCTTTTGGCAATCCTTAATGACGTGGCCCGTCCCATGATCTCGATGCGCCGCGCGTTTCGCGCCCCGGATCGGGTCGTGCGCAATGCAGTGCGGGGAACAGCCCTGGCGCTGGCGGCATGGCTGGGTGTCAGTATGATCTGGCCCGCACTGACCGGCGCGCCGTTGCCGGCGCTTGCGGGTTTCTATCCCGGGGCGGATGGGATGAGCATCCTGCATATGGGATTTGGTGTATTCGCTGCCGGGGCTGTGCTGATCTTTGTGACCGGTGTCTTGGTGTCCGGGCTCTTGTACGCCCGCCTTGCAGGGCGCGCTCAGGCCTGATCAGAGCGAATGGCCGTGTCCAGCAGTTCCGGTACGCGGTCGCTCATCGGCAGGGTGCGTTGACGGACCTGGTCGGTCGGAAACCAGCGGGCATCGCGCGCGTCATCCGCCGCTTTCGGGGTGCCTGAAACATAGCGGCAGGCCACGCCCACCAACAGATAATGCGTGTGCACCTGCCCGTGCGCGTCCCGGTGTATCAGGTCCAGATTGTCCAGATAATGCGAGGGGGTGGCGATCACGCCCGTCTCTTCGCGCAATTCGCGCGCCGCGGCCTGCATCACGGTCTCGCCAAATTCCACGTGACCGCCCGGAAAGCCCCAAAGCCCGGCGTCAGGCTTTTTGCCGCGCTGGACCAGCAACACATGGTCCTGACGCAAGACAACAGCCAGCGCCCCGAGTTTCGGGAAACGGGTCACTGTATCAGCCAGCGCTACATCCCTGAATGTCCACTGCGTGATTGTCGCCCAGAACCGTGATCCGCACCTCGGACCGATCAAGCGCAAAGGCACCGCCCGAGGCGCTGATCACCTCGGCGCTGGTGACCAGAGTATTGCCCTGCCGCCGGGTTTCCGGTTGCGAGGCCCAAAGCGTCGGGTTTCCGGGCTCGATGACCGTGATTTCGGTGCCACCGGCAGATGGCATGTCGATATGCGCCTCGATCCGCATGCCGTCCGATGTCGGCTGCAAAACGCAGCTGGCTCCGGCGACACCGGCCTCGCGCGCGGAAAACGGACGTTGCGCCAATGCCGCGGCAATGGCCGGGTTGCGGCCCGCGTCAGCGTTCAGCGTGTGGTCGAAATTCAGACGGCCTGGAACGCACACGTCCTTGCAGACCCCCAGATCCATTTCGCCGCGCAAACGCACGGGCTTGGACGGGTTGGCCGGTGTGATCCTTACGGGCAGCACCAGTTGATCTTCGTATCCGATTGACCGCAGCCCATTCTGATCAAATACATCGGGCGCGGGCCATGTGATGTCAACAGCACCCACGTTACCTGAATGGCTCCAGTCGAAATTCGGCGGGATACCCGCGTCGCCCGGCGCGCGCCAGTATGTTTTCCACCCATCCTGCAGGGTCAGGCGCAACGCACCCTGATAGGTGCCGTCAGCGGCTTTCCCGCCATCCAGCACTTCGAGTTGCACAAGCTGACCGACCCCTTGCGCAAAAGAGGGGCTGGCCAGCATCAGGCTGGCAGTCAGGGCGGCTGCGGCGGGTTTCCAGAGCATCATCATATGTCCAAAATGCGCATTGCGGTCATGAATGCCAAGTCACGTTCCGGTCACCGTGATGAAATACACTGAAATCCCCTTTGATCCCTTGCCATTCCCCACCTCGCGGGGGCATTGTTGAGAGGGTTTATTTCCGAAAGATGTCTGTCTCATGGACCTTACCGGCAAATTGTTGATCGCGATGCCTGGCATGGGCGATCCGCGATTCGAGCATTCGGTGGTGTATATCTGCAGCCATGGCGACGATGGCGCGATGGGTCTGATCATCAACAAACCGTCAGACCTGCGGTTCAAGACGTTGCTGGAACAGCTGAACATCGCGTGCCGTGTGCCTGCGGTAGGCGAACGTCTGGTGCATTTCGGCGGTCCGGTTGAAATGTCGCGCGGCTTTGTCCTGCACAGCGCGGATTACGAGGCGAATTTGCACTCGATGCAGATATCCCAGGATTTCAGCATGACGGCCACGCTGGACGTGCTCGAGGATCTGTCCTCGGGGCGGGGCCCGCTCAACGCGATGCTGACGCTGGGCTATTCCGGTTGGGGGCCGGATCAGCTTGAGGATGAAATCGCCATGAATGGCTGGCTGACCACCGATGCTACCTCCAAACTGGTTTTCGACGTGCCCGATGACGAGAAATGGGAGGCAGCGCTGGCCACGCTTGGCGTTGATCCACTGAGCCTTTCGGCCAGTGCGGGGCGCGCCTGATCAGCTGTCACGCGGCGCGGCGGCCCGGCGCAGCCTGTCGTTTATCGCAACGCCCAATCCGACATTTGGGACCGGCGACACCGCAATGGGACGCCCGGTATCGTTCAAACGATGAAGGGCGGCAAACAGGTTTGCGGCGGCTTCGATCAGGTCACCGGATTGGGACAGGTTGACTGCGCAATCTACCGGGCCGAAACCCAGCATGACCTCATCTCCGGTTCGGTCGGTGGCGTTCAGGCGCACAGGGGCATCAGGGGCATAATGCGATTGCAACTGGCCGGGTGCTGTCAGCATATCGCCCGCTTGATGATGATGAAGTTGGGCGCCCAAGACGTTTTCGATCTGATCCAGAGACACACCTCCGGGGCGCAGCAAAGAGGGCTCACCCGCCAATCCGACAATTGTCGATTCCAGCCCGACGCCACAGGGGCCATCATCCAGAATGGCGGCGATCCGACCGTCCAATCCGGCGCGGACATGGTCTGCGGTGGTGGGGCTGATCTGGCCAGAGGGATTTGCCGAAGGCGCAGCGACGGGCCCGTCAAAGGCAGCCAGCAAGGCGCGCGCGGTGGGATGGGCGGGCACACGAACCGCCAGCGTATCAAGCCCGGCGGTTACCAGCGACGAAACCTCATGCCCGGGGCGCAACGGCAGGACCAGTGTCAGGGGGCCGGGCCAGAAGGCCTGAGCCAGCGCATCGGCCTGATCCGACCATTCCACAAACCGCTGCGCCGCGCGGGTCGATGCAACATGCGCGATCAACGGGTTGAAACTTGGGCGCCCCTTGGCCGCATAGATGCTGGCCACGGCCTCACCATTACGGGCATCACCGCCCAATCCGTAAACCGTCTCGGTCGGAAAGGCGACCAGCAGACCCTGCCGCAGCAAATCCGCCGCCTGCGCGATGCCGCCGGGATCAGCGGACAATTCTTGCGTGCGGTAGGGGATCATGGGGCGTGACGCCGCGTTTTGATTGCGTGTACCATTCGGAAGGCTACTTAATCGTTCAGACCCAGATGCATAAAGGTGGGCGCAGAAGAATCCAACCCTGCCCGCGCCCGCTGACCAAGACAGCCTTAAGGAAAATCATGCCCTATCGCGCGCCTATTACCGATTATGAATTTCTGTTCCGCCACGCCGTCGACTTTGACCGGATCGCCGCCACGGAAAAATTCTCGGAGGCAAGCGCGGATGTGGTCAGCGCGATCCTGACCGAAGCGGGCAAGATGTGCGAAGAGGTGATGGCCCCGCTACAGCGTCCCGGCGATCTTGAACCCGCGCGGCTTGAAAATGGCGTTCTCAGGACCTCTCCGGGATATGCCGAAGGTTGGAAAGCGATTGCCGAAGGCGGTTGGATCGCGATGAGCGGTGATCCCGAATATGGTGGCATGGGTCTGCCGATGACCCTGACCACGGCCGTCAATGAGATGATGAGCGCCGCCTGCCTGTCCCTGCAACTGGCCCCGCTGATGTCTCAGGGTCAGATCGAAGCGCTGGAGCATCATGCAAGCGATGAGCTGAAAGCGCTTTATCTGCCCAAGATGATGGCGGGTGAATGGTCGGGCACGATGAACCTGACTGAACCACAGGCCGGGTCGGATGTGGGTGCTTTGACGTCAAAAGCAGAACCAAACGGTGATGGCACCTATGCTGTTTCCGGCCAGAAGATCTATATTTCCTGGGGCGATAACGATTTTACCGAAAATGTCTGCCATCTGGTTCTGGCCCGGCTGCCCGATGGCGTGCCCGGCACCAAGGGTATTTCGCTGTTTCTGGTGCCCAAATACCTGCCGGATGAACATGGCAACCCCGGTGTGGCCAATGATCTGAAAGTGGTTTCGCTTGAACACAAGATGGGCCTGCACGGATCGCCGACCTGCGTCATGCAGTACGATGGCGCCAGGGGCTGGCTTGTCGGGGAAGAACACGGCGGTATGGCGGCGATGTTCACCATGATGAACAATGCACGTCTTGGCGTGGGCGGGCAGGGCGTCGGGGCCGCCGAAGGGGCCTATCAGCACGCGCTTGCCTATGCGCTGGAGCGCAAGCAGGGCAAGACGCCCTCGGGCACCATCATCGATCATGCCGATGTGCGACGGATGCTGATGGGAATGCGCGCTGACACCTTTGCGGCACGCGCCATCATGCTGGCCAATGCGGCGGCGATCGACATGGCTGATGCGACGGGTGATCCTGAATGGGTGGCGCGTGCGGCGCTTCTGACGCCGATTGGGAAGGTCTTTGGTACGCAAACCGGAATGCGCGTCTCGGAAGAGGGCGTTCAGGTCCATGGCGGCATGGGCTTTATCGAGGAAACCGGTGCTGCGCAGTATTATCGCGATGTGCGTGTGACGGCGATTTATGAAGGCACCAATGGCATTCAAGCCATGGATCTGGTGGCGCGCAAGATGATGGATGGGGGTGAGGCGGCCTCGAATCTTTTGGATGAAATCGAGGATCACGCCGAGCAGGCCCGGGCAACCATGCCGGAACTGGCCGGTCCCGTGTGGGAAGCAACCGAGAGCCTGCGCGAGGTCACGGAATGGCTTGTGTCGCAATCTGACATGAACACGCGTTTCGCGGGAGCATTGCCATATCTGAAAGCCTTCGCCCGGGTTCTGGGGGCGCACTATCACCTCAAAGCGGCGCTGGTCGAACCCGAGGGTGCCCGATTCAAGCTGGCGCGGTACTACATCAACGCATTGCTGCCGGAATATTCCGGCTTGCTGGTTCAGGCGCAGAACGGGGCCGAGGATATTTATGCCCTCAGCCCTGATGAGCTTGTCGCGTGATGGATGGCGACGCATCTCTGACGATCCGTTACCCGTGGCCGGAACCTCCGGCACCGGGCGAGGCGATCGAAATCGCCGACGGCGTACTGTGGATGCGCCTGCCGCTGCCCATGGCGCTGGATCATGTCAATGTCTATGCGCTGGATGATGGCGACGGCTGGACGGTAATAGACACCGGATTTTCATCGAAAAAGACTCGTGCGATCTGGGAAACGCTGATGGCGGGGCCCTTGGCGGGCAAACCTGTGTCACGCGTTGTGGTTACTCACCACCACCCCGATCATGTTGGCAATGCAGGTTGGTTTCAGTCGGAACACGGGGCCGAGCTGATCACAACCCGGACTGCCTGGCTGTTTGCACGCATGCTGACGCTGGATGTGCAGGACACCTGGCCGCAGGAAACGCTGGGTTATTACCGTAGCGCCGGGATGGCCCCCGAAGTCCTGGCCAAGCGCCAGTCCGAGCGGCCTTTCAATTTTGCCGACATGGTCTATCCGATGCCGTTGGGCTTTACCCGGATCAAACAAGGCAGCGTGCTCCGTATGGGCGGGCGCGATTGGGATGTGCATATCGGCAATGGTCACGCGCCCGAACACGCGACCTTCTGGAGCCGCGATGATCATCTGGTGCTGACCGGCGACCAGATTCTAAGTTCGATCAGTCCCAATCTTGGCGTCTATGTCACCGAACCCATGGCAGATCCGGTTGCGGAATGGCTGGAAGCCTGTGAACGCCTGAAAGGGCTGGCTCGGCCAGAGCATCTGGCGCTGGGCGGACACAAGCTGCCCTTCACCGGCCTGCCTCTGCGTATGAAGCAGTTGATCGAGAATCATCACGGTGCGCTGGATCGTCTGCGCGACTTTCTGGATGTCCCGAAGACCGCAGCAGGCTGCTTTGCCCCTTTGTTCAAACGCCAGATCGGCGAGGGCGAATATGGCCTGGCGCTGGTCGAGGCGGTTGCACATCTGAACCACCTTTACCACATTGGTGTTGTCACCCGGACGCGGCGCGCGGACGGGGCGTGGGCGTTTCAACGCAAAGGGTAAAGCCATGGACAAGATCGAAACCTCGGCCGAAGCCGCTGAATCAGCAGCGCTGCCGCGATGCTATGAGGTTCACGCAAACCCCGAAACGCAATCCGGCAACAAAGAGCTGCCGGGCGCACTGCAACAGCCAGTCGAGTCCAAAAGCCCGGCACAATGGGCTTATGAACGTTTGATCCTCTACATCCAGAACTTTGAAAAAACACTGGATGGTGATCAAGAGGTTGCCATGGGCTTCACCGGCGGTGATGCCGGTGTGATGCGGATCGAAGGGATGGGCTATTTCGATCCGGATGTAATCACCTTCTTCGGATCGGATGCGACGGGTGCGCGGACACAGCTGGTTCAGCATGTCAGCCAGCTGAACGTGATGTTGCGGGCATTGCCCAAAACGGTCGAGGATAAACCAGCCAACCGCATCGGGTTCCGATTGGCGGCTGATCTGGAAGAAAGCTGATGACCTGACTTGCAATTCCGAATTTCACGGCCTTGAATGAATTGAT
This sequence comes from Ruegeria sp. AL1, assembly GCF_056540905.1. Classification (NCBI taxonomy): domain Bacteria; kingdom Pseudomonadati; phylum Pseudomonadota; class Alphaproteobacteria; order Rhodobacterales; family Roseobacteraceae; genus Ruegeria; species Ruegeria sp. AL1. The sequence continues at coordinate 101,973 of NZ_JBQFXP010000005.1, forward strand.
CATTCAAGGGGGCACGATGTGACCGTTTTTTCTGCCGTTACAACCGCATACCGGGGCGCTTGGACCCGTCGCCGCGTTTTTGTGCCCATCTACGTTGCCGTTCGGTTCCTGCTGATTGCGCTGATCGCGCCCGGTGTGGCGATCACCGTGAACCTCGCCGTGTCATTGTCCGATCAGACTGCTTTGACGGATCAGGACATCGCAGCCTTCATCCTGTCGCCTGTCGGGTTCATCGCCGCAATAACGACCCTCAGTATTTTCCTCCTGGCCGAAGTCTTTGTGTTTTCGGTCATGGCCGGATCTTTGCGTATGGGCGAGAGCGATCCCTGGCGCGCCGGAAGTGCGGCGATCGGCCTGATCTTATCTCGCTTGCCCGCTCTGTTCGGTTTTGCGGCGCGTTTTGTGCTGCGCGTTTTGCTCCTGATCCTGCCCTTCGCCGTCGTCAGCGCCGTGATCGCGTGGTGGACACTGACCGAGTATGACATCAACTATTACCTGACCTTCCACCCGCCGTCATTCTGGGTTGCTGTCGCGCTGATCGGTGCGGTGCTTCTGGTGATGGCCTGGGTGCTGATCCGGCAATTGTCGGCCTGGGCGTTGTCGCTGCATCTGGTGCTGTTTGAAACCGTCCACCCCGCGCATGCGTTCAGCATCAGCGCGCAACGGATGGAGGGCAAACGCGGGCGCCTCAAGATCCAGCTGGGGCTTTGGCTGGCCATGCGGCTCGCGATTGCCACGTTGCTCGCCGCGGCTGCAGGGCTTTTGTTCGATCTGGTTCCGTTGCAGGGGGCGACGCATCTGCGTCTGGCGTTGATCTACAGCCTGGGTGTGGCGGGGCTCTGGTCTTTGGGGGGGCTGGTTCTGGCAGCAGTCGCACTAGGCGCGCTGGCGGTATTGCTGGACGGTTTCTTCGATATTCAAACCGCAGAGCCTGCGCATCCCGAGCCCGGATCGCTGCGGATGCCTCTTTTCCTGACCGTAGGGGTTACGGCTGTTGCCGTACTGATCGGGCTCTGGGTTGGGCAGCACATGTTGCAGCGGGTGCAGGCGCCGGACCGGGCCGAAGTGATCGGCCATCGTGGTGCTGCCGCATTGCGGCCGGAAAACACCATGGCTGCGATCCTGAAAGCGATGGAAGATGGCGCAGATTGGGTTGAAATCGATGTGCAGGAGTCAGCGGATGACGTAGTGATCGTGGCCCATGATAGTGATTTCATGAAGCTGGCAGGTGTGCCGCTGAAAGTTTGGGACGCCACCATGGCGGATGTGGCCGAGATCGATATCGGCAGCTGGTTCGATCCGGAATATGCCGATCAGCGTACGCCCACACTGCGTGAGGTTTTGGCGGCGGCCAAGGGACGTTCCAAGGTTATCATCGAGCTGAAATATTATGGCCATGACATCGATCTGGAAAACCGCGTCGCCGAGCTGGTCGAAGAGTTTGAAATGCAGGACGACATCGCGACGATGTCGCTGAAATACCCGGCGGTGCAGAAGATGAAAAAGCTGCGCCCGGAATGGCGGGCAGGTGTTTTGGCGGCGACGGCAGTTGGGGATTTGTCGGGGTTGGAAGGCGATTTTGTGGCCGTCAACGCTGCGATGGCGTCACCGGGGTTGGTGCGCTCAATTCAGGCGGCGGGCAAGGATATCTATGTCTGGACGGTGAATGACCCGCTGCAGATGTCCGCCATGGCGTCGATGGGCGTCGACGGGCTGATCACGGACCGCCCGGCAATGGCCAACGAAGTGCTGCGGGTCCGCGCTCAGATGGGGCCTGCGGAACGACTGTTGTTATGGCTGGCGACCCGGTTCGGCATGTCCATGGACCCTAAGGAAATGCGCGATGCGAGCCCTTAACCTGTCTCTTGCCATAGTTTGGCTTGCTGTGCCCGCCACCGCGCAAGAGGTTATGCGTGTGGTGGAACTGCCCGCACACCGGGCGCTTGTGGCGCAAAGCACAGGGGCCGCGCTTGCGCCGTTTGAAACCGACGGGTGTTCGGGCGGGTTGTCGTCCAGCTGGCGTCTGGTGGCGGAAACGTTCCCGAAGCTGGCGGATTTATATGAGGCGCATCCGCCTTGGGAATATTGCTGCGTGACCCACGACCAGGCCTATCACAATGCAGGTGGCGTGCATCAACCCGACGACAGTTTCGACGCCCGTCTGGCGGCGGACGATGCGCTGCGGTCTTGCGTTAAGGACCATGGCAAGACCCATGCCGACGAATACGCCGTGCGTTATGACATGACGCCCGAACAAATCCGGTCCGTCCATTCTATCACGGCCGAGGCGATGTATATGGCGGTTCGATTCGGTGGTGGCCCATGCAGCGGATTGCCCTGGCGATGGGGGTTCGGCTATCCGGGCTGTTCGGTCTTTGCTACGACGCCACCTGCGCGCGAATGACGTGGTGACAGGCCTGCGAATTTCGATTATCCAACATCTCAAACACGCGAATTGGGAATCTGTGACACATGGCTGAACACAAGCACGGCGAGATGGACATCACCGTTCAAACCAAAACCTTTGACGGGTTCGTCAAATTCACCACGTGGTGCGTGGTGGCGATCTTCTTCCTCTGCGTCTTCCTGGCGGTGTTCGCGTCTTAAAACGGACGAGGTTCACCCGTGTTCAGGATTGTCATTGCCTGCCTGCTGGCCGTATTGGTGGCGGGCTGCACCGGGTCACAGCGCCCTCAATCTGATCAGGCCGAGATCGTGGCCCGGTCCTATCGTGACCCGGGGCCATCGACCCTGACGCTGTACACGATGATCAACACCCGCACAGGATCGGGCGCGCACACTTCGCTGATGATCAGTGGCAGCGAACGGGTGATCTTTGACCCCGCAGGCTCATTCCGGGCGGATGTCGTGCCAATCCGGGATGATGTTCTGTATGGGATCACGCCAAATGTGGAACGCGCCTATCGCAGCAGCCACGCGCGCGAGACCCACTATGCCCGCATCCAGACCATCGAGGTGACGCCGCAGCAGGCCGAGATCGCGCTGCAGCTGGCCAAACAATCCGGCCCGGTGGCCAGTGCGTTCTGCGCAAATTCGACTGCCGGCATCCTGCGTCAGGTGCCGGGCTTTGAAGAGATTGACGTGACATTCTACCCGGTCAAGCTGTCCGATCAGTTTGGCCAGTTACCGGGTGTTGTCACGACTGAATACCGCGAGAATGACGATGCCGACCTTCAGAAGGGTCTGGCGGCCAACAATGCGCGTCTGAATCAGCTGGAAACGGTCTCAACCCAATAAGAACAGGAGCCCGTAAAGCGTCGCTGCCCCGGTGAGAATCGCGGCGATCACGTTTTTTGTTGTCACTCCGACCGCCAGCGCCACGGCAGCCGCGACCATCCGTGGGGCATCAGGTTGCCCGTCGGTGGCCGTCGGCCAGACGACCAGAGGCGCGATGAGGGCCGGGATGATAGCCACCGCCGTGTAACGCAAATGCCGCAGCAGCCACGGGGGCATCGGACGGTCACCGACCAGACCAATAAAGGTAAAGCGCAGGGCATAGCTGCCGAGCGCAAGCCCCGCGATGACGATCCACAAAGTGATGGGGTCGATCTGCGTCATGGTTTTCTGCGCTCCATCATCAACTCCGCCTGAGCCCCTGCGATCATACCTGCGGCTCCGGCGATCAGCAGGCCGAGATTGAACGGGACGGCCACGGTCAGCAGCGCGACGCTGATGGCGACAAAGGCCGCGACCACATGCGCGAGCGTCCGCATCATCGGGCCGATCATGGCCAGAAATGTGATCGGCAGTGCAAAATCCAGCGCCCAGCTTTCCGGGATCTGCGCACCCAGCACCGCGCCGATATAGGTGGCAAGCATCCATGTCGGCGTAAGCGGGGTGATTGCACCAAAGAAATAGGCCATCCGCTGCGGGACTGTCATCTTCCGTTCTTTTTCGAACTGAACGATCGAGCAGGCGTAAGATTGATCCACGATCAAATACGCGGCACAAGCCCTCTGCCACAGCGGCGCGGCCCCAAGGTAAGGTGTCAGCGAGGCGGAATACATCGCCACGCGCAAATTAACGGCCAACGCCGAAACCAGCACAATGGCGGTCGGCGTGTTATCCTGCAGCAATTGCAACGCGGTAAATTGCGCAGCACCCGCAAAGACCGTGGCGGAAAAGGCGATGGTCTGGGCTACATTCAGCCCGGCCTCGGTGGCGAAGACGCCGAACAGCAGACCAAAAGGAACAGCGACAACGACAAAAGGCGTCCCGTCGCGAAAACCCTTCCAGAAGTATGACTTGGATGTGGTGTCTGCCATGTCTAGATCCTATGGTGTTGCCCGCAGCAGTAGCGGTCTTGGGAAAGGGTTGCAATTGGCCACGGAACTGAACCTTTCGGACTACATCATCGCTCCTGATCCGGGCGCAGTGCGTTTGACCCGCGCAGTTGAGGGCGTCGACCAGAATGGAGAGGTCAGCCAGATCTCGGTGGTCGAAGAGCGTCCGCTGACGATTTTCCTCAATTCTCAGGAGATCGTGACCGCGATGACCATCGGCGATTATCCTGAATATCTGGCGCTGGGGTTCCTGCGCAATCAGGGGATGTTGCTGGCGGATGACCAGATCACGCGTGTCGATTATGACGATGATCTTGAAACTGTTGTCGTGCGTACCGAACGCGAAACTTCCTACGAAGACAAGCTCAAGAAAAAAACCCGCACCAGCGGCTGCGCCGTGGGCACGGTGTTTGGTGACATGATGGAGGGGCTTGAGAATGTGCGCCTGCCGCAGGTGCAGGTACGGACTTCGTGGCTCTATGACCTTGCGGCCAAGATCAACCGGACGCCGTCGCTGTACCTTGAGGCAGGGGCCATCCACGGCACGGTACTGTGCCGCAAAAACCGACCGCTGGTTTATATGGAGGACGTGGGCCGCCACAACGCAGTCGACAAGATCGCAGGCTGGATGCTGTCCGAGGGTGAAAGGGCAGAGGACAAAATCCTTTACACCACCGGGCGGTTGACATCCGAGATGGTGATCAAGACAGCCATGATGGGTATTCCGGTGCTGGCGTCGCGGTCGGGTTTCACCGCCTGGGGCGTCGAGATCGCGCGTGAGGTCGGTCTGACTCTAATTGGCCGAATGCGTGGTCAACGGTTTGTTTGCCTGTCCGGCGAGGACCGTCTGCTGCGCGATATTGACCCGGACAGTGTGGCGGTTGAGGACAAGAAACATCGACGTAAGAGTGCCAAACATTGATTGACCCGTGGTGGATCGTGATTGCTGCTTTTACGTGGATTGGTTCAGGTTTCTTTTGTTTGTTGGTATTTTGGAAGGTTTGGAATGGGCTCAGTCAGTATCTTCAGCTTATGTATGCCAAACACATAATCGAGCTTCGAAATTATGACTTTCCAGCAGAAAACCCCATGCCTGTTCCAATGGGAGTCTCAAAGAGCTGCAGGCGTTCAAGACTATTTTTTCGCCTTCTGATCTGGGGAGCACCTCCAATTCCTGAAACGCCGAAAGACGCTTCTTCGGCAATCAGGTCAGCCCGTCTGTGGTGGTTTCTAAGCATGATCTTTGTTGGGCTGGGTATTGTTGGATTGAGTTTTTTAGCCGTCGAATTTCTTTATCTGTCCATTATCAGCGTCATGCTCTATCTGATAATTTTAAGACCCGTCCCATGGAGATGACATGCCCACGACCAATCCACTAGGAGTGATCCTCGCAGGCGGCTTGGCGACCCGGATGGGCGGCGGCGACAAAGGGCTGCTGCAAATCGGCGGGCAGAGCCTGATGGCACATGTAATCGACCGGCTCGCGCCTCAGGTGGGTGGGCTGGCGCTGAACGCCAATGGCGAACCTGCGCGGTTCTCTGACCTGAACCTGCCGATCCTGCCCGATACGATCGAAGGCTTCGCGGGCCCTTTGGCCGGAGTGCTGGCGGGTTTGGACTGGGCCGCCGAGAAGGGTGCGGACAGCATTGTCACTGCCGCCGCAGACACGCCGTTCTTTCCGCGCGATCTGGTGGTGCGATTGACCGATGCAGCAAAGGGGCAAGCCCATCCGCTTGTGCTGGCCACCTCACCGCGCACCGGGGATGAGGCGCTGAAATCAGGGGGTGGCAAGCGGGTCAATCGGCATCCGACCTTTGGCCTCTGGCCTGTTGCGCTGCGCGATGATTTGCGGGCGGCCCTGAATGACGGGTTGCGTAAGGTGGTTCTGTGGACGGACCAACATGACGGGCGCGAGGCGTTGTTTTCGGCCGAGCCGTTTGATCCTTTCTTTAACGTCAACACGCCGGACGATCTGGCGCGCGCCGAAGACCTGTTGGAGCTGGCATGAGGCTTTACGGCGTCACGGGTTGGAAAAATGCGGGCAAAACCGGCCTGATGGAGCGGTTGGTGACCGAGATCGCTGGTCGTGGGCTAACAGTCTCAACCCTCAAACACGCGCATCATGGTGTCGACGTCGATCAGCCGGGCACAGACAGCTATCGCCATCGTATCGCCGGCGCGTCCGAGGTGCTTTTGGCCTCGGGCCAGCGGGTTGCCATCATGCAGGAGTTGCGCGGTGCGCCCGAGCCGTCTTTGGCCGCGCTGCTTGCTCGGTTATCTCCGGTTGATCTGGTGCTGATCGAAGGCTTCAAACGCGAGGCGCATCCAAAGATCGAAGCGTTTCGGGCCGAAACCGGCAATCCGTTGATCGCCACGGACAACGCCACCATCCGGGCGGTGGCCAGTGATACGCCGCTGCAGTTGGACCGCCCGGTGTTCGATCTGGACGACACAGCCGCCATCGCGGATTTCATTCTGCGCGAAACCGGCCTGTAAGGATGTTTGACACCTTTGCGATGGTCGACTGGTCCGGTGGAAATGACACGGGGATACGTCCGCGCAAGGATGCGATCTGGGGATGTGTCATGCGTCCCGGCGTCATGATCGGGCCCGAGTACCTGCGCAACCGGCAGGTCGCGGAACGCTGGCTGCAGGATCTGATTGAGGATGAGCTGGCTGCGGGCCGACGCCTTTGTCTGGGGTTCGACTTTCCGTTCGGTTATCCGAAAGGATTCGCACGTGCGCTGACCGGGTCGGACGATCCCCTGACCCTTTGGGATTGGTTCGAGGCACGGATCGAGGATAGTCCCGCAGCCAATAACCGCTTTGACCTGGCGGGTGAAATCAACCGGATGTTCGGTGGCAAGGGCCCGTTCTGGTTCAATGGTCTGCGCCGTGACATTGACGGTTTGCCTTCGACGAAAGCAGATTACGAAAACCCGTTTCCAGAGCGCCGGGAGGTCGAAACCCTGCCCGCTGCCAGGGGCAGTTTCACTTGCTGGCAGATGGGCGGGGCAGGCGCGGTCGGAGGTCAGGTCATGACCGGCATCGCAGTGCTGGCAAGACTGCGCCGCGCCTTTCCCGGTCAGGTCTCGGTCTGGCCGTTCGAGCCGCTGGAGACGTCGGTCTCCTTTGTCGAGATCTGGCCGTCACTCGATCTGGGTACAGCCCCGAAGGGGCAGATCAAAGATGCGTGGCAGGTTGAACAGGTGGCGGTGTCTCTGGCAAAGATGGCCAAGGCTGACCTGAACGCCTATCTGGATGTCAGCGCGCAGGAAGAAGGGTGGATATTTGGCGTGATGCAGAACAAGTCAGAGATTTCTCCGCCCCCGTTGCGCAATGACTGCTTTGCCCTGCCTGCGGGCGTGGACTGGACGCCCGTAGATGACGCATTGGCGTTGTTGCGGGATCGGTTGACGGCGGTAACTGTGGTTGAAACGGTTCCGGTTGCGCTTGCGGCAGATCGGATCTTGGCGCAGGATATCCATGCTAGGCGGTCCAACCCGCCGCAACCCAACACGGCTGTGGATGGATATGGCTTCGCCGGGCCTGTGCATGACGGGCCGCATCTGATGCCAGTGATGGATGGCCGCGCGGCGGCAGGTATCCCGTTCGAGGGCTTTGTGCCCGCCGGATTCGCGCTTCGCGTGCTTACTGGCGCAGCGCTGCCCGAAGGGGTCGATACGGTCATTCTGCAGGAAGATGTGACCGCTGAGGATGGGCAGATCGCCTTTAACGGCCCCCTAAAGAAAGGGGCCAATACGCGCCGCGCAGGCGAGGATGTGGCCGCTGGTGCGCTTGCATTGCCTGCCGGGCGCAGGTTGACACCGCCCGATCTGGCTTTGCTGTCAGCCATTGGTGTTTCCGAGGTTCCGGTGCGCGAAACGTTGCGCGTGGCGGTGTTGTCGACCGGAGACGAACTGATAGAGCCGGGAGACAGTGCCGGGCCCGGTCAGATATACGATGCCAACCGCCCGATGTTGCTGTCACTGATCGGTCGCATGGGCTTTCAGCCGGTCGATCTGGGGCGTGTTCCGGATGATCGCGCCGCCCTGCGCGACCGGTTGGATCAGGCGGCGCAAAAGGCGAATGTGATCCTGACCAGCGGTGGCGCATCTGCAGGGGACGAAGACCATGTCTCAGCCCTGTTGCGCGCGGCGGGCGCGATGCAGGAATGGCGGATCGCCCTGAAACCCGGACGGCCTCTGGCGCTGGGCATGTGGCAAGGTAAGCCTGTGTTCGGTCTGCCGGGCAACCCGGTTGCCGCACTTGTCTGTACGCTCATTTTTGCCCGCCCGGCCTTGGGACTTTTGGCTGGCGAAGGCTGGCAGGCACCACAAGGGTTTGATCTGCCCGCCGCCTTTGAAAAACGCAAGAAACCGGGGCGGCGCGAATACCTGCGCGCCCGCATGCGTGATGGCCGGGCCGAGGTGTTTGCCTCGGAAGGGTCGGGCCGGATCAGCGGGCTCAGCTGGGCCGAAGGTCTTGTCGAGATCGAAGATGGCGCGCGCCATATAGAACCGGGCGATATGGTCCGATTCATCCCATATGGAAGTTTCGGACTTTAGTCGAACGTACCCGCGACGCGACCGACCAGCATGAAAGCCCGCGCTGTGCGCGTCTCGCCCAATGCGGAAAGGTCGCTGTCGCTGGCCTCGGGTTCGAAATCCACGATCATGTGGTCGAACTGCCGCAAGAAATGATGCGCCGCGTCTTTGAAGATTGGATCCTGTTTCATGCGGGCCGCCGTCAGGGCCAGTGACGACCGGTCGCGAATTCCACCCAGGGCAGCCACAGCCCGGCCACGCTCGCCCTGGGCGAACTGACGCCAGATCTCGGGCCGGGCCATATCTGGACGCAGATCATCCATGTATATCCCCTCCTGGCTGAGCAGGGTCAGAACGTCCTGAGAGGCCTGCACCAGCTTGGCCGCCTTGCGGTCCTTTAGCGCCAGCCGCAGGGCGTCGAACCCTTCCGCATCATCCTGCGTCTCGGGGAAGTTGAGGGCGCGAATGAAGATATCGGTCGGCAGGGGCGGCGCGATATCTTCGGCCGGGGTTCCAAGTTCAAGTGACGGCTGAGCCCCGGTTCCGGTCGGTGCCGACGCGCGCGCGGGCTCGGTCCGGTTCGAGGAAAAGGTCGCCAGTGCGCTTTCGGTCTTTTTGGCCGATTTTGCGATTTCATCCAATTTTTTGCCCACAGCGGGTTCATAAGCACTGGCTGCGCGCTGTTGCTGGGTGACATATGTATGCCGGATCGCGTCGATGGCGGTCTGCAAGCGGGCGCTTTCCTCGCGCATGACCCTGCTGGTTCGCATCGCGATGGCTGCAACCCAGATCATGGCCACGGGCATGAACACGGCCAGAAATGTAACAATCAGCCCGCCGCCCTGCGTCTGGCCGGGAATGACCAGAAAAACCACCGAGACAAGCAGCCAGATCACGCTGAGCACAACGGCCACGATCTCAATCTCGGTCACAGCTTGCTTGTCCGGGCGATCATAGATGCCCAGCGAGGTCGGTTTTTCCGAGTCTGGTTCCGGAGTGGAATCCGACATGCCAAACGCTCCGATCAGGCGTATTCGATACTTAGAATTTCATAGGACCGCACGCCGCCGGGCGTGCGCACCTCGACACTGTCGCCTTCTTCCTTGCCGATGAGGGCGCGGGCGATGGGTGATTTGATGTTCAGAAGGCCCGCTTCGATATTGGCCTCATATTCACCGACAATCTGCCAGGTCTTTTCCTCGTCGGTGTCTTCATCGACCAGCGTGACCTTGGCCCCGAATTTCACCGCACCCGACAGCTTGGTCGGATCGATCACATCAACGAGCGACAGCACGCCCTCAAGCTCTTTGATGCGACCTTCGATAAAGCCCTGCTTTTCACGGGCCGAGTGATATTCGGCGTTTTCCTTCAGGTCGCCAAGTTCACGGGCCGAGGCAATTGCCTCGATAATCGCCGGGCGCTCGACGGATTTCAGGTTTTTCAGCTCCGCCTCAAGCGCGGCATTGCCCGCAGGCGTCATGGGGATTTTTTCCATAGTCTTGTCGTCCACGCATAAACTGTGACGCCCCGCCGCCAGAAATCAGCGTCGGGGCGAATGATGGGTCGGCAATTACCTGACCTAAATGAGGCGTGAATTGCAAGGGGGCAGGCGCGCGTAATGGCGCAACCTGCAACTTAGCGCCGCTTCGGCGGCGGCAGCTCTCGCCTGTGGCGCGATCCCAGCAGGTCGCCGCGCCGCCAGCGATGGGCTTCGGACCCCAGCCAGAGCAGTTCAATCATACTGAACCACCTCGAACTCGATGCCATTGTCATCGCGGAAGTAGAACCGGCGGCCCGGCTCGTAATCGGCGTGATTATGCGGCTCGAACCCGGCCTCTTTGACCTTCGCCTCGGTGGCATCCAGATCCTCGACCAGAACGCCCACATGGTTCAACCCGCCGACAACGTCATAACTGCTGTTGGTCAGCGGCTTGGGGTCGCCGGGATTATACAGCGCAAGGTAGGTGTGCGGCCCGCCGACATGCACGGTATAGCCGCCCGCGATGGCCGGGCCTTCCCAGCGGGTTTTCCAGTCAAAGACCTTTTCCATCCACGCGGCCGAGGCTTTGGGGTCGCGGACGGTGAAATTGGTGTGTTCAAGCGTCGCCATCATGGGAACTCCTTTGTGAATTGAGGCTTGTCCCGACTCACCGTAATTTCTAAACCTAACTTTAGGTCAAGGAATATTTGCGAGGGTCTCATGGCAGTTTCCGAAGGGCTTGCAATTGGCGCATTGGCGCGGCGCACCGGGCTGGCGGTGTCGGCGATCCGGTATTACGAGGCGCAGGGTCTGATCGCGCCATGGCGCAATGCGGGCGGGCAACGGCGCTATCAGCGGGCGGATATCAGGCGGCTGAGCTTTGTCATGATCGCCCAGCAGTTTGGCCTGACCCTGCCGGAAATCCGAGAGGTTCTGTCCGGTCTGCCGGGCAACCGCACCCCCACGCCGCAGGACTGGAAGGCGATCAGCGTCAATCTGCGCGCGCATCTGGATCAGCGAATCGATACTCTGATGCGTCTGCGCGACAATCTGGATGGCTGCATCGGCTGCGGGTGCCTCAGCCTGCCCAAATGCAGGCTTTACAACCCCGATGACCGGGCCAAATCCCATGGCAGCGGTCCCAGATACCTCATGGGTGATGCGCCAGAGGCTTGATGTGTCGAATAGCGGCATTGTTACGCCGTGTTTCGATTGACCAAGCTCTTTCAGACCATGTAATCAGCCGTGAAACAATATTGCGCCGACCACGCAGTGAAAGCGCCAATTCGGAAAGTTAGCTAAGGAGCCCGCGATGGCCGAGATTGAACGCGAAGCGATGGAATATGACGTGGTGATCGTGGGCGCTGGCCCCGCGGGCCTGTCTGCGGCCATCCGTCTGAAACAGCTGGATGCCGACCTGAACGTCGTGGTTCTGGAAAAGGGCTCGGAAGTGGGCGCGCATATCCTGTCGGGCGCGGTGCTGGACCCCTGTGGGCTGGATGCGCTGATCCCGGACTGGAAGAAAAAAGGCGCTCCGCTGAATACGCCGGTGAACGAAGACAACTTCTATATGCTGGGCGAGGCCGGTCAGATCCGCATTCCCAATGCGCCGATGCCGCCGCTGATGAACAACCATGGCAACTACATCGTCTCGATGGGCAATGTCTGCCGCTGGATGGCCGAACAGGCCGAGGAGCTGGGCGTGGAAATCTTCCCCGGCATGGCCTGTTCCGAGATGGTGTATGGCGAGAACGGCGAGGTCAAAGGGGTTGTTGCGGGCGTGTTCGGTCTGGAAGCGGACGGCTCCTACGGCCCCAACACAGAACCGGGCATGGAGTTGCACGGCAAATACGTCTTCCTGTCGGAAGGCGTGCGTGGCTCGCTGTCCAAGGAAGTCATCGCCAAATACGACCTGTCTGCTGGCAAAGAGCCGCAGAAATACGGCATCGGCATGAAAGAGATCTGGGAGATCGACCCGGCCAAGCACAAAGAGGGCTCGGTCACGCACACCATGGGCTGGCCTTTGGGCAGCAACGCAGGTGGCGGGTCGTTTATCTACCACCTTGAAAACAATCAGGTCTATGTCGGCTTCGTGGTTCACCTGAACTACAAGAACCCGCACCTGTATCCCTACATGGAATTCCAGCGCTTCAAGCACCATCCTATGGTGGCCGATCTGCTGAAAGGCGGCAAGCGCGTGGCGTATGGCGCGCGCGCGATTACCGAGGGCGGCTATCAGTCGATGCCCAAGCTGGTCGCGCCGGGCGTGGCTCTGCTGGGCTGCTCGGCGGGCATGGTCAACGTTCCGCGCATCAAGGGCAACCACAACGCCATGCTGTCGGGCAAAGCCGCGGCCGAAGCCGCCTTTGACGCGATCAAGGCCGACCGTTCGGGTGACGAACTGACCGATTATGAAACCGATGTGCGCAACGGCGCGATTGGTGCTGACCTGAAAAAGGTGCGCAACGTGAAACCGATCTGGTCGAAGTGGGGCCTGACAGCCTCGCTGATGCTGGGTGGTCTGGACATGTGGACCAACACGCTGGGCTTTTCTTTCTTTGGCACGGTTGGTCACGGCAAAAACGACGCCGAGTCGACTGAGGATGCCAGCAAGCACCAGCCTATCGATTATCCAAAACCAGACGGCGTGTTGTCCTTCGACCGCCTGACCAACGTGTCCTTCGCAGCGACCAATCACGAAGAAAGTCAGCCTTGCCACCTGAAATTGGGCGACCCGGATATACCGGTCAAAGTGAACCTGCCCAAGTTTGACGAACCGGCGCAGCGGTACTGCCCGGCGGGCGTCTACGAGATGGTCGAGGATGAGAACGGGCCGCGATTCGTCATCAACTTCCAGAACTGCGTCCACTGCAAAACCTGCGATATCAAGGATCCCAGCCAGAACATCACCTGGACGACACCGCAGGGCGGTGACGGGCCGAACTATCCCAACATGTAAGCAAAAACCCGGGCAATGGCAGCGTCGTGAAGGCTCTGGCATTGCCTCTGACCCACCAAAGCCCTAGCTTGTCACAAAGATAACGACAGCAAGGCAGGATATCGGTGATTTCCCTGGTTCGTCGCGCGGCGCTGGCCGTGCTCATCAGCTCTTCATTTGCGCTTCCGCTGGCGGCGGATACCGGCGCGGGGTCCTATCTGGCCGGGCGTCAGGCGATTTATTCAAGCGATTACCCGGCGGCCGAGCGGTATTACACTCAGGCGCTAAGGGCGAATCCCGAAAACGCCAAATTGCTTGAAAGCGTCGTCGTGGCCCGCCTGGCGCTTGGCGATGTCGCGCGGGCGCTGCCGGTCGCCGAAGAGATCGAAGACCGCGGTTTGCCAAGCCAGGCTGCGCGCATGGTCATTGCGGCCTCGCTGGTTTCGGATGGTGATCTGGATGCACTTCTGGCCCGTGATCTGGAATCCCAGGGCGTCGGTCCTTTGGTCGATGGCTTGATGACTGCGTGGGCCCATATGGGGCAGGGCGCGGTCTCGAAGGCGATGGAGCAGTTTGACACGGTTTCCACGCAAGACGGGCTTAGGGATTTTGCGCTGTATCACAAGGCGATGGCGCTGGCATCGATTGGTGATTTCGAAGGGGCCGAGGCCATTCTGTCGGCCAACAACAACGCGGTAGGCCGGTTTTCACGCCGCGCGGCTCTGGCGCGGGTGGAAATCCTGTCACAGCTGGATCGCAACGCGGACGCGCAGCAATTCCTGGATGATGTCTTTGTCGCCGGTCGAGACCCGACGATCGAAAGCTATGTCGCACGCCTGTCCGAAGGCGCGACCTTGCCGTTCACACATGTCGGATCCGCGCAGGATGGTATGGCCGAGGTGTTCTTTTCGGTCGGCGAAGCACTGCAGTCCGAAGCTGCGCAGGACTATGTCTTGCTGTATGCCCGTGCCACAACATTCCTGCGCCCGGATCATGTGGACGCGATCCTCATGAGTGCCGAACTGCTGGACGCGCTGGAACAGTTCGATCTGGCTGTCGAGGTTTACCGGCAGGTTCCGGCGGACAGCACCGATCACCACGCAGCCGAGCTGGGTCGGGCCGAAGTTCTGAACCGGTCAGGCAAGAAAGATGCCGCAGTCGAGGTTCTGCAAACGCTGGCCGCGCAAAGCCCTGATCTGCCGGGCGTTCATGTGGCGCTGGCCGATCTGCGTCGCCAGCAAGAGGATTACGCCGCTGCTGTCGCGTCTTATGACGCGGCGATAAACTTGTCCGAGGACGGGGTCGGCGGAAATTGGTTCCTGCATTATGCGCGCGGCATTTCTCATGAACGCTTGAAAAACTGGGATCAGGCCGAGGCCGATTTCCGGCGCGCGCTGGAACTGAACCCGGATCAGCCTCAGGTACTGAACTATCTTGGCTACTCGCTGGTCGAACGGAAAGAAAAGCTGGACGAGGCGCTTGATATGATCGAACGCGCCGTCGCGGCCCGCCCGGACAGTGGTTATATCGTCGACAGTCTGGGCTGGGTTCTGTTCCGTCTGGGCCGCTATGACGAGGCGGTCGAGCATATGGAGCGTGCGGTCGAGCTGATGCCGGTTGATCCGGTCGTCAACGACCATCTGGGTGATGTGTACTGGGCCGTTGGGCGTTGGCGCGAGGCCGAGTTTCAGTGGAAGCGCGCCCTGTCTTTCATAGACCCCGAAGATACCGATGGAGAGGCTGATCCCGATCGCATCCGCCGCAAGATCGAGGTCGGGCTGGATGCGGTTCTGGCGGAAGAAGGGTCGGAACCTTTGAAGGTAGCCAATGAAGGTTAAGGGTTTTGCGCCCGCCAAGATCAACCTGACTCTTCATGTCACAGGCCGCCGGGATGACGGTTATCATCTGTTGGATTCTCTGGTGGTGTTCGCGGATATTGGTGACACTCTGACCTTCCAAACAGGGTCTTGCCTGTCTATCTCGATTTCGGGCGAGCATGCCGAAGGTGTTCCGTCAGATCACCGAAACCTGGTTTGGAAAGCCGCCGAACTGGCTGGTTGGACCGGGCATATTGGCCTCGACAAACTGCTGCCGCATGGTGGCGGAATTGGCGGGGGGTCGTCCGACGCCGCCGCCACATTGCGCATGATCTCTGATCAGGGGGCGAAGGTTTCGGCTGATGACGCCCTGTCGCTTGGGGCAGACGTGCCCGTTTGCGTGACCGCTCGGGCCACACGAATGTGCGGTATCGGAGATCGGTTGGACCCGGTCGCGTTGCCGCGCTTGCCCGCTCTGCTGGTCAATCCGGGTGTCGAAGTGCCGACCGGGGCGGTGTTTTCCGCCCTGCAGAACCGTGAAAACCCGCCCATGCCCGATACCGTCCCCGTCTTTGAGGATGCGCAGGATTGCGCTGCGTGGTTGCTGAACCAGCGCAATGACCTTGAGCCGCCAACGACCGCGCTGGCGCCGACTGTGGCGCGTGTGCTGGATGAACTGGCAGAGACCAGGGACGTGCTGTTGACGCGCATGTCCGGGTCAGGCTCAACCTGTTTTGCGTTGTATCCGACCCTCAAGGCCGCACATTTTGCCGCGTATGAGATCGGCGCGGCATATCCCGATTGGTGGTGTCGCGCGACGCAGCTTAATTGAGCCGCGAGACGACGTAGTCGGCCAGATCGCGCAGCAAGGTGCGCACTTCGTGGTCGGGAAGGATATCCAGGGATGCTTTGGCCTTGTCGGCCCAGCCGAACGCATCCGCGCGGGTGGCGTCCAACGTTCCGTACTTGCCCATCAGGTTCAACGCATGATCCAGATCACCGTCTTCCTGACGGCCCCGACCAATCGTGCGCTCCCAAAACGCGTGTTCTTCGGGGGTGGCTTGTGCGACGGCCTTGATCACCGGCAAGGTCAGCTTGCGCTCGCGGAAATCATCACCGACGTTCTTACCGGTGGCGGCGCTGTCGCCTTGATAGTCCAGCAGATCGTCAGCAATCTGAAATGCAACGCCCAGCGCATCACCATAGTCGAACAGGGCGCGAACCTGAGCATCAGAGGTGCCGGCGATCACACCACCCACTTCGGTTGCTGCTGAAAACAGCGCCGCTGTCTTGCCGCGCACAACCTGCAGATAGATCGCCTCGTTGGTGCCGAGATCTGTGGCAGCCGTCATCTGCAGCACCTCACCTTCGGCAATCGTGGCCGAGGCGTTTGCAAGGATGTCCAGCACACGAAGCGACCCCGTTTCAACCATCAATTGAAAGCTGCGCGAGAACAGATAGTCACCGACCAGAACACTGGATTTGTTGTCCCAAAGCAGATTGGCCGTGGGCCGCCCGCGTCGCTGACCGCTTTCATCGACCACGTCATCATGGAGTAAGGTCGCTGTGTGGATGAATTCAACGGTTGCGGCCAGCCTGACGTGATGATCGCCCGTATAGCCAAACAGTCGTGCCGCTGCCAATGTCAGCATCGGACGCAGGCGTTTGCCGCCTGCTTCAACCAGATGCGCTGTAACCTCGGGAATACGTGGCGCATGGTCCGAGGCCATGCGGGTTCGAATCAGCGCATTGACCGCATCCATCTCTGCGGCCAGCATTTCGGCCAGTCGCTCATGTGGTTTCGAGATCGTGTCGATGTTCATCACACTTCCTGATACAAGGCTCGACTTCTGCCTCACCTTGCCCTTACATCCATCCCCATGAAAGAACTATTGCGCAGCACCGATCCGACAATTCTGGCTTTCGCATCCGCTCTTCTTGAAGGCGAGGATATAGACTGCTTTCAGATGGACGTAAATATGAGCATCCTCGAAGGCGGCATCGGAATCTTCCCGCGCCGTCTGATGGTAAGGGCCGATGATCTGACACGCGCGGAACGCGTGATGCGCGACAATGAGATCCCGCTGGGGCGATGAAGCCGTTTGATGACGAGGACCTGACGTGCAATGCGTTTCTGGGTGGGCGTCTGACCCTGTGGCAGCCCGTTTCGGGCTACCGCGCTGGTGTAGACCCTGTTTTATTGGCCGCATCCGTTCCCGCCCGGCCCGGAGAAACGGTTCTGGAGCTTGGCTGCGGCGCAGGGGCAGCGGTGTTGTGTCTGGGGCGCCGGGTTGCGGAACTGCAGCTTTCCGGTGTCGAGCTGCAACCTGCCTATGCCGAACTGGCGCGCCGAAATGCGGCCGCGAACGACCTGATGCTTGAGGTGATTGTGGCCGATCTGAGCGATTTGCCGCAGGGCGTGCGTCAGCGACAGTTCGATCACGTTATCGCGAACCCGCCCTACTACAAGCCGGGGGCACACAGCGCGGCCAGCGATGATGGCCGCCGTATTGCCCTGGCAGAGGATACGCCCCTGGATAAATGGATTGCCGTCGCCGCAAAACGGCTGTCACATCGCGGATACCTTCATATGATCCAAAAAGCGGATCGTTTGCCCGATATGATCAATGCATGTGCAAACAAGCTTGGTTCGTTGGAAATATTGCCGCTGTCAGCGCGCCCGGGTCGCGCGGCGGAATTGGTGATTCTGCGCGCCCGCAAAGGTGGGCGGGCAGGTTTCCGTCTGCACGCGCCCCTGATCCTGCACAAAGGCGAGTGTCACAAAAAAGACGGCGAAAGCTACACACCAGAAGTGTCAGCAGCTTTGCGTGATGGTGCAGCCTTACTCGGTTTTTCCAGCCTGTAGGCAATGACCAGCCGAAATTGTCGGATTTATGACAGTTTTTGTGCGTCTGCGGCGTGACAGGGTTGAAACGATGTGCTCAAATTCTCAGGTAAAATACTCAACCCAAGAAGGAGGATCGCCATGAGCGTGAGCGCACATCTGACAGAGCTGAAGAAAAAGCATGAAAACCTCGGGATCGAGGTCGAAGAAGCTCAGCGCGCGCCCGGTATCGACGATCTCCATATTGCTCAGCTGAAAAAGCAGAAATTGAAGCTGAAAGAAGAGATCGAACGTCTGTCGACCTAACTCTTCAGGCTGGCGCGGGCCGCGATGACCGCACCGCCGGTGACAAACAGGGCCGCGATCGCCAGACCCCAGGACGGGGCGGCGATCCCGGCCAGCACAAGCACAAGCGTCGACAGCAAGGGGGCCGCGTATGAGGCGGTGCCCAAAATTTGGATATCTCCACGTTTGACCCCGATATCCCAAACATAAAAGGCCAACCCGACTGGCCCCAGCCCCAAAGCAAGGGTTGAGGCCCAACTGAAGGCGCCTTGTGGCCAGACAGTTTCTTCCACGGCGAAATGCAGCGTCCACGAGGCAATGGCCGTCGCTACACAAAACACAGCAACCGAACTTGTCGGTACATCACCTAGTCGCCGCGACAGAACCGAGTAGCCTGACCATGTCAGTGCACACAGCAACGCCAGCCCGTATCCGGGCAGATGCTGCGTTTGAAACCCTGCACTGCCGCCACCGGTGATGATCACAGCCGCCCCGGTAAAGCCAAGACACGCGCCGATCAGATGGCCCAGTTTCAGGCGTTCTCCGGGCAGCAGCCCGGAAAACAGGACGATCAGCAAGGGCCAGAGATAGGCGATCAGCCCGGCCTCGGCTGCAGGGGCCATGCGGAGGGCTGAAAAATACAGCGCATGATATCCAAAAAGGCCAATTGTCCCGAACAGATAGGTCGTCCAGGCGATTTGGCGCAACTGCCCCAGATTTCCCGAAGCAGTCGCCCAGATCAGACCCAACGTACCCCCGATGGTGAAGCAGATCGCATTCAACAGCAGCGGCGGCGTGGGGGCCGAGCCCACCGTGAACAAGGCCAGCAACGACCAGAGCAACACGGCGACAAAGCCGATCGCGGTTGCGCTCATTTTGCTCATTCGGTGGTCACTTCCTCGACGGGGATAATCTCGAACTCATCCGATATATGGGCGGTCTTTTCAATCTCGGTAATGAACCAGTCGCGGAACGCTGCGATCTGGGGCCGTTTTTCGGCCCCCTGCAAGCATAGGAACCGGAACCGCCCAGCGGTTTCCAGCGCTACCTTGTAGGGGGCGACCAGCCGCCCCTCGGTCAGGTCTTTCAAGATCATCGCGCGGCGTCCCAGCACGACGCCCACCCCGGCCACAGCGGCATCAATCGCGTGATCGGCATTGGAAAAATGCGCCCCGTGAGTCGGGGTGAACTCCAGCCCCACTGCGCGGAACCACGCGGGCCAGTCGCAGCGGGGTTTCAGAAAACTGATGGAATCGTCATGAATCAGCGGGGCCTCGCGCAGCGAGTCAGGCGTCGGGAATTGCGCAGCCAGTTCCGGCGTCATCACAGGCGTCAACCACTCCTTGCGGACGGGCACGGAATAGAGCCCTTCATCGGGGCCATAGCCGAACCGGATCGCCACATCCACATCATCGCGTTCAAGGTCCATGTTGCGCAACGTGGCCGAGAATTTCAGGTCGATCCCTGGATTGGCCCGCGCGAACTCATACAGACGCGGCGCCAGCCATTTCGCGGTTAGCGCAGGGCCTGCGGTGACGGTCAAGCTGGTTTCGTCCTGCAGCCGCCGCGTCGCCTGCCACGCGGCCTGCAGCGCGGCAAACCCGTCGGCGGTGCCGGGGGCCAGCGTGCGCCCGGCCTCGGTCAGTTCCACGGCGCGGTTGAGGCGGCGGAACAGGGGGTGGCCCAGATGCTCCTCCAGCGATTTGATCTGAAAGGACAGGGCGGCAGGGGTCACGTTCAGCTCATCCGCGGCACGGGCAAACGACATATGTCGCGCAGCGGCGTCGAAGGCGCGCAAAGCGGTCAAAGGGGGCAGACGGTCCGGCATTTCGATTAAGTTATTCTGAACTGAAGCGGTGAAAACTCTCGTTTGTACGCTTTGAAGATAACGGTCATGTTGAAGCCAAGGCAAGATTAACTTGATAGAAAGAGGTCCCGCCATGATCGAAGTGACGACCAACCCCGCCATCCAAAGCGCCATCCACCGCGCCCATCAGGAACGCGGCAAGGCCGTCGCCCGCATCTGGTCGTGGTTGTTCGGTTCCCGCTGACCGCAGCGCGCGCGGTCTTACGGGATACAAGAAGGGCCGGTCCTGCGCGGACCGGCCCGTTTTCGTTCAAAAAAGGGCGTCAGGTTACGAGAAGAACTGCGCGCCGTTGGCCGAAATGGTCGACCCGTTGATGAACTGAGAATCATCCGAGGCCAGGAAGGTCACGCAGCGCGCGATCTCTTCTGCCTCACCCAGACGGCCCGCAGGGATCTGAGCGATGATGGATTCGCGTACTTTTTCCGGAACGGCCATCACCATCTCGGTTCCGATGTAGCCGGGGCAGACTGCGTTGGCGGTGATGCCGGCGCGTGCGCCTTCCTGCGCCAGCGATTTCACGATGCCCAGATCGCCCGCCTTGGTCGCGGCATAATTGACCTGCGCGAACTGACCTTTCTGACCGTTCACCGAGCTGATGACGATCACACGGCCGAACTTTCGCTCGCGCATACCGGGCCAGATCGGGTGGACGGTGTTGAACACGCCGGTCAGGTTGGTGTCGATCACCTGCTGCCATTGTTCCGGGGTCATCTTGTGGAACGGCGCGTCGCGGGTGATGCCCGCATTGGCGACAACCACGTCGATGGGGCCAACCTCGGCTTCGACCTTTTCGATACCTGCTTTGGATTCACCGTAATCGGCAACGTTCCACTTGTAGGTCTTGATGCCGGTCTCTTCGCTGAATTTCGCCGCGGCTTCATCGTTGCCTGCATAGGTGGCGGCAACATTGTATCCTTCGGCTTTCAGCGCCTTGGAAATTGCTGCGCCGATGCCGCGGGAACCGCCGGTTACGAGTGCTGTGCGTGCCATAATATATGTCCTCTGGTTTTCGTCGTCTTGATAACGCTGTTACTCTGAGAAAGAGTGCTGCGCAATATTATTTCGCGAGCAATTCAACCTGTGTTTCTGAAGGTATTGTCGCATCTGCGAGATATATTAGATTCGTAACAAAAAAGGGCGCCGGTGCGGCGCCCTTCGCTATGGTGTTTTCGGGGGCCTTAGTCACGCTCCACGCACAGTGCAACGCCCATGCCGCCGCCGATGCACAGGGTCGCCAGACCCTTCTTGGCGTCGCGGCGTTTCATTTCGAACAGCAGCGTGTTCAGAACCCGGCAGCCGGATGCGCCAATCGGGTGGCCGATGGCAATCGCGCCGCCATTGACGTTCACGATCGACGGATCCCAGCCCATGTCTTTGTTCACCGCGCAGGCCTGTGCGGCAAAGGCTTCGTTGGCCTCAACCAGATCCAGATCGTCAACCGACCAGCCCGCTTTCTCCAGCGCCTTGCGCGAGGCATAGATCGGACCGACGCCCATGATCGACGGATCCAGACCGGCAGTTGCATAAGAGGCGATGCGGGCCAGCGGCTCGATGCCGCGCTTTTCAGCATTCTCTGCCGACATCAGCAGAGTTGCTGCCGCGCCGTCATTCAGGCCCGAGGCGTTGGCAGCGGTGACCGAGCCATCCTTGGTGAAGGCGGGGCGCAGTTTGGCCATCGCCTCCATGGTCGCGCCGTGGCGGATGTACTCGTCCTTGTCCATCACGATGTCGCCCTTGCGGGTCTTGATGGTGAAAGGCACGATTTCGTCGGCGAATTTGCCCGCGTTCTGGGCTGCTTCGGCCTTGTTCTGCGACGCGACGGCAAATTCATCCTGCATGTCGCGGCTGATCTGCCATTTCTCGGCGACGTTTTCAGCGGTCTGACCCATGTGATAGCCGTTGAACGCATCCCACAGACCGTCGCGGATCATCGTGTCGATATACTTCATGTCGCCCATCTTTTGACCGGCGCGCAGGGCGGCGGCGTGGGGCGAGAGGGTCATGTTTTCCTGACCACCGGCCGCAACGATTTCAGCATCGCCCAACTGGATGTGCTGCGCGCCCAGTGCGACGGCCCGCAATCCCGAGCCGCAGACCTGGTTGATACCCCAGGCTGCACTTTCCTGTGGCAGACCGGCGTTGATATGCGCCTGACGCGCCGGGTTTTGTCCTTGGGCGGCAGTCAGGACCTGACCCATAATGGTTTCGCTGACTTCGCCTTTATCGATCCCGGCGCGTTCAACAACGGCCTCCAGTACGGTGGTGCCAAGGTCGTGTGCGGGTGTATTTGCGAATGATCCGCCAAAGCTGCCGACACCTGTGCGTGCTGCGGATGCAATTACTACGTTGGTCATTTAGATAATCCTATACCGTCATGGGCCAAAGGAAAAACAATGCAACGATATTTCAGAGGCTGCCCCCTGTCGAAATAAACGCCACATGATCCCTCGCTAAAGCTGATAATGACATAACGTAATGCTGCACGTGCAGCAACGGTCACCTTGTCTCAGGCAAAACTGCGATTGTGGCTGCGCTGTTAACTACCTGTTTGCTTGGATTTTTCCGCCCGCCACGGAGCTGAGACAGACGGTGCGCCGAAGAGGTAACCTTGCAGGCAATCCACACCGTTGGCGGCAAGGAATTCCGCGTCCGCCTGTGTTTCGACCGATTCGGCTGTGACCAGAATTTCAAACTCACGCGCGACGGCGATGAGCGCACGCACAAGGGCCTGATTGTCGGGATTTGCGCTGATACCTCGGACGAACTGTCCGTCAATTTTAGCGGCATCGAACAAAAACTCGCGGAAATGGCGAAAGCTGAAGTTGCTGGCCCCGAAGTCATCCAGGGCAAAAGCGATGCCGCGCGGTTGTAAGCGATCCATGAAATCGACTACCAGTTCGGGGATCGTCATCGCCGAGCTTTCCGATATCTCGAGAATCAAACGCTCTCCGACATCGGGATCCTTTTTCAAAAACCGCTCCAACACCCGTGACCACCGTGCGTACCCGATCGAACGGGCGGACATATTGATGGACAGTCGGATATCGCGGTTGTGGGCCAGCGTGCGCAGACCCATTTCAAGGGCAACGCAATCCAGTTCCCGGCCAATCGGCGTGTTCTCGACCTGAGGCATGAAATCGCGGGCAGGAATCACGCGCCCGGTTTCGTCCAGGACCCGAATAAACCCTTCGTAAAACGCCACGGAACGCGGAGCCCTGGCCTGAACAATGGGTTGAAAGGCCAATTTACATTGCTTGTGTTTCACCGCCTCGGTCGCCATCAGAACTGTCTCGCTGTCACGCGCGGTGACGGCCGCATTCAACGGACTTTCTGTGCCGTCCGGCAATTCAGCCAGTTTCTTGTTCCCCATGGCTTCGCCAAACCCTTGTTCGTCGCCGTATCCGGCTGAGTATCGGCGGGGAGGTATGAATCTGAAGTTAAGATCGACAGGGATACAGGTAGATTATGACCGGGCCGTTTCCAACACATGTCCCAATCGTGCGACCGCACCGATCACAGCCCCCAGGAATCCAAAGACCATCGTGGCAAAACCAAAAACCAGCATACCTGGGGCTGCGCCGCTCAGCGCGGCGAGGGTCGACAGGCACAGGCCCAAAAGGCCCAAAACAGTGGAAAAAGAAATAACTCGTGACAATTTTGCCTCCGGCGACGGGCTTTCAATGCCATCGGATATGGGCAGCGCCGACCAAGTTTCAACCATTGGCCATAGGGAAGGTCCGTCTCACGCCTGCTTTGCCTGCGATTTGAACGATTTGGTGTCGAAATGCTCGAAACCGGGCGTTCCTCGATCCTCGGGGTGGCGGGCCAGGTGTTTTGCCTTGATCTGCTCTGAATTGTCTCGGCTGCCATCGTGGCTATAACCCGGCGGCGCGAAGCAATAGGCCAGCCGCTGTCGCAGCGACAGCCCCGGTTGTGTTGCGTCGCGCCAGATGCCGACCCATTCGTGGAAAGCCACACGCAGCGGGTTGAAGGTGCCTATATTATGTACCAGCCCATAATCGACGCGGTCATCCTCTTGTTCAGGTACAAAGGTGCCGAACATCTTGTCCCAGATGATGAACACGCCCGCATAGTTGCAATCCAGATACCGCGCATTGCGCCCGTGATGGGCGCGATGGTGGCTGGGGGTGTTCATCACCGCCTCGAACCAGCGGGGCATTTTGTGGATGGCCTCGGTGTGAATCCAGAACTGATAGATCAGGTTCAACCCGCCGACAAACAGCACCATCGCCGGATGGAACCCCAGCAGGATCAGCGGCGCGCGCACGACCATCATGAAGGTGAACGTATAGGTCCAGGTCTGCCGCAGCGCTGTGGTCAGGTTGTAGTGTTGCGAGCTGTGGTGGTTCACATGGCTGGCCCAGACCCAGCGGATACGGTGCCCGAACCGATGCACCCAGTAATAGCGCAGGTCGTCCAGCACGAAGCACAGGATAATGATCGGGATCGAGGTACCCAGATTCAGCGGCGTGATCTGCCACAGCCACATAAAGAACGCATAAGCAATGAACCCCAGCAGAAACCCGGATGCGATATTGCCCGCGCCCATGATTAACGAGGTCACCGCATCGCGCGTTTCATATCGCCCGCCCCTGCCCTTTACGGCAATCCACAGGAACTCGGCCAGAATGGCGGCGATGAAAAAGGGCACGGCCCATTGCACCGCGTCGGGAAAGGTAATCTGGTCAGTCATTGCGGGTCCATCAGGTGTTGCCAATGCTGGCGCTCGGTCTCGTCGAGGTGAATGAGAGCCCGCGGGGTGCTGAAATCGTGGAATTGGACCTCAAAGCCTTTGGCGGTTTCAAGCCAGTCAAAATCCAACAGATGTCGGGCCACGGTGTCGGCGCCAAAGGACCAAAGCAGACCGGCTCCATTTTCGGTTTGCACAATGGCCGCGTGGCCGTCATGGGCAACGGTCACGTCGATCACGGTGTCATCGGGGAAATGGCGCAGCCACTGCATCGGCGCCGTGTCACGCGTCAGAACATGCAGCTGGGACTTGCCCGTCAGATGCAGCAACAGTGTGATCCCGGCAATACCACCGATCACCAGCACCAAGAGTATTTCCAGCGGCATGTTGCCCTCCCCACCGCACAGTGCAAAGAGTGGAGAGGGCTGTCAAAGGTGGCGTGGCGTAAGTTCCACAACAATTCTGCCGCGCACTTTCGACTGTAATTTTATGATTTCAGGAAGTTTATTCGGAAATCGTATAGACGATAGCGTCGCCTTTGCCTTTGTTGCGGGCGAACGTTACTTGATTGCCGTCGACTGACACCTTTTGGCAATCTTGTGGGAGTTGGTTGCCGTTGACGACGACGTTTCGGCACCAGAACCTTTTATTCCAAGCCCACGCACCTACAATTTTAGCGTCGTCCCGACCCACGCCGGAAATCTTACCGTCGGACGAAACAATCACCCAAGTGTCCCCCGAGACCAACTTTTTGTCCCCAACAGCTTCGATGAATTGGTTCTCTTTCTTTATATCCTTTGCCTGAGCAATTTCAGCAGAACACAAAACCAAACAAGTCGCTGCAATTACGGTGAAAAACGTTTTCATAGTTACCCTCCAGTTAAACAACGGCCGGAGGGTAACATGATTCTCTGGATTCTTGATGACTTGTTAACTTTCGCCGCCCACCAAAGCGCTTACAATCGATTTCGCGCTGTCCGAGTTCCACTCGGCATCGCCGATCAGGCGGGCGATTTCCTGACCTTCTGTGTCCAGAATTACCGTAATCGGCAGCGCAATGACGCCAAATTCCCGCGCTGCGGCCGAACTGGCATCCTGATGACGCGGCAGGTTCTCGATCCCGTTTTCTTCAAAAAATTTCTTGATCCCGGCCGGGGAGTTGCGACCCGTGGCCAAGGTCAGAACCTGAAACTTGTCGCCACCGAACTCTTCCTGCAGCTCGGCAATCTGCGGCATTTCCTTGCGGCAAGGCGCACACCACGTGGCCCAGAAGTTTACCAGAACATATTTGCCACGATAATCTTCAAGCGTACCAACACCGCCTTCGTCTTCGAGCTGGAACTCGATCGTCTTGGCGGCCTTGGGTTCCTTGTGCAGGATCAGGCGTTTCAGGGTGCCCTCGCGCAGGGGCTTCAGAGTTTCAACATCCGCGGCCAAAGCCGCGTTTGCACCCAGCGCAAGGGCCATATAAAGGGGGATCAGACGAAATAGGCGCATAGTAACTCCGGGTTTTGCAACATGACCGATCAATCCTCGAACCAGATGTGGGGCGGCCGCTTTGCCGCTGGTCCAGACGCGATCATGGAGGCGATCAACGCCTCGATCGGGTTCGATCAGCGGATGGCAGCCCAGGACATCGCAGGCTCTCGGGCCCATGCCGCCATGTTAGCGGCCACAGGCGTTATTACTGATAGTGATGCTGAGGCCATTCGGGAAGGGCTGCTCACAGTCTTGTCAGAAATCCAGAGCGGAGATTTTCAGTTCTCGACTGCGCTGGAAGACATTCACATGAATGTCGAGGCGCGCCTGAAAGAGGTGATCGGAGAGCCCGCAGGCCGTTTGCATACAGGGCGTTCGCGCAACGATCAGGTGGCGACTGACTTCAAACTGTGGGTGCGCGATCAGTTCGATGCAGCGGAAACCGGCCTGTTGGCCCTGATCCGTGCGCTGCTGGCACAGGCCGAGGCCGGGGCCGATTGGGTCATGCCCGGCTTTACTCACTTGCAAACCGCGCAGCCGGTGACTTGGGGTCATCACATGATGGCCTATGTCGAGATGTTTGGCCGCGATCTGTCCCGTGTTCGCGACGCGCGCGCCCGGATGAACGAATCTCCCCTCGGGGCCGCTGCGCTGGCAGGCACGTCCTTCCCCATTGACCGCGCAATGACCGCTGAGGCACTGGGCTTTGACCGCCCCGCCGCCAACTCGCTGGACGCCGTCAGCGACCGCGACTTCGCGCTGGAGTTCCTGTCGACCGCCTCGATCTGCGCCGTCCACCTGTCGCGCTTTGCCGAGGAACTGGTGATCTGGTCCTCGGCCCAGTTCCGCTTTGTGACGCTGTCAGATCGCTTTTCGACCGGCTCGTCGATCATGCCGCAAAAGAAAAACCCCGACGCGGCGGAACTGATCCGGGCCAAGGTGGGCCGCATTTACGGGGCGAATACCGCGCTGATGATGGTGATGAAGGGCCTGCCGCTGGCCTATTCCAAGGACATGCAGGAAGACAAGGAACAGGTCTTTGACGCCGCCGACAACTGGATGTTGGCGCTGGCGGCGATGGAGGGCATGGTCAAGGACATGACCGCCAACCGCGAAAGCCTTGCGGCTGCTGCCGGGTCGGGTTTCTCAACCGCGACCGATCTGGCTGACTGGCTGGTGCGGGTGCTGGGCCTGCCATTCCGTGATGCGCACCATGTCACCGGATCGCTGGTGGCGATGGCCGAATCCAAGGGCTGTGACCTGCCCGATCTGACGCTGGAGGATATGCAATCCGTCCATGCCGACATCACGAATGATGTCTATTCTGTCCTAACGGTCGAAAACTCGGTAAACTCGCGCCAATCCTACGGCGGTACGGCACCGGATCAGGTGCGGGCCCAAGTCAAGCGATGGAAGGCGCTGGTGTGATGCAGTTACTGCGCGTGGCGTTATTGATCTTATCCGGGGCGGTTTTGGCCGGATGTGGCGCGGATGGCGAACCCATTCAGCCCACGATGAGCGCCAGTGTCGGCGTCGGCAGCAGCGGCACCTATGTTGGTGGCGGTGTGGGGCTGCGTCGGGGCGGTCTGGGTGTGTATCTGGGCATCTGACCCCGCTCCCTGTCACCGTTTGCCTTTGGCCACCTTGTGGAAATCGACCCCCTGCATGCGAACCTTCGGCTCGATCCTGTTCATTGCCTGCCTTGCCGCCTGCGACCCGTCCTATGAGCCGCCTTCCGAGCCTTCGACGTCAACCGGTGGGACGGCCATCACGCTGTCGGGTTCAGCGCGTGTGGGGGTATCGACAACCAGATAACTGCTGGTCGTTGCGAATCCATTGATCCAAGGGGCGTTTTTGGTCTAAGCGCGCTGTCATGGATCACTTTCTCTACCGCGACGGCGCGCTTTTCGCCGAGGATGTCCCCATTTCCGAAATCGCTGCTGCGGTCGGGACCCCGTTCTATGTCTATTCGACGGCGACCCTCCTGCGGCATTTCAAGCTGTTCGATGACGCGCTTGAGGGTACCGATCACCTTGTCTGTTACGCGATGAAGGCGGCCAGCAATCAGGCGATCCTGAAGACGCTGGCGCAGGCGGGCGCGGGGATGGATGTGGTCTCGGGCGGGGAATACCTGCGCGCCAAGGCTGTCGGTGTGCCCGGCGACAAGATCGTGTTCTCGGGCGTCGGCAAGACGGCGGACGAGATTCGCACCGCTTTGATCGGCGGCATCCGCCAGTTCAACGTCGAATCCGAGCCCGAGATGCAGGTGATCAACGCGGTTGCGCTGGAATTGGGCAAGGTTGCGCCGATCACCGTGCGGGTGAACCCGGATGTGGACGCCAAGACCCACGCCAAGATCGCCACCGGCAAGTCCGAGAACAAATTCGGCATTCCGATCTCGCGCGCCTCCGAGGTCTATGCGCTGGCCGCCAGCCTGCCGGGTTTAGAAGTGATCGGGATCGACGTGCATATCGGCTCGCAGCTGACCGAGCTGGAACCGTTCGAACTGGCCTATCACAAGGTCGCCGACCTGACAGAGCGCCTGCGCGCCGAGGGCCACAACATTCGCCGTCTCGATCTGGGCGGCGGTCTTGGCATTCCGTATACGCGGTCGAATGATGCGCCGCCCTTGCCGGTCGAATACGGTGCGATGATCAAGAAAACACTGGGTCATCTGGGGTGTGAGATCGAAATCGAGCCCGGCCGTTTGATCGCCGGGAATGCCGGGCTGATGATCAGCAAGGTCATCTATGTCAAATCCGGCGAAGGACGCGATTTCCTGATCCTTGATGGCGCGATGAATGATCTGATCCGTCCAGCGATGTATGAGGCGCACCATGATATCGTCGCGGTGCGAGAACCCGCTGCAGGGGTTGAACAGCGGCCCTATGACATTGTCGGTCCGGTCTGCGAATCCGGTGACACATTTGCCAAACAGCGCAACATGCCGCCGTTGAAATCGGGCGATCTGATCGCGTTTCGCAGCGCCGGAGCCTACGGTGCGGTGATGTCCAGCGAATATAACACCCGTCCCCTGATCCCCGAAGTTCTGGTGAACGGGGATCAATTTGCCGTAATTCGTGAACGGCCAAGCTTTGACGAAATCATAAACCGCGATACCATACCGGGGTGGCTCTGACGCGATAGGCGCATCGGGCCGGATCAGGAGGCCCGCCTTGCGCGACAACCAGACGCTGCCGATACCAAAACGGTCCCTGTGGCTGACCCATGCCGGGATGCTGGCCGAGCAGGTTATGCGCGCGTTTTGGCCGTTCTTTTCGGTTTTTATGGCGGTTTTGGCCGCCTTGATGCTGGGATTGCAGGATCTTGTCCGGGTCGAAACTGTCTGGATTGCAGCGGCTGTTGCCGCTGTGACGCTGATCGCGACACTGGTTTTGGGGATCAGGCGATTCCATCTGCCG
Organism: Ruegeria sp. AL1; assembly: GCF_056540905.1. Classification (NCBI taxonomy): domain Bacteria; kingdom Pseudomonadati; phylum Pseudomonadota; class Alphaproteobacteria; order Rhodobacterales; family Roseobacteraceae; genus Ruegeria; species Ruegeria sp. AL1. The sequence continues at coordinate 131,669 of NZ_JBQFXP010000005.1, forward strand.
ACCCGCACCGAAGCGCTGGTGCGGCTGGATGAGACCCTGCCCGGACGTCCGATTCAGGCGGTGATGGACGAACAGGCCATCGGGGCGATGGATTCGGATTCGGTTGCCTTGTGGCAGGCGCATCAAAGCCGGATGGCGCAGCGTGTGGCGCAGGCCCCGGCTGTCAAACCTGACCTCAGGCTCGCGTCCCGCGATCCCTATGCCTTGCGCTACGCGGCGCTTCTGGCGCTGGTGGTTGCGGCGCTGTTCGGCTCGTTCTGGCGCATTGGCTCTGTGGCCGACATGGCGCCGGGCGCGGCTGTGGCGGGGCAGGGACCCAGTTGGGAAGGATGGGTCGAACCGCCCAGATACACCGGATTGCCAACGCTTTACCTGGCAGATCAGTCTGATCCGGCCTTGTCCATCCCGCAAGGCAGCCGCATCACTTTGCGGTTCTACGGCGAGGTGGGCGCCCACAGCCTGACCGAAACCACCACACCGCTGGGCACAGAGGCCTCTACTGAGATCGAACAGGATTTTGTGGTCACGCGCTCTGGCACTTTGAAGATCGAGGGTCCCTCGGGTCGGGAATGGGCCTTAAACACCATTGCGGACACTGCGCCGGTGATTGGCGTGGCCGACGTTGCCGAGGCCGAGGCGAGTGGGCAGATGAAACTGCCCTATGCGGCCAGCGATGACTATGGCGTGGTATCCGGCACTGCTGTGATCGAGCTGGATCTGGCGTCTGTTGAACGTCGCTATGGTCTGACGGTCGATCCCGAACCGCGAGAGATCATCTCGGTGGAATTGCCGATGCCGATCACCGGGGATCGGGCGGATTTCACCGAAGATTTCATCGAAGATTTCTCGCAGCACCCCTGGGCGCATTTGCCGGTCAAAATCACCCTCAGTGCGACAGATGCCGCAGATCAGGAAGGGTTTTCGGAGCCCTATCTGACAGCCCTGCCGGCGCGCAGGTTCTTTGACCCGCTGGCGGCCGCGATCATCGAACAACGTCGTGATTTGCTCTGGTCTCGCGACAATGCAAAGCGCGTGGCGCAATTGTTGCGCGCGGTATCACACCTGCCCGAAGGGTTTTTCCGCTCGGACACAGCATATCTGCGTTTGCGGGTGACTCTGCGGCGGTTGGAGACCTTCACGGAATACGGGCTTAAAGCCAAGCAACAGGAAGAGATCGCGCAATCGCTATGGGAACTGGCGGTTCTGATCGAGGATGGCACGCTGGCTGATGCGTTGGAGCGGATGCGCCGCGCTCAGGAACGTTTGACCGAGGCGATGCAGAACGGTGCGAGTGACGAGGAAATTGCCGAACTGATGCAGGAACTGCGCGAGGCTACGCAAGATTATATGCGACAGCTTCAGCGTCTGGCGCAGGAGAATGGTGAAGGCGGTGAAAATCAGCAGGGTCAGAATGGCGAAACCTTGCAGATGACGCAGGATGATCTGCAACGCATGATGGACCGCATTCAGGAACTGATGGAACAGGGTCGTATGGCCGAGGCGCAGCAGGCGCTGGAAGAGTTCCAACAGATGATGGAGAACATGCGCGTCACGCAAGGGCAGGGTCAGGGTGGCCAGTCCGAAGGCCAGCAGGCCATGGAAGGTCTGGCCGAGACGTTGCGCGAACAGCAAGGCCTCAGCGATCAGGCTTTCCGCGATCTGCAGGAACAGTTCAATCCCGGTGCCCAAACCGGTGAAAACCAGGGCAACGAAGGTCGCAATGGCGGGCAGGGCCGTGGTGAAAGCCACGAAGGTCAGGGCGGTCGTGGTCAAGGTTCGGATCAAGCGGGTGAGGGTCAGCAGGGCCAAGGCTCTCTGGCGGATCGCCAACAGGCGTTGCGGGACGAGCTGGGCCGCCAGCAACAGAACCTGCCCGGCGCGGGATCACCCGAGGGTGATGCGGCGCGCGAGGCGCTGGACCGGGCCGGGCGTGCAATGGAAGAAGCCGAAGGGGCCTTGCGTGGCGATGATCTTGCCGAAGCGATTGACCGGCAGTCCGAAGCCATGGAAGCGCTGCGCGAAGGCATGCGGTCATTGGGCGAAGCAATGGCTCAGAATCAGCAGAACCAACCCGGCCAGGGCACGCAGGAAGGCGATATGCAGGCCAATAGTCGCGACCCGCTTGGCCGTAATCCCGGTTCCGGTGGGTCGATCTCGACCGATGAAGACCTGCTGCAGGGCGAGGACGTGTATCGTCGGGCCCGCGAGTTGCTTGATGAAATCCGCCGCCGTACGGGCGAATCCGATCGCCCTCAGATCGAGCTGGAATACCTCAAGCGGCTGCTGGAGCGGTTCTGATCCGGTAAGCCCGGGCGTTAGTTTGATGTGCCGCCGGTCTGCGCTTCGAGCCAGACCCGCGCCTGATCAACCAGTGAGATATAGGATTGCAGCGCAGGTTCCGCTTGCGGCACGGCCTCGCTGATCTGGGTCGCGTTGCTATAAACCAGAAACAACACCGCCCCGATAATCACCATCAGGACGAAACCACGCATAAAGCCGCCGGATTTGCGCGGAGCCTGAACCGGTGCTTCGGCTTCGACAACATTGCTGCGCAATCCCGAATTTATCGCATTTACGTCAGGCAGCTCTTCTTGCCGCTCTGTATCAGCGGCTGTTTCGCTCGTTTTGGGTCTTTTGGGTGCGACCTTGGGTTCAACTGGCGGGTCAAGCGCCAGATCCGGTTGGCTTTCCAGACTGCCGCCTTCCTTTGCCCTCAGATCTGCTTCGCGTGCGGCTTCTTCCTTGAGGATGCTGGCAACGGCCGGATCGACATTGCCTTTATCCGCCGTCTCGTCTGCAGGCGCAGGTGTGGGCGTCTCGGCAGCTGGCTCAGGGGGCGGGGGCTCGACAGCTGCGGGTTGAGGCGGTTCAAACACGGCTTCGGCATCCTTGGCCTGAAACCACGTTTGTTCGCAATTCGAACATTGCACGTCACGCCCGCCTGCGGGAATCACATCGTTCGGGACTTCGTATTGGGCACCGCAATTCGGACACGTTAAACGCATACTGCCTCCTGGCCTGAAAATTGGCCTGATCGTCGTTTTTTCAGGAATGATATTCCTTTAAGACCCAACATCAAAGCGGGTTTTCGGTTTCATGGGGCAAGTGTCGCCAATTGGACCCGCTTGAGGCATTGAAACCGCGGCCACGCTCGGGCAAGACAAGCTGCAGAAGAATTGGGGACAGGCGTGATCGAGCTGGAGAATATCAGCTACACCTATGGTGGCGGCGAATTGCTGAGCGATGTGTCGCTGCAGCTGCAACCCGGGTCCTTTCATTTCCTGACCGGTCCTTCAGGCGCAGGCAAGACCACATTGCTGAAACTGTGCTATGGCGCGCTGTTGCCGACCTCGGGAAGGTTGACCGTTTTCGGCGAAGATATTGCCCGTCTTGATCGGGATCAGATGGCCTTGCTGCGGCGTCGTATCGGTGTTGTCCATCAGGATTGCCGGTTTCTGGATCATATGACTCTGGCTGAGAATGTCGCCTTGCCGATGACGGTGTCGGGTCGGTCGAATGGCGGGGAAACGGGTGATCTGAAAGAGCTGTTGAATTGGGTCGGTCTGGGAACGCGGCTGGACGCGACGCCGCCCGAGCTCTCGGGCGGAGAACGCCAGCGCGCTGCCCTGGCGCGTGCCGTTATCTTGTCGCCCGATGTGGTTCTTGCTGACGAACCAACAGGCAATGTCGATTGGGAGATGTCGCAGCGCTTGCTGAAACTGCTGGTCGAGCTGAACCGGATGGGCAAGACCGTATTGATCGCCACCCACGACCTTTCTCTGATCCGCGCGGCCAAAAGTCAGGTTCAGGCGCGGGTGCTGCGGATTTCGCAGCGCCGGTTGCAGCTTGCGGGGGCTGATCTATGAGCAAGGGCGACATCCGCAACCTGCTGCGCCGCGACACCCGCGCTGACCGGGTGGTGCCGCCGACCGGATTCACCGCACAACTGACGTTGTTCGTGTCGGGCGCGATGGCTTTTTTGGCAGTGTTTGCGCTGGCCCTGTCACTGGCCTCGGGCCGCCTGGCAGATCGCTGGGCCTCGGAACTGGCCGGGGCCGCGACATTGCGGATCAACGCGCCTGCTGACCAGCGCGCTGCCCAGACCGAGGCTGCTCTGACCGTGTTGCGACAAACGCCCGGCATTGCGTCGGCGCGCGCGCTGACCAACGAGGAGCAGGCGGCACTGCTGGCGCCATGGTTTGGCCCCGACCTGCTGCTGGACAGCCTGCCCGTGCCGCAACTGATCGAGATCATCGAAGGCCCGCCCGGTCTGGACGCCGCCGGTTTGCGCCTGCGTCTGGGGGCCGAGGTGCCCGGTGCGGTTCTGGACGACCATACCCGCTGGCGCGAACCTCTGGTTGATGCAGCGATGTCGCTGCGACGTCTCGGCTGGATCTCGATCCTGCTGATCGGCGGGGCCACGGCGGCGATGATCACCCTTGCGGCCAACGCCTCGCTGGCGGCCAATGCTCAGATCATCGAAGTCTTGCGATTGGTCGGTGCCCGCGACCGTTTCATTGCCGGGGCCTTTGTGCGACGGTTTACATTCCGCGCGCTGTTGGGGGCTGCGGTGGGCACGTTGCTGGGGATGTCCGGTGTGCTTCTGTTGCCCGAGGCCTCGGATGCGGGCGGGTTTCTCACCGGGCTTGGGTTTCAGGGCACCGGATGGCTCCTGCCTGTTTTGATCCCCGGCCTAGGCGCGGCGGTCGCTTTTCTGGCCACATGGTCAGCGGCACGGCGCAAATTGAAGGAGCTTTCATGATGTTCATGCTGCAATGGGTCCGGTCACTGATCTTCATGATCACGATTTATGCCTGGATGCTGATCCTGGGGATTGTCTTTGCGCCTTACGCGCTGTTTGCCAAACGTGGCGCTGCACGGGCTTGTATGACCTATGCCCGCACGACCATTTGGCTGGCGCGCTGGATGGTCGGCATTCGGAGCGAAATCCGTGGCACCCCTCCGACCGGCGAGGTGGTGATCGCTGCCAAGCACCAGTCTTTTCTTGATATCATCATGATCTTCAGTGCCATACCTCACGGCAAATTCATCATGAAGAAAGAGCTTCTGTGGACCCCGGTCATCGGCATGTATGCCCGCCGCTTGGGTTGCGTTCCGGTTGATCGTGGTAAGAAGGGGGTGGCGGTGGCCAAGATGGTCAAGGATGTCGCCAAAGAGTTCAGCGACCCCGGTCAGCTGGTGATTTACCCCCAAGGGACCCGCGTCGCGCCCGGGGTTCCGAAACCTTACAAGGTGGGAACTGCGGTCTTGTACCAGGGCCTTGGGTACCCCTGCGTGCCGGTTGCCACAAACGCGGGCGTATTCTGGCCCAGAACCGGTATCCTGCGCAAACCCGGCACAGCAATCGTCGATTTCCTCGACCCGATCGAACCCGGCGTTGGCCGAGACGCCTTTCTGGAGCGGCTTGAGGACGTCATTGAGACTGGTTCAGATGCGTTGATGAGAGAAGCGGGATTTGATCCGGATGCAGTACATTGAAGACATAGCGACACTTGAGGGGCTTTATGGAACGCCCGGCGCACCCTCGCTGCGCAAGGTGGCACGACAACTGACCCCACTCTACCGCAAATGGATCATGGCCTCGCGTCTCTGCATCCTCAGCACCGTGGGTCCCGAAGGCGTCGACGGCAGCCCACGCGGCGATGATGGTCCGGTGGTGCTGGAACTGGATCCAGGCACGCTGGCCCTACCAGATTGGCGCGGCAACAACCGTTTGGACAGCCTGCGCAATATCGTGCGTGACCGACGCGTGGCGTTGATGTTCATGGTGCCCGACTCGAACACTGTGGTTCGCGTTAACGGCTCGGCGCGTCTGACCGCAGATGAAGTGCTACGCGACCGTTTTAAGAAACACGGAAAACGGCCCGCAACGGTGATTGTCATCGAGATCGGTGAGGTTTACACCCAGTGTGCTCGCGCGCTGATGCGGGCGCAAATATGGGCTGACGGCGGTCATGAAACTGAGAGACTGCCAACCGCAGGAGAGATTCTCGCCGAAATGACCGCCGGAGATGAAGGCGGCGCTCGCTATGACCAGGAATGGGGAGCGCGCGCGGCCAAGACAATGTGGTAGGCAAAGGGGGCTCTGCCCCCGCCGCGGCAAGCCGCGACTCCCCCGGGATATTTAAAGCCAGATGAACTGGGGATTCATTCTTCATCTGGCTCTAAATATCCCGGAGCGCGAGGCAGAGCCTCGCATCGGAGTGTTTGACGTTGCGCACCCTTCAGGAGTGGATCGGACCATCTCCACAGGCCAGCGCCGCCTCGCGCACGGCTTCCGAATAAGTCGGATGCGCGTGGCAGGTCAGGGCCAGATCCTCGGCGGAGGCACCGAATTCCATCGCCACGCAGATCTCGTGGATCAGATCTCCGGCTGCGGGGCCGATGATGTGTGCGCCCAGAATGCGGTCGGTGTCCTTGTCGGCAAGGATTTTGACAAACCCGTCGGCGGCGAAATTCGCCTTGGCGCGGCCGTTGCCCATGAACATGAACTTGCCGACCTTGTAGGCACGGCCCTGTTCTTTCAGCGTCGCCTCGGTTTCACCCACATTGGCGACCTCGGGCCAGGTGTAGATGACACCCGGAATGACGCCATAGTTCACGTGGCCGTGCTTGCCTGCAACCTGTTCCGCAGCGGCCATGCCCTCGTCTTCGGCTTTATGGGCCAGCATCGGGCCTTCGGTCACGTCTCCAATCGCGTAGATGCCCGGTACGTTGGTCTGCCAATCCGCACCCACCCTGATCTGGCCGCGCGGCGTCATCTCAACGCCCAGGGCATCCAGCCCCAAACCTTCCGAATAGGGTTTGCGCCCTGTGGCAACCAGAACAGTGTCGGCGTCAATCACGTGCTCGCTGTCATCTTTCAGCAGCTTGTAGGTCACTTTGGCCTTGGTCTTGGTCGCTTCGGTCTTTTGCACCGCCGCGCCCATGACGAATTTCAAACCCTGTTTCTTGAGGATACGCTGGAAGGTCTTCTGAACTTCGGGGTCCATGCCCGGCGTGATTTCCTTGAGGAATTCGATCACCGTCACCTCGGCTCCAAGACGGCTGTAGACCGAGCCCAGCTCCAGCCCGATCACACCCGCACCAATCACCACCATCTTCTTCGGGATCTTGCCCAGAGACAGTGCCCCGGTCGAGGTCACAACCACCTTTTCGTCCACGGTCACACCGGGCAGCGCCGACGGTTCAGAGCCCGAGGCGATGATAATGTTCTTGGCCTCGTGCACCTCATCACCTACCTTGACTTGCCCGGCGGCGGGGATCGATCCCCAGCCTTTCAGCCAGTCGATCTTGTTCTTCTTGAACAGGAATTCGATGCCTTTGGTGTTGCCCTCGATCACCTCGTCCTTATAGGCCTGCATCTGCTTCCAATCGACCGACGGAGATTTACCCTTCAGGCCCATCTTGGCAAAGTTATGCTCGGCCTCATGCAACTGGTGGCTGGCATGCAACAGCGCCTTGGACGGGATGCAGCCGACGTTCAGGCAGGTGCCGCCCAGCGTCTCACGCCCCTCGACAACGGCTGTTTTCAGCCCCAGCTGGGCGCAGCGGATGGCGCAGACATAGCCGCCGGGGCCGGCTCCGATTACGATGACGTCATAGCTGGACATTGGGGCACTCCTTGATGTGTCTTGGCCGCATCGTTGGGCGGCATTCGTGCTTTATAGAGCTAACAGATAAAGATAAACCGTCGCAAGAAACCCAATCAGCCAAACGGTCGTGCGCAGGAACGGAACGGGAATTGCGAAGGCGTAGATCGGCACAAACGCGATCCGCGCAATGAGAAAAAGCTGGGCTGCAAACAGGGTGCCGCCCGTAAAAGCATCCTTGGCAGCAAGGATCAGGACCGCAGGCGCAAACAGTGCCATGGCTACGACCGAATTGGTCAGCGTGCGTTCGACCCGCGCGGCAACGCCGGTCAGCGGCGGCATGTCATCCCGTGCGCCGCCCAGCGTCATCAGCCCGACCTGAGACATCGCGGTCAGGATGTTCAGCAGGATGACCACCACAACGACCAAGCCATAAAGCGCCAGAATGGAAAGTTCCGAAGACATGATCACATTTCCTTTTTCAATGAGTGTCCTGGTTGGGGACTAACATCTGCAAGGCGTATGGGCAGGCGGGGTTCACGCGTAAGTGCTGGGGCGTGTGCAGGGGTGACCCTGCACACAGGTTCCTGAGTGGATCAAACCGGTTCCAGCAGTTTGACCTGAATATGGGCCACGCCGCCACGTTCGTGGTGCATGGCAAGCTCTTCCGAGTCGAAGAACCTGCGCGCCCGTTCAAGGTCTGCGACCTCGAACATCGCCACCGCATGGTCGCGCTGGTCGGGGTCCTTCCAGACATGCAGGTCACGGATACCCGAGGCCTCGCGCATCTTGCGGTCTTCGCGGAACACTTTCAGCCAGGCGCTGAAATCGGCCACATCGGCCTGCCAGAGTACATGCGTTGCCATGGTTACAGATCCATCAACAGGCGGCGCGGATCTTCCAGCGCCTCTTTCACGCGCACAAGGAAGGTCACCGCGCCTTTGCCATCAACGATCCGGTGATCATAGGACAGCGCCAGATACATCATCGGACGGATCTTGATCTCGCCATTGATGACCATCGGGCGGTCTTGGATCTTGTGCATGCCCAGAATGCCCGATTGCGGCGGGTTCAGAATGGGCGAAGACATCAGCGAGCCGTAGACACCGCCGTTCGAGATAGTGAAGGTACCGCCCTGCATCTCGGCCATGGACAGCTTGCCGTCGCGGGCGCGCTTGCCCTTTTCGGCGATGGCTTTCTCGATCGCGGCGAAGGACATCGAATCCGCGTCGCGAATGACCGGAACCACCAGACCCTGAGGCGTACCGGCGGCCACGCCCATATGCACAAAGTTCTTGTAGACGATGTCGGTACCGTCGATCTCGGCATTCACCTCGGGCACTTCTTTCAGCGCGTGGCAGCAGGCCTTGGTGAAGAAGGACATAAAGCCCAGACGCACGCCATGCTTCTTCTCGAACTGGTCCTTGTACTGGTTACGCAGGGCCATCACCTCGGTCATGTCCACCTCGTTATAGGTGGTCAGGATCGCGGCGGTGTTTTGCGCGTCCTTCAGGCGCTTGGCGATGGTCTGGCGCAGACGGGTCATGCGCACACGTTCCTCGCGGGCGGCATCATCGGCAGCGACAGGCGCGCGCGGGGCTTGGGCAGCGGGGGCGGGCACAGCCGCCGCAGGCGCTGGGGCCGTAGCCGCAGCAACGGCTTTCGCCACGTCCTCTTTCATGATGCGGCCATCGCGACCCGTTCCGGTGACCTGATCGGCGGACAGGCCGGCCTCGGCCATGGCTTTCTCGGCCGATGGAGCATTGGCCACATCTTTGCCGCCAACATCGCTTCCGCCGGTCGCCGGGGCAGCCGCCGCCGGAGCCGCAGCAGCACCCGCCACCGCGCCCGAGATCACCGCCAGCTTGGCGCTTGCATCCACGGTCGCGCCCTCGGGCGCTACGATTTCGGCCAGAACACCTGCAGCTGGGGCCGGAACCTCGACCGAGACCTTGTCGGTCTCCAGCTCACACAGCATCTCATCCTGTGCCACGGCGTCGCCGACCTGCTTGAACCATGTCGAAACTGTCGCCTCGGTCACGGATTCACCCAGCGTGGGCACCATCACGTCGACGCTGCCGCTCGACGCTGCGGGGGCTGCTGCAGCGGGGGCCGGGGCCGCCGCCGGGGCAGGCGCTGCGCCTTCACCCGCCGCAATCGTGGCCAGCAGGGCATCAACGCCCACTGTCTCACCTTCGGCAGCAACGATCTCACCCATCACACCCGCGGCGGGCGAGGGCACTTCGACCGTGACCTTGTCGGTCTCAAGCTCACACAGCATTTCATCCACGGCCACGGCGTCACCGGGTTTCTTGAACCATGTCGCAACCGTGGCTTCGGTGACAGATTCGCCAAGCGTGGGAACACGAACTTCAATCGTCATCGTTTACTTTCCTTTGAGGCTCAGCGCTTCGTTCACCAGCGCTTCTTGTTGGAATTTGTGTTGGCTGGCCAGACCCGTCGCGGGCGAGGCCGAGGTGGCGCGACCAGCATAAACCGGACGCTTGTGCTTTGCGCCGATGCGGGTCAGGACCCATTCGATATTGGGCTCGATAAAGCTCCAGGCCCCCTGGTTCTTGGGTTCTTCCTGGCACCAGACCATCTCGGCCCCCTTGAACCGCTCAAGCTCGTTGATCAGCGAATGGGCGGGGAAGGGGTAATATTGCTCGATCCGCAGCAGATAGACATCGTCGATGCCGCGCGCGTCGCGTTCTTCCAGCAGGTCGAAATAGACCTTGCCCGAACACATGACGACCCGCTTGATCTTGTCATCCGCCACCAGCTTGGTGTCCGAATTGCCATGCTGCGCGTCATCCCACAGAACCCGGTGAAAGCTGGACCCGGTGGTGAACTGGTCGGCGGTGCTGACCGCCAGCTTGTGCCGCAGCAGCGATTTCGGCGTCACCAGAATCAGCGGCTTGCGGAAGGTGCGGTGCAGCTGACGGCGCAGGATGTGGAAATAGTTCGCAGGCGTCGTGCAGTTCGCCACGATCCAGTTGTCCTGACCGCACATCTGTAGGAACCGCTCCAGCCGCGCGGACGAGTGCTCGGGGCCTTGCCCCTCGAACCCGTGCGGCAGCAGCGTGACCAGACCGGACATCCGCAGCCACTTCGATTCACCCGAGCTGATGAACTGGTCGAACATGATCTGTGCGCCATTGGCGAAATCGCCGAATTGCGCTTCCCACAGAACCAGCGAATTTGGTTCAGCCAGCGAATAGCCATATTCGAACCCCAGAACCGCATATTCGGACAGCATCGAGTCGATCACCTCGTACTGCGACTGCCCCTTGCGGATATTGTTCAGCGGATAATACCGTTCCTCGGTCTCCTGATGCACAAAGCCCGAATGGCGCTGGCTGAAGGTGCCGCGCGTGGCGTCCTGACCGGCCAACCGGACCGGATATCCTTCGGTCAGCAGCGAGCCGAATGCCAGCGCCTCACCGGTCGCCCAGTCAAAGCCGTTACCGGTCTCGAACATCTGCTTCTTGTGATCCAGCAGGCGACCCACCGTCTTGTGCAGCGCAAAGTCATCCGGCGCCCGGGTCAGCGCGGTGCCGATCTCGGCCAGAGTGTCCGGCGTGATCGCGGTATCGCCGCGTACATATTCTTCTTTGTTTTTGTCCAGATGTGACCAGCGACCATCCAGCCAGTCGGCCTTGTTGGGTTTGTAGTCCTTACCCGTTTCGAACTCGTCGTTCAGATGCGCCTGAAAGGCGGCTTTCATATCCTCGATCTCGCCCTCGGGGATCAGGCCATCTTTGACCAGCCGCTCGGTGTAAAGGCTCAGAGTGGTCTTATGCGTCTTGATCTTCTTGTACATGATCGGGTTGGTGAACATGGGCTCGTCGCCCTCGTTGTGCCCAAACCGGCGATAGCAGAAGATATCCAGCACCACATCCTTGTGGAACTTCTGGCGGAACTCGGTCGCCACCTTGGCGGCATGCACTACCGCCTCGGGGTCGTCGCCATTGACGTGGAAAATCGGCGCTTCGACCATCAAGGCGATATCCGTGGGATACGGGCTGGAGCGGCTGAAATGTGGCGCTGTAGTAAAACCGATCTGGTTGTTCACCACGATATGCATCGTCCCGCCGGTCTTGTGTCCGCGCAGGCCGGACAGGCCAAAGCCCTCGGCCACCACGCCCTGACCGGCAAAGGCCGCATCACCATGCAGCAGGATCGCCATGACCTTGGTCCGGTCTGTGTCCTTCAGCTGGTCCTGCTTGGCACGCACTTTACCCAGCACCACGGGGTTTACCGCCTCAAGGTGGCTGGGGTTGGCGGTCAGCGACAGGTGCACGCTGTTGCCGTCAAACTCGCGGTCGCTGGAGGCACCAAGGTGATATTTTACATCGCCTGAGCCATCCACATCCTCAGGTTTGAAGCTGCCCCCCTGAAACTCGTTGAAGATCGCGCGATAGGGCTTGCCCATCACGTTGGCCAGAATGTTCAGACGGCCACGGTGCGGCATCCCGATCACGATGTCGCTCAGGCCCAAGGCGCCGCCGCGCTTGATGATCTGTTCCATAGCGGGGATCAGCGCTTCGCCACCGTCCAGACCGAACCGCTTGGTGCCCATGTATTTGACGTGCAGGAATTTCTCAAAGCCCTCGGCCTCGACCATCTTGTTCAGGATCGCCTTGCGGCCTTCCTTGGTGAACTGGATTTCCTTGCCAAAACCCTCGATCCGTTCCTTCAGCCACGCGGCCTCTTCGGGGTTCGAGATATGCATGTATTGCAGCGCGAACGTGCCGCAATAGGTCCGCTTCACGATCTCGACGATCTGGCGCATGGAGGCCATCTGCAAGCCCAGCACGTTGTCGATAAAGATCGGGCGATCCATGTCGGCATCGGTGAAGCCATAAGTCTTGGGGTCCAGCTCAGGATGCGTGCTGGCGGCGCGCATCCCCAGCGGGTCCAGATCGGCGGCCAGATGACCCCGGATGCGGTAAGCCCGGATCAGCATCAGCGCCCGCAGGCTGTCCAGCACCGCGCGCTTGATCTGGTCTTCGCTGACCTCAACGCCCTTGTCTGCAGCCTTGTCCTTGATCTTCTTGCCCGCCGCCTTGGCGTCGATCTCGGCCCACTCACCCGTCAGCGCGCCGGTCAGATCATCGCTGGGCATCGGAGGCCAATCGGTGCGCGCCCACGAAGGCCCCTCGGCCTCGCGCTGCACATCCGGCGTGGCATCGCCCATGGCCTTGAAAAACTCGGCCCAGGCCGCATCCACCGCGCCTGGGTTCTTGGTGTACTGGGCGTATAACTGCTCCAGATATTCGGCATTGTGCCCTTGCATGAAGCTAGAGGCATGAAACTGGTCGTTGGGCGAGTGTTCGGTCATGGGATTACCTCTGTTGGGTTGGGACCGTATTGGTTGTTGCCGGGCTCGCTGGGGCGGGTCAGCCACCACAGAACCAGGAGGGGCGACACAAACAGGATCAGAAGTGTCGGAATGACGATGAGCAATGTGGCGCGGGTGAACAGGATATCCATCGTACCGCCATGCTGAAAGCTTGAGGCGATACCAATGCCAAAGACCAGCACCGCAAACGCGCCGAGGATCAGCAGGATCGGCAGCAGTGCATAAAGCCCGCTGCGCCCGGTATCATGCATCCGCCGGAACGCCACAGCCAGATGCGGGAAGAAGACGATCAGCGCCACGATGGACTGCACCGGCCCCGAGGATGTGGCGGAGACGGATTTCGAGGTCTCGGTCTCGGACACCGCGACCTGAGTGAAAAACTTCAGATCAATGAAGCCTGCGATCATGCTCCAGATCACAATGAAGAGGAAAAAGAACCAGTATTCAGGCCGCGAGGCTCTCCCTGAGAAGGTGAAGAACTTGGCGAAACAGGTGCGGATGGCGTCAGAGAAGGTCATGGGGTTACTTCACTGATGCTTAGTGGGAGAGATGCTGATGACTGCCGGTGGCAGAGCATCGAAGATTTGCGGATCGAATTTTCTTCTGGATTCGGGGAGATCGATTGTCGTCGACGAATACAGCGTTCTGAGTGTCGGTTCGTCCAGATTGGCGGCAAAGATCTTTGCGTTGTTCGCCGTTCCAAACAAGGCTGTCACGCCGTCCCGGTTGCTTTTTGGCATGTCCTCGGGCCACTTCTCCGCAAAACTGTCGAACTGTGTTACGGCGTCAAGGATGGTGCTAGGTCCCGCAATGACGCAATATCCTTTACCCAGGCTTACGCCGAGAACCGCCAGTCGGTAATCGCCTTTGCTATATGCGGGCTGGTTCGGAGGTAGCGCAGAGTTGCCCAGAATTGAGGCGGCCATGAAGTCAGCATTGACAATCAAATACCCAAGCTGCGTGCCAAAATCATCGCTATTTGCCATCAGTTCGAGGGCTTCGTCGCCAAAGACCGCGAAGTCCCGCGCAAACAATGACCAGAACAGCACGTTCAAACTCGTTTGCGGCGTGTCGGCGGCCTGCCAGCCGAGATTTTTTAACTCGTCATCAACCGCCGCTACGTCGTTTCCGAGGTCAGAACACAGACTCAATACCTCGCGGACGGTTTCCGTTTCAGGGGATGCATATACGGGGCTGCACAGAACGCTCAGGGCGGCGAATAATGCACCCGCCCGGCGGCAACGCCGGGCAGCGCCCGACCCTCCCCCCGGGAGGGCGCTTGCAGCACCCACCCAAGGTCGGGCGCTGCCCTCAGCGCCTTTGGAGAGTCGGTCAGCTATCATCCAATCGCTTCCAGCACTGCCTCACCCAGCTGCGCCGGGCTTTCGGCCACGACGATACCGGCGCTGCGCATGGCTTCGATCTTGTCCTCCGCACCGCCCTTGCCACCGGCGACAATCGCGCCCGCGTGGCCCATGCGGCGGCCCGGAGGGGCTGTGCGGCCTGCGATGAAACCGGCGGTCGGCTTTTTGCGACCCTTCTTGGCCTCATCGGCCAGGAACTGCGCGGCTTCTTCCTCGGCCGAGCCACCGATCTCACCGATCATGATGATTGACTCGGTTTCGTCATCCGCCAGGAACCATTCCAGCACGTCGATATGCTCGGTGCCCTTGATCGGGTCGCCGCCGATGCCCACACAGGTGGACTGGCCCAGACCCACATCAGTGGTCTGCTTGACCGCCTCATAGGTCAGCGTGCCGGAACGCGACACAACACCGACCGAGCCGCGCTTGTGGATGTGACCGGGCATGATGCCGATCTTGCAGGCGTCAGGCGTAATCACACCGGGGCAGTTCGGGCCGATCAGGCGCGAGCTTGAGCCTTCCAGCGCGCGCTTCACCTTCATCATGTCCAGAACCGGAATGCCTTCGGTGATGCAGACGATCACCTCCATCTCGGCATCAATCGCCTCGAGGATCGAGTCAGCCGCGAAGGGCGGCGGCACATAGATCACGCTGGCATTGGCCTCGGTCACATGCTTGGCCTCGTGGACCGAGTTGAACACGGGCAGATCAAGATGCGTCTGACCGCCTTTGCCGGGGGTCACGCCGCCGACCATCTTGGTGCCATAGGCGATGGCTTGTTCGCTGTGGAATGTGCCCTGCGAGCCGGTAAAGCCCTGACAGATCACTTTGGTATTTTCGTCGATGAGGACTGCCATCTGGCGTTCTCCTTTGCAGGGCGGGCTTCAGCCCGCCAAAATCTGGGGAAAGGTGGGCTGAAGCCCACCCTACGGGATGACACTCAGCCTTTGACGGCCTTCACGATCTTCTCGGCACCGTCTTTCAGGTTGTCCGCCGCGATCACGTCCAGGCCAGAGGTGTTGATGATCTCTTTGCCTTTCTCGACGTTCGTGCCTTCCAGACGCACGACCAGCGGAACCTGCAGGCCGACCTCTTTTACCGCCGCGACCACGCCCTCAGCGATGACATCACAGCGCATGATGCCGCCGAAGATGTTGACCAGAATGCCTTTGACCTGCGGGTCAGAGGTGATGATCTTGAACGCCTCGGTCACTTTCTCTTTGGTGGCACCGCCGCCCACGTCGAGGAAGTTGGCAGGCTCGGCCCCATAGAGTTTGATGATGTCCATCGTTGCCATCGCCAGACCGGCACCGTTGACCATGCAGCCGATTTCGCCATCCAGCGCGATATAGTTCAGGTCGTATTTGGAGGCTTCGAGTTCCTTGGGGTCTTCCTCGGTCGTGTCGCGCAGTTCGGCGATGTCGGGGTGGCGGTAGACCGCGTTGCCGTCAAATCCGACCTTGGCGTCCAGCACTTTCAGGTCGCCCTTGTCCGAGATGATCAGCGGGTTGATCTCCAGCATCTCCATGTCCTTCTCGACGAAGGCGTTGTAGAGCTGGTTCATCAGCTTAACGCATTGCTTGACCTGCGCGCCTTCCAGACCCAGCGAAAAGGCGATGCGGCGGCCGTGATAGGCCTGATAGCCGGTGGCAGGGTCGACCGAGAAGGATAGGATTTTCTCGGGCGTCGCTGCCGCCACCTCTTCGATGTCCATGCCGCCTTCGGTCGAGCAGACAAAGGAAATCCGGCTGGTCTGGCGATCCACCAGCAGGGCCAGGTACAGTTCACGTTCGATGCCGGACCCGGCTTCGATATAGATGCGGTTGACCTGTTTGCCGGCCGGGCCGGTCTGATGCGTGACCAGCGTGCGGCCCAGCATCTTTTTGGCTTCTTCGGCGGCTTCTTCCACCGATTTGGTCAGACGGACGCCGCCTTTTTCACCGGCATCGGCCTCTTTGAACGAGCCCTTACCGCGCCCCCCCGCGTGGATCTGCGCCTTGACGACCCAAAGGGGCCCGTCCAGTTCACCGGCTGCGGTTTTGGCTTCCTCGGCGCGCAGAACCGCGCGACCGTCGGAGACCGGAGCGCCATAGCTGCGAAGAAGCGCCTTGGCCTGGTATTCGTGAATGTTCATCGAAATATGTCCCGTCTGACTACGATTAACCGTTATAGGGGTGTCTAAGGGTCAAGTTTAAAGAGTTTTTTGACGTATCACGGGAATTTGGTGAAGATTTTCAATGTTTGTGATCACAGTATTTTTGGGTGTGATCACAAAAACATGCAGAGTGAGTCCATTGAGCAGGTCAAGGCCAGTTTCGATTCTGCACTATCCAAATTACTAGCGTTATTGCGCTGGCCAGAAAGATAGGACCAGTTGTCTCCAAGGCCATAGGCAATAGCTCGACCCAACCTAAGCTGACCTGCAAGGCCGTCACGATCGCGAACATCATGAAGATAGTTCCCAATATTCCGACGGGAACGCAAAGTATGAGATAGCCTTTCAGGACTGAACGTGCCCATTTGAGCGTGTTCATGGATTGGGTTGTGCCAATCAAACCCACACAAAGAACAGGTATTGCAAGCAGAAATATCGTAGATCTAAAGAACTCAAACATTGAACAAAAATGCGCGCCCGAAGACGCGCATTCAACCCTTTGGTCTGGAATTCCAGACCTTATGCCAGCGAGCTGTCGATGCCCTTGCAGGCTTCGATCAGGCCTTTCACAGCGTTGACCGAGTTGTCGAAACCAGCTTGCTCTTCTTCGTTGAGCTTGATGTTGACGATGCGCTCGATGCCGCCAGCGCCGATCACGGTGGGCACACCGACATACATGCCTTCAACACCCAGCTCACCATCGCAATAAGCCGCACAGGGCAGGACGCGTTTCTGGTCTTTCAGGTAGGCTTCGGCCATTTCGATCGCCGAGGTGGCAGGCGCATAGAAAGCCGAGCCGGTTTTCAGCAAGCCGACAATCTCAGCTCCGCCGTCACGGGTGCGCTGCACGATGGCGTCCAGTTTGTCCTGCGTGGTCCAGCCCATCTCAACCAGATCGGGCAGCGGGATACCGGCAACGGTCGAATAACGCACCGACGGCACCATGGTGTCGCCGTGGCCGCCCAGAACAAAGGCGGTGACGTCGCGCATCGAGACGTCGAATTCTTCCGACAGGAAATGTGCGAACCGGCCCGAGTCCAGAACGCCCGCCATGCCGCAGACCTTGTTATGCGGCAGGCCCGAGAATTCACGCAGGGCCCAGACCATCGCGTCCAGCGGGTTGGTGATGCAGATGACGAATGCATCCGGAGCATTCGCGGCGATGCCTTCGCCGACCGACTTCATGACCTTCAGGTTGATGCCCAGCAGGTCGTCGCGGCTCATGCCCGGTTTGCGGGGGACACCAGCGGTGACGATGCAGACGTCCGCGCCTGCGATATCCGCATAAGACTGGGTACCCTTCAGCTTGGCGTCAAACCCTTCCGAGGGGCCGGATTCCGCGATGTCCAGGGCCTTGCCTTCGGGGGTGCCTTCGGCGATGTCAAACAGGACAACGTCGCCCAGTTCTTTCATTGCTGCGAGGTGGGCGAGCGTGCCGCCGATCTGACCTGCGCCGATCAGCGCGATCTTGGGTCTGGCCATTTGGAATATCTCCGATGGGTTTTGAAATCGCGGATGTGCTAGTCGCAAAAGCGTCGCTGTGCAAGTCTCACGCGACGTGGCATACAACCGCATACCGTTTGCGCGGCCCCAGCCGATTGCGCTAAACCGCCTGCGAGACACGCGTATTTAAGGGATGCCGCATGTTCGAACTGAACCTGATGTTTTTTGCTGTGGCGATCCCCGCGGTGATCTTTGCGGGGATTTCCAAGGGCGGGTTCGGCTCGGGCGTGGCCTTTGCGTCGTCATCGATTCTGGCATTGATCCTGACACCGGGGCAGGCCTTGGCGTTGATGTTGCCGATCCTGATGGTGATTGATGTGGCCACTCTGAAACCCTATTGGAAACGGTGGAGCTGGCCGGATTCGCGCCTGCTGATGCTGGGCGCGGTGCCCGGCGTTGCATTGGGCGCGTGGCTCTATCGAGTGACCAATGACGACCTGTTGCGGCTGCTGATCGGCTGCATATCCGTCGGCTTCGTAATCTGGCACTCCGCCCGGTCAAAGGGCTGGATTCGCGGATTCGCCAATCGGCTGCCCCCGTCCGCCGGGTTGTTTGCCGGGCTGGTCGCGGGGTTCACCAGCTTCGTTAGCCACGCGGGCGGCCCGCCGGCCGCCGTTTATCTGTTGTCGCAGCGCCTGCCGAAAACCGAGTTTCAGGCCACAACTGTCTTGGTGTTCTGGGTGATCAACTTCGCCAAGTTTGTCCCCTATGCCTATCTGGGCCTGTTTACATGGCACACGGCGCTGGCGGACCTGTTGCTGGCCCCTTTCGCGGTTCTGGGGGCCTGGCTGGGCGTTCGGGCGCATTTCATGCTGTCCGAGCGCCTGTTTTTTGGCATCGCCTATGTCTTGCTGACTCTGACTGGCAGCAAACTGATCTGGGATGCGCTGACTTAGGTATTGGGGGGCAGCGCCTCGGCCAATGCCTCAAAGGCCTGACCGGTGGCCACCAGACAAGTCATCCCGTCGGGCAGCGTTACGGTGATGGTCCAGCTGCCGCTTTGATCCGAGGCAAAGATCTCCATCACCGCACCCTGTCGGGCAATGCCAAGGCCACGACGCGTTTCGCCATAGGTCTCGGCCAATCGATCGATGATGTCCTGACGCGGTGCGCAGGTTCGGGCGTTGACCTGCTGCGCGGCCAGAACCATGATGCCCAGCCCGATTGTCATCTTTAAAATCGTCTTCCTCATGGGTGATCCTTTCCATTCCCTCTGACGCAAAGCCTGCCTGCTGGTGCCCGAGATTCGGTTAAGGGGCAGGGCGTTGCGCGCGCTATGCTGCAATGCGGCAAATTTGCTCTTGAACTTTCCGGCAAAAAATGCCCCATTCTGCGCAACTTTATTTCCTGCGGAGAAGCCAATGGACCACCGTCAGCGCCCCTTTCGTTCTGTTCTGTATATCCCCGGCTCGCGCGACCGGGCGCTGGACAAGGCGCGAAACTTGCCGGTGGATGCGATCATCTTTGACCTTGAGGATGCGGTTGCAGCGGAGGAAAAGGACAACGCGCGCGGAACGCTGAAAGCGGCTTTGGCCGCGGGCGGGTACGGCTCGCGGTTCAAAATTGTCCGGATCAACGGTCTGGACACCGCATGGGGCCGCGCCGATGCCGAGGCGGTGCGCGAGATGGGCGCTGATGCGGTGCTTCTGCCCAAGGTAAACTCGGCCGCTGATGTCGATGCGTTGGCCGCGATTACCGGAGATTTGCCGATCTGGGCCATGATGGAAACCTCGCGCGGGATGTTAAATGCGGCTGAAATTGCTGCCCACCCGCAGATGGCAGGGTTTGTGATGGGCACCAATGATCTGGCTAAAGAGCTTCAGACCCGCTTTCGCCCGGATCGCCTGCCGATGATGACCTCTCTGGGTCTGTGCCTGCTGGCCGCAAAGGCCGAAGGGCTGATCATCGTGGATGGGGTTTATAACGCTTTCAAAGATACGGATGGTCTGTCCGCCGAATGTGCGCAGGGCCGGGATATGGGCTTTGACGGCAAAACGCTGATCCATCCGGCGCAAGTCGAAATTGCCAATGCGGCCTTTGCTCCGTCCGAGATCGAGATTGATCTGGCGCGCCGTCAGATCGCCGCCTTTGAAGAAACCGAAGCGCAGGGGCAGGGCGTTGCCGTGGTCGATGGCAAGATTGTGGAAAACCTGCACGTTGCATCTGCCCGGGAAACTCTGGCAAAAGCCGAAGCAATTTCAGCATTGCAAGCGGGGTAGGCCAGCATGGGCTTTGTTCTTCTGATCCTAGGGGTGGCGCTGTGGGCGGCCGCCCATCTGTTCAAACGTCTGATGCCAGCGCAGCGCGCGGCGATGGGCGACGGCGGCAAGGGCGCGGTGGCGCTGGCGCTGGTTGCGGCAATTCTATTGATGATCTTCGGCTATCGCATGACCGATTTCATCTATGTCTGGGCGCCGCCGACCTTTCTGATTCACGTCAACAACCTTCTGGTCCTGATCGCCATCTTCCTGATGAGCCCGGCTGGCACAAAAGGTCGGCTGTTGAACAAGCTGCGCCATCCGATGCTGGGCGGGTTCAAGCTGTGGGCGTTTGCGCATCTGCTGGTGAATGGCGACCTGGCCTCGATCATCCTGTTCGGCGGCCTGCTGGCCTGGGCGGTTGTCGAGGTCATCGTGATCAACAAATCCGAACCCGACTGGACACCCGCGGAACCCGGAACCTATGGCAAGGACGCGATGTTCTTTGTGGCGTCAATCGTGCTGCTGGGCGTGATTGGCTATATTCACGGGTTGGTCGGCCCGTCTCCGTTCGGATCTTGAGGAACGCGAAATGGCAAAACTCTACCGTATCCTGACCGAGGAAGACACATCCGCCTTTTGCCACAAGGTCTCGGACGCATTGGCCAAAGGGTGGGAGCTGTATGGCGATCCGTCCTACGCTTTTGACGCAGCCAACAACGTTATGCGTTGTGCGCAGGCCGTAACCAAAGAGGTTGAGGCTGACTATTCCCCCGACATGAAATTGGGACAGCAATAATGGTCAAAACCAATCCGGGTAACTTTTTTGAGGATTATTCCGTCGGGCAGGTCCTGCATCACGCGGTCCCCCGCACGGTGACGGATGGGGAACGCGCGCTGTATCATGCGCTCTATCCCGCACGCCATGCGCTGTATTCCTCGGACGAGTTCGCCCGGAACTGCGGCCTGCCGAAAAGCCCGCTGGATGATCTGGCGGCGTTTCATGTGGTGTTTGGCAAAACGGTCCCCGATATCTCACTGAACGCGGTTGCCAATCTGGGCTATGCCGAGGGGCGCTGGCTGCAACCGGTCTATCCCGGCGACACCTTGCGGTCGGAATCTCAGGTGATCGGCCTCAAGCAGAATTCAAACGGCAAGACTGGCGTGGTCTGGGTCCGCACCCGCGGCCTGAACCAGCGCGATGAGGTGGTTATCGAATATGTGCGCTGGGTGATGGTGCGCAAAGCCAACCTTGATGCACCTGCGCCCGAGACGGTGGTGCCCACGCTTAAACAGGCACTGGATGCTGGCGATCTGGCAGTGCCGCAGGGCCTGGATTTCTCCAAATATGATTTCACACAGGCTGGCGAACCGCATCGCTGGGGCGACTATGCGATTGGTGAAACCATCGACCATGTCGATGGCGTAACGGTGGAAGAAGCCGAGCATATGCTGGCCACGCGCCTCTGGCAGAACACCGCGAAAGTGCATTTCGACCTGACCTTCCGTCCCGAGGGGCGGCTGATCTATGGCGGCCACGTGATCTCAATGGCTCGGGCCTTGTCGTTCAATGGTCTGGCGAATGCGCAGATGATCGTTGGCCTGAACGGTGGCGCTCATGCCAATCCCTGTTTCGCAGGCGACACGATCAAGGCCTGGTCCGAGGTTCTGGACAAGGCCGAAACAGCCGTTCCGGGAGTGGGCGCCATCCGATTGCGGCTGGTGGCGACAAAGGGTGGAGCCCCTTTTGATCTGCGCAACGAAGACGGTAAATATCTGCCGGGTGTTTTTCTGGATCTGGATTACTGGGCTTTGATGCCGATGTAACGGCGCTGACATTGAAGTGATCGCACGCCGGAAAATCCGTGCTACCTTCGCCTCATGATGAAATTGAGCGCGCTCCTTGCCGGTCTCGGTCTGGCCTCGCAGGCTTATGCCTGTGATCTGGCCTTGGCTTTGGCAGTGGATGTGTCCGGCTCGGTGGATTCCGAAGAATACCGTATTCAGATGGATGGCCTTGCTGCCGGGTTGCGCGATCCGATCGTATCAGAAGCACTTGTGCGCGGGCAGGCGCGTCTGATGCTGGTGCAATGGACCGGCAGTTCCCGCCAGAGGGTGACCATCCCCTGGACCCGGATCGACAGTTTCGCCGCCCTGAACGGATTTGCCGAACAGGTGGCCGCCGACCCGCGCGTCTGGCGCAATTTTTCGACGGCAATAGGCGAGGCGCTTGAGATGACCATCGCCCATTTCGACGCGGTGGCCGGCTGCAAACGGCACCTGATTGATCTGTCGGGCGACGGGATTTCAAACGAAGGGGTCGAACCGGTTGAGCTGCACCCCAAGCTGCGCGACCGCGGTGTGACAGTGAACGCAATCGCCATTGAGGAAAGCGAACCCGATCTGACCGCCTATTTCTTTGAAAATGTCATCGTGGGCGAAGGGGCCTTTGTCGTCTCTGCCGCCGGATTCGCGGATTACCCCGAGCGTATCCGCAAAAAACTGCTGCGCGAAGTGACGCAGCAGACGGCGGGGGTGAATCAAGGCCGCTGAAAGATTCGTGATCACATAGCTTCGGCATTGAAAACGCTAACATTGACTGGGCTGAATTCATTTTGTGATCACGAGATTATTTTGTGTGATCACGAAGCGGTTTTATCCGCCTTTTTCCACCGGATTTAACGCTTTTTGCACCTGCAGCGCGTGACAGTGTCGCAAAAACCAGTAAAACGTTCGGTAGCCAACCGAAAAGGAGCCGCCATGGCCGATGTAAATCGGGGCAACCGCCCGCTTTCGCCGCATTTGTCGATTTATCGACCTCAGCTGACGTCGGTCACATCCATCCTGACACGCATCACCGGGAATGCCATGATCGTGGCGGCCCTGCTGATCGTCTGGTGGTTCCTGGCGGCAGCGACGTCGCCCGAAGCGTTCGAGCGCGCAAACTGGTGGCTGACCTCGGTTCTGGGCGATTTGGTGATGGCACTGTCGCTTTGGGGGCTTTGGTATCACACGCTGGCCGGCGTCCGGCACCTGATCTGGGACAACGCGGTTGGACTGGACCTGCCCACAGCGATGAAGCTGGGTTGGGCGGTTGTCATCGGCTCGGTCGTGCTGACCCTGCTTACTTTGCTGATCGTCGCGTAAGGGGGCCTGATATGCGTTATCTGACAGACCGCAAACGGGCCACTGGCCTTGGATCGGCCAAGGCGGGGACGGCCCATTTCTGGCGGATGAAGGTCAGCTCGGTGGCTTTGCTGATCCTTGTTCCTCTGTTTATCTTCACATTTGGCCCGGTCCTGGGGCAACCCTATGACGTGGTTCTGGACTATTACGCGCGTCCCTTCCCGGCCATCGTGGCTGCGCTGACATTGGTCGTCAGCATGAAACACTTCGCCGAAGGCGCGCAGGTGATGCTTGAGGATTATGCCCATGGCACGACCGAAAAAGTGCTGATTATCCTCACCACCTGCCTGTCCTACGGTGCGGCTGCCGCTGGCCTGTTCGCCATCGCGCGCATTGCCCTTTAATTCCCGGAGCTGAAAAGAAATGGCTGCATACGAATACGAAACGCATGAATATGACGTGGTCGTTGTCGGAGCCGGTGGGGCCGGCCTGCGCGCCACGCTGGGTATGGCGGAACAAGGCCTGCGCACGGCCTGTGTGACCAAGGTGTTCCCGACCCGATCTCATACCGTGGCGGCGCAGGGCGGGATCGCCGCGTCGCTGTCGAATATGGGCCCCGACCATTGGCAGTGGCATATGTATGACACCGTCAAGGGCTCAGACTGGTTGGGCGACACGGACGCGATGGAGTATCTGGCGCGCGAGGCTCCCAAGGCCGTGTATGAGCTGGAGCATTACGGCGTTCCGTTCAGCCGAACCGAAGAAGGTAAAATCTATCAGCGCCCCTTTGGGGGCCACACCACCGAATTTGGAGAAGGCCCTGCGGTACAGCGGACCTGCGCTGCCGCAGACCGGACCGGGCACGCGATCCTGCACACGCTTTATGGCCAAAGCCTCAAGAACAACGCCGAATTCTATATCGAATACTTCGCCATCGACCTGATCATGTCCGACGATGGGCAATGTCAGGGTGTCGTCTGCTGGAAGCTGGACGACGGCACCATGCATGTGTTCAACGCCAAGATGGTGGTGCTGGCGACCGGCGGTTATGGCCGCGCCTATTTCAGCGCCACATCGGCCCATACCTGCACCGGCGATGGCGGCGGCATGGTGGCCCGCGCGGGTCTGGCGCTGCAGGATATGGAGTTTGTTCAGTTCCACCCCACCGGCATTTACGGATCAGGCTGCCTGATCACAGAAGGCGCACGCGGTGAGGGCGGGTACCTGACCAACTCGGAAGGTGAGCGCTTCATGGAGCGGTATGCGCCTCAGTACAAGGATCTCGCGCCGCGCGACTATGTCTCGCGCTCGATGACCATGGAAATTCGCGAGGGTCGCGGCCACGGCGAAAACGGCGACCATATCCACCTGAACCTCAGCCACCTGCCTGCCGAGGCGCTGGCAGAACGTCTGCCGGGGATTTCGGAATCGGCCCGCGTGTTTGCAGGTGTGGATGTCACCAAGGAACCGATCCCGGTTCTGCCGACGGTTCACTACAACATGGGCGGCATTCCGACCAACTATTGGGGTGAGGTTCTGAACCCGACCGCCGACAACCCGACCGCTGTTGTGCCCGGCCTGATGGCCGTGGGTGAAGCCGGTTGCGCCTCGGTCCACGGGGCGAACCGGTTGGGTTCGAACTCGCTGATCGACCTTGTGGTCTTTGGCCGTGCGGCGGCGATCCGGGCCGGCAAGGTAGTCGATGCAGAGTCACCAAACCCGGTGCTGAACCAGACGTCGGTCGACAAGGCGTTTGATCGGTTTGACGACGTGCGCAACGCCAGCGGCGCGGTCCCGACCGCCGATCTGCGGCTGGAAATGCAGCGCACCATGCAGGAGGACGCCGCCGTCTTCCGCACCGCCAAGACGATGGCGGAAGGGGTCGAGAAAATGACCGCGATTGCAGCCAAGATGGATGACCTGAAAGTGTCAGACCGCAGTCTGGTCTGGAACAGCGACCTGATGGAAACGCTGGAGTTGACCAACCTGATGCCAAGCGCTCTGGCCACCATTGTCGGGGCCGAGGCGCGCAAGGAATCGCGCGGCGCGCATGCGCATGAGGATTTCAGTGAACGCGACGATGAAAACTGGCGCGTGCATACGGTCAGCCGGGTTGAGGGCAACAAAGTGGACCTCAGCTATCGCCCGGTTATCGTTGATCCGCTGACCACCGAAGACGAAGGCGGCATCAGCCTGAAAA
Organism: Ruegeria sp. AL1; assembly: GCF_056540905.1. Taxonomy (NCBI): domain Bacteria; kingdom Pseudomonadati; phylum Pseudomonadota; class Alphaproteobacteria; order Rhodobacterales; family Roseobacteraceae; genus Ruegeria; species Ruegeria sp. AL1. Next base: position 157,193 of record NZ_JBQFXP010000005.1, read on the forward strand.
AAATCGCGCCCAAGGCGCGGACGTTCTAAGGAGAGGAACTTATGGTACAACTGACCCTCCCCAAGAATTCGCGCATCACGACGGGCAAAACGTGGCCCAAGCCGGACGGCGCGACCAATGTGCGGAAATTCCAGATCTACCGCTGGAATCCGGATGACGGGCAGAACCCGCGTGTGGATACCTATTTTGTAGACATGGATACCTGCGGGCCAATGGTTCTGGATGCGCTGATCAAGATCAAGAACGAGATCGATCCAACGCTGACCTTCCGCCGGTCCTGCCGCGAAGGAATCTGTGGGTCTTGTGCGATGAATATCGACGGGATCAACACGCTGGCCTGTATCTATGGCATGGATGAGATCAAGGGCGACGTGAAAATCTATCCGCTGCCGCATATGCCGGTGGTCAAGGACCTGATTCCGGACCTGACCCATTTCTATGCGCAACACGCCAGCATCATGCCGTGGCTGGAAACCAAGACAAACCGACCGGCAAAAGAGTGGAAGCAGTCCATCGAAGACCGCCGCAAACTGGATGGTTTGTATGAATGCGTGATGTGCGCCAGCTGTTCGACCTCGTGTCCCAGCTATTGGTGGAACGGCGACCGCTACCTTGGCCCCGCCGCGTTGTTGCACGCCTATCGCTGGATCATCGACAGCCGGGATGAGGCGACGGGTGAGCGGTTGGATGAGCTTGAAGATCCGTTCAAGCTCTATCGCTGCCACACCATCATGAACTGCGCCAAGACCTGTCCAAAGGGTCTGAACCCGGCCAAGGCAATTGCCGAAATCAAGAAGATGATGGTCGAGCGCGCCGTATAAGACGGATTACGTAGCACTTGCCGAATTGCGGCAAGTGCATGACACATCTGCAAAATCAGGGGATGCCTGTACGCCTCCCAGGAGATATGGTTCAGGCAGGGAGGAGTGATGAAATCGTGAAGGATCACTCCGATGAGCACGGACACTAAGAAAACCGACGCAAGAAAGGCGTTGGAACTTCTGGAACAAGCCTGGGCCTACTACGCGCCGGAACCGATTGAACTGGTATGTGACCGCACCCCTGAGCTGTTTGAATATGCAAATGCGGCGTGATCTACCCCTTGCCAAGAGCTGAGTGTTGCGCAAAGCAGAGGGATGCCTGTCCTTCTACTTTTACTTGCTGCCGGGGTCTTCGCCTATCTGTTCTGGCGCTCGCGCACGTCTTCTTTGACGCGGGATTGTCGGTGGCGGCAGCACCGCAAGGAAGGCCAGTGGCAGTGTAATTTCTGCGGTGCTGTTGTGACATCTGAGGCGCAGCCACAACACTGTCAGAGGAGGCAAAGCTGACACCTCTGACGATCAGGGGTTTCCTCGCGCCAGTTTCTGCGCCAGTTTCACAGGCATGACAGACTTTGAACGTGCCGCCATACCGCCCAAAGATGCCGATGATCGCCGCGCTATCACGCCGGTCATCTGCTATCCAAACAATGCTTTGCCCAAGCCCGACTTAAAATGGCTCGGGTCCGTGCGCGACGGCGGGAACAAAACTGACGAAGTGCTGGTTCCGCCGCGCGACGCGCGGTGTTTCGAAGTGCCCGCAGGGCATTTCTTTCGGATCACGTCGGTCGAGGGGCCGCAAGTGGGGGATCTGAACCTCTGGAACCTTCACGATTTGTCTGAACGGTTCTATTCCGGCAAATCCCGCGCCCTGCACGGCACGCACCTGTCCAGGGGCGAGCATATGTGGTCCAGCTTTCCGCATTTGCGCCCAATGGCCACCATTGTTGCCGACACTCTGGGATGGTACGGGATTGATGACTTCGGGGGTTCGGTCCACGATGTGATCGGGACGCGGTGCGATCCCTATACCGGTAACCTGCTGTCAGGGACACAGTATCATCATTGCTGCCATTCCAACCTGACGCGTGCGCTTTCGGATCATCTGGGTATCTCAATGACCGAGGCCGAGCCAGCCGTGCATGACGTCCTGAACGTCTTCATGTGCACGGGCTTCACCCGGGATACCGGGCAGTATTTCATGAAAGCCTCGCCCGTGCGCCCGGGGGATTACCTTGAATTCTTTGCCGAAATCGACTTGCTCGGCAATCTGAGTGCCTGTCCGGGTGGGGATTGTTCTGCTGAACATTCTTCCGATACCGCAGCTTGCTATCCGCTGTTGGTCGAGGTTTTTGCCCCGGCCGAGGCGGCATTGAAGGGCTGGGAGAGCCCTCCGCGCAATGGTTATGACCGAACGCATGGGCGCTGATCAGTCGGTCTTTGTAAACGCGGCTTCCAGTGCGATCTCAACCATGTCGCCAAAGCTCTGCTCGCGGTCAGACGAGGGCAGAGCCTCGCCGGTCAGCAAGTGGTCAGATACCGTCAGAACGGCCAGAGCCCGGCATTGGTGCCGCGCGGCGAGGATGTAAAGCTCGGCCGCTTCCATCTCGACGCCGAGGATGCCGTGGCGCACCATCTGTTCGTTCAGATCAGGGCGTTCGTCGTAAAACACGTCAGAGGAATAGATGCCGCCGACATGTGTCACCGTTCCCTTTGCCCGAGCCGCGTTAGCGGCGGCTTGCAGAAGGCCCCAATCCGCACAGGGCGCGAAATTGAGCTCTTTCATGATGCCACGTGATGGCGTGCTGAGTGTGGTCGATGTCATCGCCAGAATGACATCGCGCAGACTCACGCTGTCCTGCATGCCGCCGCAAGACCCGATGCGGATCAGGGTCTTGGCCCCATAATCGCGGATCAGTTCGTTGACGTAAATGGACAGGGACGGCATTCCCATTCCGCTACCCTGAATAGTGACCGGATTCCCCTGCCAGTTTCCAGTGAATCCAAGCATACCGCGCACGTTATTGATTTGCCGGACGTCCTGTAAAAACGTGTCCGCAGCCCATTTCGCGCGATACGGATCACCGGGCAAAAGAACGGTTTCGGCTATTTCACCTTTTTCGGCACCAATATGGATTGTCATTTTGAGACTATTTCCATTCAGATTTCCAATTCAGAAATATCGGCACCCGATTTCAAGGCGTCGTGAACCCACTGCGGTTTGCGCCCACGGCCTGTCCAGGTTTGGGCTTCATTCGCAGGGTTGCGGTATTTTGCATTCGATTTTGGGCCTTTAACGACGCGCGGCGCATCGCTGGCCAAATCCGAAAGGGAAAAGCCGAACTCGGCCGCGGCCTTTTCGGCGGCTTTCAAGGCTTCCTGTCTTTCGCGTTTTTCAGCGCGCTTTAAGGCTTTTTCAATTTGCCCGCGCAATTCCAGCAATTCTTTGCGCGACATGTTCTCAAGATTGATCCCCATCATTCTCCTCCAAAAACGGTTACGAGTGGATGTAATTTCGCACCGTAATTCTAAAAGGTGAAATGATCTATCCCCTTTCCAAAAGAGATAGTTCTGAAAACCCGGAACAATGCGCCGTTTATTCGGCAGCCATGTTTTTTGGATCAACGATTGTAACGATATCGCCCATGATCGTGTTTAGTTCGAAATTCTTGGGTGTATAAACTTTCGCAACACCCATGGCCTTCAATCTTGATGCGTCATCGTCGGGAATGATGCCGCCCACAATGACCGGAACGTCATGCAACCCCGCCTCGTTCAGGCGCGTCATGACATCCTGCACCAGAGGAATATGACTGCCAGACAGAATCGATAACCCGATCACATGGGCCTTGTCTTCCACTGCGGCGCTGACGATTTCTTCCGGTGTCAGACGGATACCTTCATAGCTGATATCCATACCGCAATCGCGGGCACGGAAGGCGATCTGCTCGGCACCGTTGGAGTGCCCATCGAGACCCGGCTTGCCAACCAGGAACTTTAGGCGGCGGCCCAGCTTGTCGCTGACCGCATCCACAGCGGCCCGCAAATCGTCCAGCCCTTCGGTTTTGTTCGAGACAGAGCCCGAAACTCCGGTCGGGCCGCGATATGTGCCATATACTTTGCGCATCACCTCGGCCCATTCCCCGGTGGTGACACCGGCCTTGGCGGCTGCAATCGAAGGTTCCATCACATTCGCACCACTCTGTGCGGCGTCATGCAATGCGGCCAGTGCGGTTTCGACCGCCGCATTGTCCCGCTCAGCCCGCCAATTGTTCAGACGGTCGATCTGCTCTTGTTCGACCGCCGGATCGACGACCATGATGCCGCCATCTTCGGTCTGAAGAGGTGAAGGCTCGCCTTCTGTCCATTTGTTCACGCCGACAACAACGGTCTCGTTCCGTTCGATCCTGTTCAGTCTGTCCGCATTGGAATCGACCAGACGGGATTTCATATATTCGATCGAGGCAACCGCACCGCCCATCGACTCCAGGTTGGCCAATTCGGCCCGGGCGCCCGTCTTCAACTCTTCGACCTTTCTGTCCACGGCGGGATTGCCGTCAAACAAGTCTTCATATTCCAGCAGGTCAGTCTCGTACGCCAGAATTTGCTGCATCCGCATGGACCATTGTTGATCCCATGGGCGCGGCAGCCCCAGCGCCTCGTTCCAAGCGGGCAGTTGAACGGCACGGGCGCGGGCTTTTTTGGACAGGGTCACAGCCAGCATCTCGATCAGAATGCGGTAGACGTTATTTTCGGGCTGCTGTTCGGTCAGTCCCAGCGAATTCACCTGAACGCCATAACGGAATCGGCGGAACTTAGGGTTCTCGACATCATAGCGTTGTTGCAGGATTTCATCCCAAAGATCCACAAAGGCGCGCATTTTGCACATTTCAGTGACAAAGCGAATTCCCGCATTCACGAAGAACGAGATGCGCCCGCACAGCGCCGGAAAATCCTCGGCCGGGACGCGGGGGCGCAGTTCATCCAGAACTGCGATGGCTGTGGCCAACGCATAGGCCAGTTCCTGTTCGGGCGTCGCACCAGCCTCTTGCAGGTGATAGGAACACACGTTCATCGGGTTCCATTTTGGTACGTTGGTATAGCAATACTCGGCCACATCCGCGATCATCTTGAGTGACGGTTTCGGCGGGCAGACATAAGTTCCGCGGCTCAGATATTCCTTGATCAGATCGTTCTGAACCGTGCCCTGCAACGCGGCCACATCGGCGCCTTGCTCTTCCGCGACGGCAATATAAAGGGCCAGCAACCACGGTGCCGTGGCATTGATCGTCATCGAGGTGTTCATCTGCTCCAGCGGAATCTGATCGAACAGCACCCGCATATCGCCCAGATGGCTGATCGGTACGCCGACTTTACCAACTTCTCCGCGCGCCAGCGTATGGTCGCTGTCATAGCCGGTCTGTGTTGGCAAATCGAATGCCACGGACAGACCCGTCTGCCCTTTGGCCAGATTGCCCCGATATAATGCGTTCGACGCATGTGCCGTCGAATGACCAGCGTAGGTACGGATAAGCCAGGGGCGATCTTTCTGCGTCTGCGTCATAGTGGGCCTCATGTCGAGCTTGAGTAAGAATATTTCGTCAAGAAGTTCTAAAGCGCAATTTTCGGGATATGTCAATTCGCTGCGTCGCGGCATTTGATGTTCTTCTGATTGTAGGAGGTCGCGTTTGCTGGCAGGGTGCCGGAATGACTCAAACCGTGGAACTTCCGCTTTGGCTGTTTTTGCTGATCCTGGTGTTTGCCGCGGTCACTCTGGCCTCGCATTTCCTGTTTCCATCGGTGCGTTGGTTCTTTCGCCGCAGACTTGAGCGTGCGGTCAAGCGGCTGAACACGCGGCTGCAGCGCCCGATCCAGCCGTTCAAACTGGCCCGACGACACGATATGATCCAACGGTTGATCTACGACCCTCAGGTGGGGCGGGCCGTGCAGAACACGGCGCGAGAAGAGCGGGTGCCTGAGGCGGTCGCGTTCGAATCCGCCCGTCGATATGCGCGCGAGATCGTTCCGTCGTTTTCTGCGGTGGCCTATTTCAGCATTGCCATCCGTCTGGCCCGAATGCTGAGCAACGCCTTTTATGATGTGCGCCTCAGCTATCGTGATGAAGAGGCTTTAAAAAACATAGACCCTGACGCGACCGTCGTTTTCGTGATGAACCACCGCAGCAATATGGACTACGTGCTGGTGACCTATCTGGCCGCGCAGCAATCTGCGCTGTCATATGCGGTGGGGGAATGGGCGCGGGTCTGGCCGCTCAGCCGTTTGATCCGGGCCATGGGGGCCTATTTCATTCGGCGAAGATCGGGCAATGAACTGTACCGTCAGGTGCTGTCTTGCTATGTGCGGCATGCGACCGAGGCCGGGGTCACCCAGGCCATGTTCCCGGAAGGCGGCCTAAGCCTGAGCGGCGCACTGGGACGGCCCAAGCTTGGGCTTCTGAAATACATCATCGATGGCACTGAATCTGACGGGAAGGATGTGGTATTTGTTCCTGTCGCCCTCAATTACGACAGGGTGTTGGAAGATACGATTCTGACCAAGGCAGCACTGGGCAATGATCGGAGATTCCGAGCCAGGATCGGCGTGATCACGATATGGATACTGAAACAGATCGGGCGTCGCCTGATCGGGCGCTACCAGCGTTTTGGGCTCGCTTCGGTCCGATATGGCGCGCCGATTTCGCTGAAGTCATTTCGTGCGACGCATAAGCGGGACGTTATGACCGATCTGGCGCGATCGTTGATGTCCCGCATCCGGGACGCAATTCCGCTAGTACCCGTTCCGGCGATTTGCTGGTTGATCCAGAACCATGGGGAATTGCTGGAAGATGAAGTCCGCAGGATGGTCGCTGAAATGATGCGGCGCGATGGGCTCGCGGCTGAACCCGATGACAAGGCTATCACCGACGCCCTGGATCAACTGGTGCAGCGGGGGATTCTCAAACAGGTCGACGGAGTAATATCTCAATCGGGTCAGAGGGTTGATCTGCTGGCCTTTTACGCGGCTTCAGCGCCATTGAGCGCTGGTCAGGCAGATGCTGCGGTGGCGAAGTAAATTTCTGCAACTGCTGGGTCATAAAATTACAAAATAGCATCAAAATATATTGCATTATTTCTTCAGGCCCAATATCTCATCCTGTAAGGCAAGCGATTCTGCATCGCGGCGAACGATTGGAGCAAAGGAGGCCAATATGGCTCTGGACACCGAAAGCGGTATCGCGTCTTACGACGCGCCGGAAAAAGACCTCTATGAGATGGGTGAAATTCCTCCGATGGGGTATGTGCCCAAGAAAATGTACGCGTGGGCGATCCGCAAAGAACGCCATGGCGAGCCGAACACTGCCATGCAGCTGGAAGTGGTCGATGTGCCCAAGCTGGACAGTCACGAGGTGCTCGTTCTGGTGATGGCCGCGGGCGTAAATTACAACGGCGTCTGGGCGTCGTTGGGCAAGCCGATCAGCCCGTTTGACGGCCATGGTCAGCCTTTCCACATTGCGGGGTCGGACGCGTCGGGCATCGTCTGGGCCGTGGGCGACAAGGTGCGCCGCTGGAAGGTTGGCGACGAGGTTGTGATCCACTGCAACCAGGACGACGGCGACGACGAGGCCTGCAATGGTGGCGACCCGATGTATTCCGACAGCCAACGGATCTGGGGCTATGAAACGCCGGATGGGTCCTTCGCGCAGTTCACCAACGTACAGGCGCAGCAGCTGATGCCACGCCCCAAGCATCTGTCCTGGGAGGAAAGCGCTTGTTACACGCTGACGCTGGCCACCGCATACCGGATGCTGTTCGGACATGAACCGCATGATTTGAAACCCGGCCAGAATGTTCTGGTCTGGGGGGCTTCGGGGGGTCTGGGCTCTTATGCGATCCAGCTGATCAACACCGCAGGCGCGAACGCGATTGGCGTGATCTCGGACGAAAGCAAGCGCGACTTTGTCATGGGGCTGGGCGCAAAGGGCGTTCTGAACCGCAAGGACTTCAACTGCTGGGGTCAATTGCCCACAGTGAACACCCCTGAATACGCCGAATGGTTCAAAGAGGCCCGTAAATTCGGCAAGGCCATCTGGGACATCACCGGCAAGGGCGTCAACGTCGATATGGTGTTTGAACATCCCGGCGAGAGCACCTTTCCGGTTTCGACCTTCGTGGTGAAAAAGGGCGGCATGGTTGTGATTTGCGCCGGGACCACCGGCTATAACCTGACCTTCGATGTGCGCTATATGTGGATGCATCAGAAACGCTTGCAGGGGTCGCATTTCGCCCATCTGAAACAGGCTTCGGCCGCGAACCAGTTGATGGTCGAGCGTCGGCTTGATCCCTGCATGTCCGAGGTCTTCACTTGGAAAGACTTGCCTGAGGCGCATATGAAAATGATGCGGAACGAGCATAAGCCCGGCAACATGTCGGTTCTGGTTCAGGCCCCGCGCACCGGTATGCGGACTTTGGAAGAAGTTCTGGACGCAGGCCAGTAACGTAAGGTTGATTTCAACAATGGCACCCGCAGAGATGACATTGTCGGCGGGTGTTTTGGCATTCGCGATTCAAGTTGTTTGATTACAAGATCTTACATATTTTTGACCCGCTATTTTTGGGGAGTAGAAAGCAGCGAATATGCCACAATAGTATATACATGTTATGGTTGTGTTAACCCTTCGTTAACTATTTCGGGGACACCCTGATGGCGCAAAATGAGTGGATTTTGGACGTTTTGTCAGACCTCAAGGCGTTTGCTGCGGCGAACGGGTTGGGTGCCCTTGCCGAACAGTTGGATGATACCCGGCTGATCGCAGCGGCCGAGATCGCGTCCACGCAGAATGAGGCACGCGCGCCTGCGAATGGGACTAAAATACAACCTGGAACAAATCCTCGGGGATTTGGAAAGCACCACCACGCTTGACGAACTGACCAGGGTTGCGCTTCGTCTGCGTGACCTTCTGGACATTGACCACATCATCTATCACTGGGTGGAAAGCGCGGGCGAGCATTACGGCTTTTCCACTTATCCTGATCATTGGGTCGAACGCTATCAGGAGCGTAACTACCACAGGATTGATCCGGTCATTCTGGGCTGCTTCCAGCGATATCATCCCGTTGATTGGAAACAGCTGAACTGGTCGGGGAAAGCCGTCAAAGCGTTCTTGCAGGATGCTCAGGACCACGGGGTCGGCAATCAGGGCTATTCGATCCCGTTGCGCGGCCCAAGCGGTCAGTTTGCACTTTTTACTATAAACCACACCTGTGATGATGACGCCTGGTGTCATTTTATTTCCTCTTGCAACCGCGATCTGATCCTGATTGCCCATTACACCAACCGAAAGGCCCTGGAATTTGCCCGCGACCGCCAGCCGGAAACCGGACGTGCCCTGTCCCCGCGCGAGATTGACGTGATGACGCTGTTGGCGCTGGGCTATAGCCGCGCACAGGTCGCGCACTCCCTGTCGATCTCGGAACACACGCTGCGGGCCTATATCGAAAGCGCGCGGTCCAAGCTTGGTGCGCTTAATACGACTCATGCCATCGCTACGGCACTCAGCCGAGGTTTAATAGTAGTTTAACGACCGCACGGTGGTCTCACCGATAATTAACCACGTCTTTGTACCCCCTTTGTTCCAGATATGGACGACAAGGGGACGAAGACATGTTGCGTTATCTTTACGCTGATGAGTTGCACAATTTTCCAACTCTGGCCGAGGGGATGTTTCACGACCGGGCGGATCAGTTTAAAACCCGACTTGGTTGGGATGTTCATGTGAACGCCAAGGGGGAAGAGAGAGATCAGTATGACGAACTGAACCCTCTTTATGTGATCTGGGAAGAAGCGGATGGCAGCCATGGTGGCTCGATGCGGGTTCTGCCGACGACTGGGCCGGTCATGGTGAATGATATCTTTGGTCATTTGACTGGCGGTCAGCCGATTTGCAGCCCGTTGATTTGGGAAGTGACACGCTTTTGCCTTTCTCGGACCGCGAGCCCGCACACCGCTGGCGCAATCATGTTGAGCGCCGGTGAGATGATGGAGGGATTTGGTCTGACCCACATCGCGGGTGTGTTTGATGCGCGTATGATCCGGATCTACCGTCTGATCGGGTCTTCTCCGGTTGTCCTGGGTTCGGAAGGCACTGGGCGGGATCAGATCTCGGTTGGGTTGTGGCCCTATTCTGCCGACGATTGCACCCGAGTGGCAGAGCGCGCTGGTATTCCGCGCCACCTGTCCCGTTTGTGGTTTACCACCGCTTTCGGGGCAACCCGACAACATCGGTTCGCATTGTCCGCCTGAGAGCCGGGAAAACGAATTCGGCATCTGGTGGCCGCTGGCGCGTCCCTGTAGGGTCGCGCCATGTCGTTGCCCCAAATTACTTTCTCGGAAGATCAGGCCGCCGCTTTCGACAGTATCGCCGAGATGCTGCGCAGCGCCGGTGTTGACCTTGAAGACGATGCCCTGCTGAAATTGCCCGGCAATGGGCAATCGGGTGTCATGGCCGTGATCGGCAAGGCGGGGTCGGGCAAAACGCTTTTGTTGGCCGAGCTTTACAAGGCCTTGGCCGAGACCGGCGTGAACCTGATTTCTGGTGATTTCGAAAGCCGAAAGTCGCGAGACAAACGCAGTCTTGCCATCCTGGCACCAACGAACAAGGCGGCAAGCGTCCTGCGTCTGCGCGGCGTACCGGCGACGACGATCCACCGCATCCTTTATACCCCGGTCTACGATCCGGAGTATGAGCGGATCGCGGAGTGGCTTGCGGGTAATGATGAGCGCCCCGAGATTGAGGGGCTGACGGATGAGGCGCTGGATCGCGCCGCCGCGTTTTATGCCAACAACAAATCAATTCCGGGTGCTTTGGCTGCTGCGGGCCTGCGTGGCTCGGATTTCATCACGGGCTGGAAGCGGCGGGAAGAGCCATTGGATATTGGCTTTGTCGATGAAGCCTCGATGCTGGATGATCGCCAATATGAAGACCTGAAAGAGATTTTCCCGACTCTGCTGCTGTTTGGCGACCCGGCTCAGTTGGCGCCGGTCAACCAGTCCGGGTCGATGGTATTTGACAGCCTGCCCGAACCGCGCAAGCTGATCCTGCATCGCGTCCATCGTCAGACAGCAGACAATCCCATTCTGGATCTGGCCCATGCGTTGTCCGACCCGGCCATGGGCTTTGAGGATTTTGAACGGCTGGTCGAAGACACAGCGCGTCGCGATGACCGTGTTGTCTGGGGTCAGCGGGTCGAGGTCGACCTGATGGCCCGTAGCCCCGTTCTGGTTTGGCGCAATGCCACGCGCATTCGCCTGATTCAGGCCTTTCGGAATGTCCACAACGCCCCCGATACCGAGTTGCTGGAAGGCGAGCCGTTGATTTGCGACGGGATCGAACTGCCGCTCAAACACCGCAAAAAACGTCTGGACCTTGAGGCGCGCGGGCTGATCAAAGGCGCGCAGGTGGTCTATCTTGGGCCGGGTCGCAAGCCGGGGTTCTCAAGACTGCATGTCATGGGGGCCGAGGACCCCCAGGTCAGTGCGGCCTCTATCGTTCAGATCGAAAAGCCCGACGAAGAAGAACCGTTTATCCCCTATGCGGCCCGTATGGGGGCCACGTTTCTGCATGGCGCGGCGGTGACGATACACAAGGCGCAGGGGTCACAATGGGACACGGTACAGGTGTTTGCGCCAGACATTTACGCCGCTGCCCGAATGGGCCGGACCGAGGCCGGGCAGCCGCTGTGGAAACGTCTGGCCTATGTCGCCATCACCCGCGCACAGGAGCGTTTGATCTGGGTCGTGCGCAACCGGTTGTCCAAGCCAAGCCATCCGTTGCGCGTGGATGATCTGAAAGCGGTGGCTGCGCCGTCTTTGACGCTGGAAGCCGAACAGAATTAGACCCGATTGAACCAGACCGAGGCGGTCTTCACCGCGACGCGGGTCCGTTCAGTTCTCGCGCAGCAGGCGGAAGGCTGTCGATGCGCCCCAACCGGCGGCAACTGCGATGACCAGCGACATCAGGCCGTACCAGACAGGTTGCTGACGCGACATGTTGTACAGGAAACGCTCTAACCCGACTTTGCGTACATCTATGGTGGTTTCGAACTGCGAGACCACCAGACCGCCCCGGGTCAGGAAAATCCGGGCCGAATAATCGCCTTCGGTCAGATCCGCGGGCATGTCGATCGAGGTGCGGAACAGGGTTTGTTCATCCACGGCCACGGTGTTTTCGCGCACCGAATACAGCCCTTCGGCCTCGCGAATGCGCACCACCGCCTTGGCGAAATCCTGAGCGTCCCGCACGTTCATGTCGGCACCGACCAGGCGAACTGCCTGATCGATGGATACGCTGTGGCGCAGATCTTCGGTGTTGGTCAGAACGTCGTCCCAGGGCGCACTTGTCGCTACCGCGTAGAAGCTGGGGGCAAGATCAACCAGAATGCTGTCGGTGTTGACCCAGATGCCAAATCGACGCTCTTTGCGGCGGACTGTCACCGGCTCGGACGGGCCCACAACCGAGACGATCACCTCAAGCGGGGGGCCTTCGGGGATCGGAGCCTCGCGTTTGACCGCGCCGAAGATCAAAATCTCGGACCCGTCAAAGTTTGCGGTGATAGATACTCGGTCCTGGCTGAGACCCAGCACAACCTGCTCGTCCGCTGCAAAGGCGGGCAGGGTCAACAGGCAAAAAGCGGCGATCAGGCGCAGCATTCTAGTGCCCCCCCGCGTCGCCAAGCGAATAGAGTTCGCTGGGTTGCAGCAAAAGGTCCAGACCCAGCTTGCCGCATACCACCAGCACCAGCGCAGCCAGCAGAACGCGCAGCTGCTCGGCCGGCATGCGTGCGCCGATTACGGTGCCGATCTGTGCGCCGACAACGCCGCCCACCAGCAGAAGAACGGCGAGCACCACGTCGACCGTATAGTTCGTGGTGGCGTGCAGCATCGTTGTGAAAGCGGTCACGAAAATGATCTGGAACAGTGAGGTGCCAACCACCACCTTGGTTGGCATCCCCAGCAGATAGATCATCGCGGGCACCATGATGAAGCCGCCGCCCACGCCCATGATGGCGGACAAAACGCCGACGAACAGCCCGACCACCAGCGGAGGGATGACCGAGATATAAAGGCCCGAGGTTCGGAACCGCATTTTGAACGGCATCGAATGAACCCAGGTGCGTTGACGGCGTTTGGCGGGTGTTGTTCCCTTGCGGGACTTGCGCAGCGCATTGACGCTTTCGACGAACATCAGGCTGCCTATGACGCCCAAAAACACGACATAACAAAGCTTTACCAGCAGATCGACCTGCCCAAGGCTTTTGAGGTAGTTGAACACAACCACACCCAATGCCGCCCCGGCCAGACCTCCGATCAGTAACACCGTCCCCATTTTCAGATCCACCGTTCGGCGCCGGAAATGCGCCAGCACTCCGGAAAAGGATGAGGCCACGATCTGGTTGGCTTCGGTTGCAACGGCGACAGCTGGCGGGATTCCAATGAAGAACAGTAGTGGCGTCATCAGAAACCCGCCACCGACCCCGAACATCCCGGACAAAATACCGACCATGCCCCCCAGCCCAAACAACAGAAAGGCGTTCACAGAGACTTCGGCAATCGGGAGGTATATCTGCATGGCTTCTTCTAGACGGGGCAGGGCCTGCCGCGCGACGCGGCCCTGGCCCGGGTAACGGATAACTCAACAGAAGGAGCGCGCGGTACAGACCCGATCCTGCGCAGTCGGACAGGGGGGGAAATCAGACCTGCAGACCTGAGGCGGGACACTTCCATACCTCTTTAGAGCGGTTGCGGCAGACAAAATCAACTCTCTATGCCGCTTTGCAGCGAACAGGACTGAAATCCTGTTTCAAACTGGCCTTATCAGCGCTCTTTTACATAGGGTTCGCCGCCTGCACGCGGTGGTACGGCCTTGCCCACAAACCCGGCCAGAATCACAACGGTCAGGATGTAGGGGAGGGCGTCCATGACTTGAACCGGAATCACCACTCCGCCCAGATCGATATTCTGGAACCGCAATGCCACAGCCTGCAACAGCCCGAACAGCAGGCATGCACCCATTGCGTGCCAGGGCCGCCATTTGGCGAAGATCAACGCGGCCAGCGCGATGAAACCGCGTCCGGCTGTCATCTCTTTGACGAACCCCGCCTGCAACGCGGTTGCCAGATATGCCCCGGCGATGCCGCACAAAACGCCGCAGATAGCGACAGCTGCAAAGCGGAGGCCGACAACCGAAACACCTGCCGTGTCAACCGCTTCCGGGTTTTCACCCACCGCCCGCAGGCGCAGGCCGAATCGTGTGCGATACAAAATCCACCAAGTTGCCGGAACCATCAGGAACGCCACGTAGACCAGTATGGAATGCCCCGACAAAAGCTCTGAATATATCAGTTCGAAGACGTTTGCCTCTGACATCAGCTCCGAGACCGATTGCCCTGTCTGCTCGGCATCATCGGGGCCAATCGCGAACGGAAACTCAAGCGGTTCAAAGCGTCCGCCGCCGAACAGAGAGGGCGTTCTGCCACCCTGTTGGAACCAACTTTGGGCCACAAGAACGGTCATCCCTGCCGCAAGGAAATTGATTGCGACGCCCGAGATCAGCTGATTGCCCCGGAACGTGATCGAAGCCAACCCATGTAGCCCGGACAAGACCAGCGATGCTGCGGTGCCCGCAAGAAGGCCCAGCCAGACGGACCCCGAAACCGCAGCCACCGCAGCCGAGAAAAAGGCCGCCATCAACATCTTGCCTTCCAGCCCGATGTCGAAAATGCCCGCGCGTTCGGAATACAGACCGGCAAGACAGGCCAGCAAAAGCGGAGTTGCCAGGCGAATGGTGGAGTCGAGCACCTGAATGAGTGTGACAAAGGCTTCCATCACCGGGCTCCCTTCCGCAGGCTCAGGAACAGTTTTTCAAGCGGCATCCGCACCATGTTGTCCAGCGCGCCGGTAAACAGGATGACCAGCGCCTGAATCACCACGATCAGTTCGCGCGGGATCGATGTCCACAAGGCCAATTCTGCGCCGCCCTGATACAGAAAACCGAATAGAAGTGCGGCCAGGAATACGCCAAAGGGATGAGATCGTCCCATCAGCGCCACGGCAATTCCGATAAAGCCCGCGCCTTCGGTCGAATTCAGCACCAGCCGCTCGGCCTCGCCCATGACATTGTTGATCGCCATCAGCCCGGCCAGCGCGCCCGAGATCAGCATCGCGATGATGGTAATCCGCACGGGCGAGATACCGGCATAGACAGCGGCTGTTTCCGAGTGCCCATAAGCGCGGATCTCATAACCCAGACGGGTGCGCCAGATCAGCGCCCAAACGGCGAAACAGGCAAGGATGGCCACAAAGAACGAGATATTGGCCGGAGCACCCCGGAACATCACGTTCTCGGCGGTCGAGAACATCGACTGGAATGTCGGCAGATGCACCGCGTCGGGGAACCGCGCAGTTGCTGGATCCTGCGAACCCTGCGGGCGCATGACGTTGACCAGCATGTAGTTCAGGAAGGCGGCCGCGATAAAGTTGAACATGATCGTGGTGATCACGATGTGGCTGCCACGCTTGGCCTGCAAATAAGCCGGAATGGCCGCCCACGCCGCACCGAAGACCATCGAGGCCACGCAGGCCGCCAGCAGGGCAATGCTCCAATGCGGCCATGGGACGTACAGGCAGACGATGGCAACACCCAACCCGCCCAGCATCGCCTGGCCTTCGCCGCCGATATTGAACATGCGCGCGTGAAAGGCGACCGCAACCGCCAGTCCGGTGAACATAAAGTTGGTCGCATAATAGAGGGTGTATCCCCAGCCATATGTCGACCCCAGCGCACCGGTGATCATCAGGTTCACGGCCTCAATCGGATTTTCCCCGATCGCGAGGATGACCAGAACCGATAGAATTGTGGCCAACATCAGGCTGATCAGCGGAATCAGAACGACATCAGCCCATTTGGGCATTTTTTCCATGGCTCAGGCGGCCTCTCCTGCAACACCGGCCATCAGCAGGCCCAGCTCTTTTTCATCGGTTTCATGTGGCAGGCGTTCGCCCATGATATGTCCGTCAAACATCACCGCGATCCGGTCTGACAACGAAAAGATCTCTTCCAGTTCAACCGAAACCAGCAGAATGGCTTTGCCCTGATCGCGCAGGGCGACGATCTGTTTGTGAATGAACTCGATGGCCCCGATATCCACGCCGCGCGTGGGTTGGCCCACCAGCAGCAGATCGGGGTTGCGTTCAATCTCACGCGCCACGACGATCTTTTGTTGGTTGCCGCCGGAAAAGCTCTTGGCGGACAGCCAGCCGTTGGGCGGGCGGACATCGAACTTCTCGATCTTGGCCTCGGTATCGGCCCGCAGGGCGGTGTTATCCATGAACATCCCCCGCTGATATGCCGGGTCGCGATGATAGCCGAAAGCCACATTTTCCCACGCATGGAAGTCCATGATCAGACCTTCGCGCTGCCGGTCCTCGGGTACATGCGCAATGCCCTGCGCGCGCCGGGCCTGCCCATCAGAGCCTGATCCGCTCAGCGCCAGAGGTGCACCGTTCAGCCTGATCTCCCCCTGCCCGGGGCGCATTCCGCCCAAAACCTCAAGCAGTTCGGATTGTCCGTTGCCCGCCACGCCGGCGATGCCGACAATCTCACCGGCGCACACGGTCAGATTGATGCCCTTGACGCGCTCGACCCCGGCGGAATCGGTGACGCTGAGGTTTTCGATCTCCAGCACCGGCTCGCCCGGCTGTGCGGGCACCTTGTCCACCTGCAGCAGCACCTTGCGACCCACCATCAGCTCGGCCAACGCCTGCGGGTTGGTGTCTGCTGTTTTGACAGTTGCCGTCATCTCTCCGCGCCGCATCACCGAAACCGTATCGGTGTTCTCCATGATCTCGCGCAGTTTGTGAGTGATCACGATAATGGTTTTCCCCTCGGACCGCAGCCGGTCGAGGATGCGGAACAGCTGATCCGCCTCGGCGGGGGTCAGAACACCGGTGGGTTCGTCGAGGATCAGAATCTCAGCCTTGCGGTAGAGCGCCTTGAGAATCTCGACCCGCTGCTGCATGCCAACGCCGATCTCGTCGATGCGCTTGTCGGGGTCGACGAACAGCTCGTATTCTTCTTCCAGCGCTTTCAGTTCCTTGCGCGCCTTGGCGAGCGAGGGGGCCAGCAGCCCGCCATCTTCGGCACCCAGAACGATGTTTTCGAGAACGGTGAAATTCTCGACCAGTTTGAAATGCTGAAACACCATCCCGATGCCCGAGGCGATGGCTGCCTGGCTGTCCGGGATGTCGGTCTTTGATCCGTTGATCCAGATCTCACCTTTGTCGGCCTTGTAGAAGCCGTAGAGGATGCTCATCAGCGTGGATTTACCCGCGCCGTTTTCGCCGATGATCCCGTGGATCGTGCCGGGGGCGACGCTGATCGAAATGTCCTTGTTGGCCTGAACCGGCCCAAAGGCTTTGGAAATCCCTTTGAGCTCAATGGCGGGGACGGTCATGTCTTGTCCTTGGGTTGCCGAAAGGGCCGCATGCGGCAGAGTGGAGGCGAGGCGGAGGGTCAGCCCCCGCCCCGCGTGATATCAGAACTGCAATGCCGGGCAGCTGTCGTTCTCATAGTAGCTGACGACGTTCAGATTCCCGTCGATGATGTCCTGACGGGCCTTGTCGACCGACGCCTTCATTTCGTCTGAGACCAAGGCCGCGTTATGTTCGTCAAGCGAGTATCCGACCCCGTCTTCAGCCAGACCCATCGTGAACACCCCGGTTTCGACGTTTTCACCAGCCTTCATCGCCTCATATACGGCCACATCCACGCGTTTCAGCATCGAGGTGAGTACTTGTCCCGGATGAAGGTGGTTCTGGTTTTTGTCGACGCCGATGGACAGGATGCCTTCGTCAGCGGCAGTTTGCAGAACACCGATACCGGTACCGCCTGCCGCGGCATAGACCACGTCAGCACCCTGGCTGACCTGCGCCTTGGTCAGTTCCGAGCCCTTCACCGGGTCATTCCAGGCGGCGGGGGTGGTGCCGGTCATGTTGGCAACCACTTCGATATCCGGGTTCACCGCCTTGGCACCTTGCGCATAGCCGCAGCCAAAGTGACGGATCAGCGGAACATCCATGCCGCCGATGAACCCAACGGTGCCCGATTTGGAGGCCATCGCGGCCATCATACCAACCAGGTACGAGCCTTCATGCTCGGCAAAACCCACCTGACGCACGTTCGGCGCATCCAGCCATGTCACATCTACCACAACAAAAGTCGTGTCGGGATAGTCGGATGCCACAGCGCTGAGCGGATCGGCCATGCCAAAGCCCATGGTGATGATCGGATTCGATCCCGCTTCGGCAAAGCGGCGCAGGGCCTGCTCGCGCTGGGCTTCGGACTGCATTTCGATCTCGCGGTAGGTGCCGCCGGTTTCCTCGGCCCAGCGAGAGGCGCCGGTGTGTGCGGCTTCGTTGAAGGACTTGTCGAACTTGCCGCCCAGATCGAAGATCAGGGCCGGTTCGGCCAATGCGGCACCAGCTGTCAGCGCAACCGCAGCTGCGGCACCCATCAAGGATTTCATAAGGGTCATGTGTTACTCCCGTTGACTATTATTGGTCCGGGGTCAAAGCGCCCCGCCACCCACTCAGAGCGAGCATATCTGTTGTGATGGCGGGAATTAAGGACGTTTGCAACACTCATGGTCAACTGATTTTTGACCAATTGGTCGACAAAGCGCATCTGCTGTCAGGGTAACGCGCGTTCCATGACGATTGCATCCGCAGATTCGCCACCTTTGCGCTGATAATAACCCCTGCGTTCACCGCATGGTTGATACCCGCAGCTCAGATACAGGTGACGAGCCGGATCGTTATCGGATGCCACGTCCAGAAACGCGCGATGTGCGCCTAATTGTAGCGCCTGTTGCTGCCATGCAACCATGCAAGACCGCGCTAGCCCCTGTCGCCGGAAGGTGGGGTGAGTCGCCAGCGTCAACAGCTCCGCCTCGTCGGCGATCACCTGAAACAGGGCAAAGCACTGCGGGGTTCCGATGAAGTGGGTGAAGCGGTTGCTGAGCAGAACGGCAAACTCGTCCGCTGACCATGGCCGCGCCTGCGTGAAGGCTGCGGCATGAGTGGCTGCCATGTCCCTTGGTGTCATCCGTCCAGCAACCGGGGCGGTACATCGCGCGAGGGCGCCGCATCTGCCGGACGAACATAAAGCGGGGCCGGAGGGCTTTTGACGCCACTCAACCGCCGCGCGGTCACGGTGGCAATCGCACATGCCAGGTCTTTGGGTTGGGTGCAGAAAAACAATGTGCCGAGCTTTTCGGCCGCGTCCCTTGGAAGAAGTTGCGGCGGTGCGTCGGCGACCTGCACGTAAACCTGATCGCGCGGCGCAGGGACCGCCGGAATATGGTTGGGCGGTGCAAGCATGGTAAGCGCATCAAAACCGGAAACGCCGATCGCCGGAGCCGTCAGCCCCAGCGCCAGCCCCCGTGCGGCCGAGACCGAGATTCGGATACCCGTGAAATTCCCCGGCCCGGTTCCGACGCCAATTGCATCCAGATCGCTCCAACGGGTGCCGTGGTCGGCCAGAAGTTCGGTGAGAAAGGGCATCAGCCGCTCCGCCTGACCGCGCGTCATTGCCTCGGCCTGTGCGACGAGGATGTCGCCACCCCGCAGCAAAGCGGCCGCGCAATGCGCGGCCGATGTGTCAAATGCCAGAATGGTGGGTTCAGACCGCAACAGGGCGAACCTCGGTCACTTCGGGGATGTAGTGGCGCAGCAGATTTTCAATGCCCATTTTCAGGGTCAGCGTCGAGGATGGGCATCCTGCGCAGGCCCCTTGCATGTGTAGGTAGACAACGCCCCGGTCAAACCCGTGGAAGGTAATGTCGCCACCATCCTGAGCTACCGCCGGGCGCACGCGGCTATCCAGCAGGTCTTTGATCTGGTTGACAACTTCGGCATCCTCGCCGGTATGCTCGGCATGTCCCGACGCCGCCTGCGCATCTGCGCCCATGACCGGCTGGCCGGATTGATAGTGCTCCATCACCGCGCCCAGAATTGCGGGTTTGATGTGATCCCACTGGACCTCTTCCGCCTTGGTCACGGTGACAAAGTCGTTGCCGAAAAATACGCCGGTCACGCCCGCCACGTCAAAGATACGCTTGGCCAAAGGAGACTTTTCCGCAGCATCTGCGGTTGGGAAATCCGCCGTACCGGCATCCAGAACCGTCTGGCCGGGCAGGAATTTCAATGTGGCCGGGTTTGGGGTGGATTCTGTCTGGATAAACATGGCGCGGCTCCGTTTTGGGGTGCATCTGATATGCGCGCCCGGGCCGGGGAAGTCAAGATTTGGAACCATTCTAAATTGATGCGGCGTGAGAAATGGCCTCATCCAGCCGGTCGTCGCCCCAAAACAACTCGTCACCTGCGACAAAGCTGGGTGCGCCAAAAATGTTCAGGTCTTTGGCTCGGGTTACCTGCGCGAACAAACCCGCCTTGATGTCCGGATCTGTGGTGCGCTGGATCTGCTCTTTGGGTATGCCTGCGGCACCAAGGCACCCGATCAGCACTTGGCTCTCAGAGATGTCCTGGCCTGATGCGAACTGGGCCGCAAACACGGCGCGGGTGAACGTCGCGCGTTGATCTTCAGCCTCGATGGCCAGCGCAAGACGCGCGGCGTTCAAACTGTTCTGCGGGAACTGAGTGGGGCGCTGAAACGGCAGGTTCCGTGCCGCGCAGATACGCTCCATGTCCTGCCACATATATTGCCCTTTGGCCGGGTAGAGGTTGAAGGGCGAGTTGTTCCAGCCCTGCTCGGCAAAGATCGGTCCCAGCAGGAAGGGGCACCATTCGACCGACACGCTCTGCGCTTCGGCGTTCTGTTCGATGCGCATCGCGCTCAGGTAGGAATAGGTCGAGGCAAAATCGAACCAGAATTGCAGCTTGGCACCCATGGTGTGGCCTCAGGTAATGGCTTCGAGTTTTTCCTTGCTCAGATCGCCGGGAACAATGGTAATCGGAATCGGCAGGCTGCCTGAGTTCTTCGTCAGTTGAGTCACCAGCGGGCCCGGGCCTTTCTTGTCCGTGCCCGCCCCCAGAACCAGCACACCGATTTCCGCGTCCGATTGCACATGTTCGATGATCTGGGTGACCGGGTCGCCCTCACGAATGGCCAGCTCGGGCTCGACCCCTTGCTTATCGCGCATCCATTTCGCAAAAACCTCGTAATGGGCGTGAATACGCTCGCGGGCCTCTTCGCGCATGACCTCGGCCACACCGATCCAGTGGTTGAACTCATCCGGCGGAATGACCGAAAGAATCGTGACGCCGCCCCCGGTATGGGCCGCCCGCATCGCTGCAAAACGCATCGCGTTCAGGCATTCGCGGCTGTCATCCAGAACGACCAGGAATTTGCGCATGGGAGTCCTCGTGTCTTTCCGGCGATCATGCCTGACCTGATGCGCGCTGGCAACTGTCTGAGATTCAAGGGTTGCTGGCGGCCCAGTCCCAATAGAGCGCCCGTGCACGGCGGGCAATCGGGCCGATCTGGTACTGAGTATCCTCGAACGCGGTGACTGGTGTGATCTTGCTCATGTTGCCGGTCATGAACACTTCGTCGGCTTTGTGAAAGTCTTCAAAACTGAGAATGCTTTCATGCACGGTCACACCATCGGCGCGCAGATTCTTGATGTGGCGCGCGCGGGTGATTCCCGCCAGAAATGTTCCGTTCGGGGTTGGGGTAAAAACCTCTCCATCGCGGACCATGAAAATGTTGGCGGTGGCTGTTTCGGCCACATGACCCAGCGCGTCAGCCACCAGCGCGTTCGAGAACCCGTTCGAACGAACCTCGCGCAACATCCGTGCATTGTTGGGGTACAGGCACCCAGCCTTGGCATTGACCACCGCCGATTCCAATACCGGGCGACGGAATCGCGTTAGTCCCAGCGTGGCCGAGGCTGTTTCGGGGGCCATTGGGATTTCTTCGAGGCAAATCGCGAAACCGGTGCTGTTCTCTTTGGGGATAATGGCTGTCGCATCGCCGTCAATGCCCCAGTACATCGGACGAATATAGACGGCTGCATCCGGGGCGTAAGCTTGCAATCCCTCGCGGATGATTTCGACCATTTGTCCGGTTGTGACCGTGGGATCCAGCATCAGCGCCTCGGCCGAGCGGTTTACGCGCGCGCAATGCGCGTCGAGGTCGGGGGCGAGACCGTTGAAATACCGTGCACCATCGAAGACCGACGAGCCCAGCCATGAGCCATGATCCGCAGCCCGCATGATCGGGGCGTCTCCGTCATGCCATTGACCTTCGAAATAAGTTCGGATGTTCTTGCCGACTGCCATAGCGCCCTCCCAAGCTTTGCGGCAAACCTAGGAAGGCGATGCGGTAACGTCCAGAGCAATCAGACCTGTTTCGCGCCAACCATGCCCACAATATCGTAGGTCTGTTGCAGGATCGGGGCCGCAATCGCCCGTGCCCTTTCGGCACCACGAGCAAGGATACGGTCGATTTCGCTTTGATCGCCCATCAAACGCGACATCTCGGACGAGATTGGGGCCAGCTTGGACACGGCAAGGTCCGCAAGCATGGGCTTGAACTCGCCAAACTGCTTTCCACCAACCTCAGCAAGAACGTCTTCCACGGTCTGGTCACTGAGGGCCGCGTAAATCGAAACGAGGTTGCGCGCCTCGGGGCGGTCCTCAAGCCCATCAACCTCGGATGGCAGCGCATCCGGATCCGTTTTGGCCTTTCGAATCTTCTTGGCAATCGTGTCCGCATCATCGGTCATGTTGATGCGGCTCATGTCCGACGGGTCCGATTTGGACATCTTCTTGGCCCCGTCGCGCAGGCTCATGACACGGGTCGCGGCACCCTTGATCACCGGCTCGGTCAACGGAAAGAAATCAACGCCGAAATCATGGTTGAACTTGGTCGCAATGTCGCGCGTCAGTTCCAGATGCTGTTTCTGGTCATCGCCCACTGGGACGTGGGTCGCGTGATAAACCAGGATATCGGCGGCCATCAGGGCCGGATAGGCGAACAGACCCAACGAGGCATTCTGAGCATTCTTTCCGGCCTTGTCCTTGAACTGTGTCATCCGTTGCATCCAGCCCAGACGCGCGACGCAATTGAAGACCCAGGCCAGTTGCGCATGTTCCGGCACCTGGCTTTGGTTGAACAGGATCGACTTTTCGGGATCGAGCCCCGACGCGATATAGCCTGCGCACAGTTCACGCGTGGCATGTTGCAATTCTTTTGGGTCCTGCCAGACGGTGATCGCGTGCAGATCGACCATGCAATAGATCGTCTCGTAATCCGAGCCCTGCATCCGCACCCAGTTCCGCAGAGCACCCAGATAGTTGCCAAGGTGCAGATTGCCGGATGGCTGCGCGCCGGAGAACACGCGCGGTGTGAACTGGGTTTCGGTCATCGAAGGGAACTCCCGTCTGGAAAAATCAGCCCCCGTCGCTTACCCATGAGGCCAAGGGACGTCAACAGCCGCGAAAGGCCAGCCCAATGAGCAGCGAGCATTATACCCCCGCCGTGAACCCTCTGCCGCCTGTTGTGGTGGCGTTGGTTTTGTTCATCATGGGCATCGAACTGGCCTTTACCTTCGGCGCACGCGGTTTGGTGGGCGGGCCTGCGGCGGTGGGATGGCGGTTGGATGCGTTACAGCATTACGCGTTTTCACCCGACATCTTTGATTGGATGATAGAAAACGGGCGCTGGCCGTTTGAACATCTGATCCGCTTTGTGACCTATCCGTTCGTGTCGGCCAACTTCACGCAGGCCATTTTTGTCTGTGTCTTTGTTCTGGCCATGGGCAAGTTGGTGGCCGAAGTGTTCGGCAGCCTTCAGATGTTGGTGGTTTTTGTCTTGTCCGGCATCGGTGGCGCGCTGGTTTATGCCCTGTTGCTTGATCCGCGCTATCCGCTGGTGGGTGGGTTCCCTCCGGTCTATGGCCTGATCGGCGCGTTTACTTGGATATTGTGGCGCAAGTTGTCACTGGTGGGCGAAAACCAGTCGCGCGCGTTTAGCCTGATTGCTGTTCTGATGGGTATCCAGCTTGTATTCGGCCTGCTATTTGGCGGCACCAAGGACTGGGTTGCCGATCTGGGCGGCTTTGCCACGGGCTTTGCGTTGTCCTTCTTGATGGCTCCGGGCGGGTGGGCGCGGATCGTCGGACGCATACGCCGCGACTGATTTATGACCTGCGCAGGGCCTTCTTGAACTCTGACACCTCGAAGGCGCGCAGCAGGTGCCCCAGCACGAAATAGGTAATCGCTGCACCAACAATCAGGAACAGCAGCGCAAGATAGCGCCAGCCGGGCACCTGGAACGTCCAGCCGAACAAGTGCAATGCCGCGTAAAGAACAATCCCCATTCCCGCTGAGGCCACCACGATGCGCCAGGCCCGGCGCTTGAACCTGTCGTCGAACCGGGCCTCTTCGCCCATGCGGCGCCCACCCAGGATCAACAACCCGACCATGGCCCAGCCTGCCACCGAGGCCGCGATTGCGGGCGCAATCCACCCGACGATCGGGAACAGTCCAAATGCAAGCCCGGCGTTCACGACCATTGCGACAACCGCGTAGTGAAAGGGCGAACGTGTATCTTCACGCGCGAAAAACAGCGGTTGCAGCAATTTCTGAAGCATGAACGCGGGCAGACCCATACCATAGATCGCCACGGCAAGCGCGGTGGCCGCCGTGTCTTCTGCGCTGAACTGGCCACGCTCGAACAGGACCGACACCAGTGGGGTCGGGATGATTACAAAAGCAACGGTCGAGGGGATGGTCAGCAGTAGCGTAAATTCACCTGCCCGGGAAAATGCATTGCGGGCACCATCTTTGTCGTCGGCGCGCAAACGGCGGGACAAGTCAGGCAGCAGGACGATGCCAACCGCGATGCCAACCACACCCAGAGGCAGTTGATACAGCCGATCTGCCGCGAACAGCCAGCTGACCGCGTTTTCGGTTTTTGAGGCGACCAGTTGCCCAACGACCAGATTGACCTGCGTCACCCCCATGGCCAGCCCTGCAGGCACTGCGACGCGCACCATATGCCGCATCTCGGGGCTGAGCCTGGGCAGGCCCGGACGAATACGGATGCCTGCCCGCTCGGTCGCGATCCAGACAAGGGCCAATTGCGCAATCCCTGCCACCGGGATAACGGCGATCAGCCAGCGGATCACCTCACCACCCGAAAGCGCCCCGGCAATCAAAGCGGTGCAGGCAAAAATGTTCAGCAAAACCGGTGCAGCGGCGGCAGCGGCGAACCGCCCTGTCGCGTTCAGTACACCGGAAAACAGCGCGGCCAGCGACATGAACAGGATGTAGGGAAAGACGACATAGCCATAATCGACGGCCAGATCAAAGCGCGCGTCGCCATAGAATCCCTCGGCCGTGATCCAGACCAGCGCGGGCATGAACACCATCGCCAACCCGACCAGAGCCAGCACGGCCACGGCCAAAAGGTTGAACGCATCCTGAGCAAAGCCCTGGGCGTTCTCATCGCCCTCCAGCCGTTTTGAGAACATGGGCACAAAGGCTGCGTTGAAGGCACCTTCGGCAAAGAAGCGGCGGAACATGTTGGGCAGACGGAAGGCGGCGACAAACGCGTCCATGACAGGCCCCGGTCCGATATAAGCAGTCAGCAGTATCTCGCGCAGGAACCCCAGAATACGACTGGCCAGGGTCCAGAACCCGACGGTGAAAAGGCCCGAAAACAGCCGGATCTGCTTCATGAGGCTGCACGCTGGGCGCCTTCCGTGATGGCTTTTCTCAACTTGGCCTCAAGCGTGCGTTGTTTGCTGTCCGAGTGGTATTTCAGCCCGAACATGTCCTTGACATAGAAGGTGTCGACAACCTGTTCTCCGTAGGTGGCGATCACCGCATTGGCGATATAGACATTTGCCGCCGCCATCGTGCGGGCCAAATCGTAAAGCAGACCGGGTCGGTCGCGGGTATCGACCTCGATGATCGTGTATATCTCGGACCCGTCATTATCGAAAATGATATGGGTCGGCACGTTGAAGGCGCGTTCGCGTTTCTTTATCTTGTCGCGTGATTTCAAAGCGTCGCGGGCGACGACTTCGCCTTTCAGTGTCTTGTGGATCATCTGGGTCAGCCGTGGCAAGCGGCTGGATTCGAACGGGTGTCCTTCGGCGTCCTGAATCCAGAACGCATCGGTCACGTACCCGTCCTTGGTTGTGTAACTGCGCGCATCCACAACGTTGGCCCCGACCAACGCCAAAGCCCCTGCAATCCGCGCGAAAATCCCCGGATGGTCTGCCATGGCAAAGCAGGCGCGGGTGGCGTCGCGATCTTCATCGGGATGCAAACGGATCTCCATCGCGCCATGGTCACCGCTGGCGTCCAGCGCCTTCAGCATCTCGGCAAATTCGACATGGGTCGACAGGTTCAGGCCCTGCCAATACGGATCGTAGTGACGGCCTGTTTCGGTTTTCAGGTCGGCTTTGGACCATTCCGCCAGTTCGGCTCGCAGGGCTTTTTTGGCTCCGGCCCCCCGGTTGGCACGGTTGAGGTCTTCCATCCCTGTCTCCAGCGCCCGCTTGGTTTCGGCGTGCAGGGCGCGCAGCAACGTGGCCTTCCAGTTATTCCACGTGTCGGGCCCGACGCCGCGAATGTCACACACGGTCAGTACCGTCAGCAGATCCAGCCGCTTGACCGTCTTTACCGCCTTGGCAAAATCGCGCACCGTACGCGGGTCCGAGATATCGCGTTTCTGCGCCATGTCCGACATCAGCAGGTGATAGCGCACCAGCCACTCGACCGTTTCGGCATCCTTCTTGTTCAACCCCAGCCGTGGCGCGATCTTGCGGGCGATCTGAGCACCAAGGATCGAGTGATCCTCGGGTCGTCCCTTGGCAATGTCGTGGATCAGCAACGCCACATACAGAACCTTGCGATTGACGCCGCCTTTCAGGATCGACGAGGCGAGAGGCAGCGATTCCACCAATTCTCCGCGTTCGATCTGGGCCAGATTGACGATGCACTGAATGGTATGCTCGTCCACCGTATAGCTGTGATACATGTTGAACTGCATCATGGCCACGATGTGCTCGAACTCGGGCAGGAAGGCTGACAGGACGCCAAGCTCGTTCATGCGCCGCAGGGCGCGTTCGGGATTTCCATGTTTCAGCAGCAGATCAAGAAAGATGCGTTGCGCTTCCTTGTTCTCGCGCATGTCTTCGTCGATCAGGTCCAGATGCGCGCTGACCAGCCGCATGGCGTCCGGGTGAATCAGCATTCCGGTGCGCAGACCCTCTTCGAACAGCCGCAACATGTTTAGCTTGTCAGACAGGAATTTGTCGGCGTCGGCAATGTCGAGACGGCCATGAACCACCTTGTACCCGGCTTTGACACGGGGGCGGCGACGAAAGATGCGCTCCAGCAAAGGTGCGCCTTTCATATGCGTGGCTTCCAGCTTGGTCAGAAAGATGCGGGTCAGCTCGCCCACGCGGGTCGCTTCGCGGAAATACCGCTGCATAAAGACTTCGACGGCGCGGCGTCCGGCGCGGTCTTCATAACCCATGCGTTCGGCCACCTCGACCTGCAGATCAAAGGCCAACTGCTCGGTCGCCCGGCCTGTGACCAGATGCAAATGCGAGCGCACGGCCCACAGGAATTCTTCGGCCTGCGCAAAGGTCTGGAATTCGTCCGCCGTGATCAGTCCCAATGGCACAAGATCCGCCACATCCTGAACGTCATAGATATACTTGGCGATCCAGTATAGTGATTGCAGATCACGCAGCCCGCCCTTTCCCTCCTTGACGTTGGGCTCGACCATATAGCGCTGGCCCTGCTTGATATGGCGGTCATCGCGTTCCTGCAGCTTGGCCTCGATGAACTGGCGCTCGCTACCCTTGAACAGCTCGTCCCGCAAACGCTTTTTCAGCTCGTCCCCTAACGCGGCTTCACCGGCAAGATAACGCTGTTCCAGCATCGCGGTTCGAATGGTGAAATCGTCCGCTCCAAGGCGCAGGCAGTCTTTGATGGTGCGCGAGGAATGACCAACCTTCAGCCGCAAATCCCATAGGATATAGAGCATGGATTCGATCACGCTCTCGGCCCAGGCTGTAATTTTGTAAGGGGTCAGAAACAGCAGATCGACGTCGGATGAAGGGGCCATCTCGCCACGCCCATAGCCGCCGACCGCGATAACAGCGATCTTTTCACCCTGCGTGGGCGTGGCCAGAGGATGCAGGACCCTGCTCGCCACATGCATCGCCGTACAGACCAGCCCATCGGTCAGGTAAGTATAGGAATGGGTCAGCGGACGTGCGTCGAAGGGGCGCTGGGCGAAGGCATCCGCGATTGACTGACGCCCCGCCTTTTGCGCATTGCGCAGTATACGCACGGTCTCACTGCGCCGTGCGGTGTTGTCGGATGTGTTTTCGAAGGCCTCCGACAGCTGCGCCATGACGGTGGCGCTGTCGAAAATATCTTCGGCCGGGCAAATCAACGCACCCTTGGGGGTGAGCGTCAACGCCGGTCGATCAGAAACCGGCGCCAGAGAAGCTTTGTGGGGCAGGGTCAATCACTACTACCTGTTTATTCTGGATCGTGGCCACGGCCAGACCGCGTTCATTGGTGCCGTCCGAGCGCAGACGGAATATCCCGCCGACACCCTGGAACCCGGCATTTTGCGTCAGGGCTGCAGCGGTCAGCGCGTTTGACTTGCCCTGGCTGACCAGAGCACCGATTGCAGCGATGCCGTCATAGGCCAGCCCACTGATCGGATGCGGAGCCTCGCCGTATGTGTTGTTATACCGCTGACGATAGGCTTGGGCCTTGGCCGGATCCGGCAGGGCGAACCATCCGCCCTGAACTCCGGGCAGGTCCAGTGTTTGTGCCGGAATGTCCCAGCGGGTCAGGCCGATATACTGTGTTGTTGCGGGCGAGACACCTGCCTCGGGCAACAACTGCGAGAACAGCGGTAACGCGCCTGCTGTCGTTGCTGTCAGAAAGATGCTGTCAGCGGCCGTGGAATCCACGGTTGCCTTGATCGTGGGAACCGAGTTGATCACGCCCTGCTGCGAACGCTCATATCCCACGGTTCCCGAATTGGCGACGCGGCCAGAGCTCAGCGCGGTTGCGATTGCCGTTTGCCCAAGCTGGCCCGCCGGATCGTTGCTGTGAACGATGACCATCCCGGTTTTGCCCTGCGTACCCGCAAATTTGACAAGGCGGTTGGCCGTATTGTCAAAGGTGGGGCCAAGAACAAACACATTGCCGCCCGCGATGCTGGTGTTGTTCGAGAAGGACAGAACATTGACGTTGTTGTTCAACACAGCCAGTCCGACCGAATTGGCGGCTTGTGCATAAACCGGGCCAAGAATGATCTTGGCACCGTCGGCAACAGCCTGTTGGGCCACGGTAGACGCGGTGCCCGCATTGCCCGCAGTGTCATAGACCCGCAGGTCGATCTTTACATTCTGCAGGTCGGCCATGGCAAGACGGGCGGCATTTTCCAGACTGCGGGCCAGTGTTGCATCGCCGGATTGTGGCGAACCGCTTGGGATCAGCAATGCCACCGGAACCGGGTCGGATGTGTCGATCGACGGGCCTCCGCCCAGGCCACCGGGCTCGCAGGCAGCAAGAAACACTGCGGTGGCAAGGACAGCAGCGGAATTAGCGAACTTGCGAACGGACTTGCAAACGGTAAACATCTAAATGAAAACTCCCTGTCCCGGCGGCTTTAGATGCCGCCAATCTGTTATGTCGCGATAATAAACGTCACGCTGTGAGGGTCCAGCTTTGAATTTCCAAAAAACCAGATTGGGCGCTGGCCTGTATTTTGTCGCCACTCCGATTGGCGCGGCGCGCGACATTACGCTCAGAGCATTGGATATATTGGCCTCGGCAGATGTGATCGCCGCCGAGGACACAAGAAGCCTGCGCAGGTTGATGGATATCCACGGCGTGCCCCTGCAAGGTCGCCGCATTCTGGCCTATCACGACCACAGCGGCCCGGCGGCGCGTGGCAAGCTTTTGGATGCGCTGGCCGGGGGAAAGTCGGTCGCCTACGCGTCCGAAGCCGGAATGCCGCTGATTGCCGATCCCGGCTATGATCTGGGGCGACACGCGGCAGAGGCAGGATTCATGGTGACCTGCGCACCTGGCCCGTCGGCGGCGGTCATGGCCCTGACTCTGGCCGGGCTTCCGACGGATGCGTTCTTTTTTGCAGGATTCCTGCCCAACGCAACCAATGTGCGGCGCGCCCGAATCGAAGCGCTGCGCGATGTCCCGGGGACATTGATCTTCTACGAGTCTCCCAAGCGCGTTACCGCGTGCCTTTCTGATCTGGCCGACATGCTGGGCCCGGAGCGCCAGGCAGCCATGTGTCGGGAACTGACGAAGAAATTCGAAGAAGTGCGACGTGGCACGTTGAAAGAGCTGGCCACCGATCTGGAGGGCGAAACCGTCAGAGGGGAAATTGTTCTGCTGGTGGATCGAGGTCTTTCGGAGACTGTTAACGAATCTGACGTAGAAGAAGCGCTGAGGCGTGCTCTGGAAACTCATTCGGTTCGGGATGCGGCGGATCTGGTCTCAGAGATGTTCAAACTGCCGCGCCGTCCGATCTATCAAAAGGCGCTGAAACTCGGAAAGGGATAACATGAGCGCGCGATCTATCCGCAGTTCCACGTCATACCATGCCGGCCAAGCCGCAGAACAAAGTGTCGCGGCAGAATATGAACGGCGCGGATTTGTCATCGCACATCGCCGCTGGCGCGGTGCTGCGGGTGAAATCGACCTGATCGCGCGTGATGCAGACGGTCTGGTGTTTGTCGAAGTCAAGAAAAGCCGCACATTCGAAAGGGCCGCCGCACGGATCAATCGCCGTCAGATGAACCGTATCTGTGCATCGGCCTCGCAGTTTCTGGAAAGCGAACCGGGCGGGCAACTGACCAATACGCGCTTTGATGCGGCTTTGGTGGATGGTTCGGGCGTGGTTCAAATCATTGAAAACGCCTTTGGTCAGGCCTGACACCCATTGAACCCCTCGCCCCGCTGGGCCATGTATCTGGCGTGAAACTGAGGGACACGCCATGAAAATCGCCTTTCAGATGGACCCGATCGGGGCCGTGGACATCAATGCCGACAGCTCATTCAGGCTGGCCGAGGAAGCACAGGCCAGAGGGCATGATCTGTTTTTCTATGGGCCTGATCAACTGGCCTATCAGGAAGGGAGGATCACGGCCATTGGTCAGGACATGACGGTGCAGCGGGTTCCCGGCGAGCCGGCCATTCTGGGCCCGGAGCGTGAGGCGGACCTGAGCGATTTTGATGTGGTCTGGCTGCGGCAAGACCCGCCATTCGATATGCACTATATCACGTCGACCCATTTGCTGGATCGTCTGAAAGGCCAGACACTGGTGGTCAACGATCCATTCTGGGTCCGGAATTACCCCGAGAAACTGCTGGTTCTGGAGTTCCCCGACCTGACGCCGCCCACCACCATCGCGCGTGATCTGCGCACGATCAAAGCTTTCAAGGAAAAGCACGGCGATATCATCCTCAAACCGCTTTATGGCAACGGCGGTGCCGGAGTTTTCCGGCTGGACGTCAATGATCGTAACCTGACCTCGCTGCACGAACTGTTCACTGGTTTCTCGCGTGAGCCATTGATTGTTCAAAAATTCCTGCCTGACGTCAGCAATGGCGACAAGCGCGTCATTCTGGTCGACGGCGAAGTTGTGGGGGCGATCAACAGGGTTCCGGCGCAGGGCGAGACACGCTCGAACATGCATGTCGGCGGACGGCCTGAAAAGGTTGGGCTGACGGATCGGGATCTGGAGATTTGCGCGGCAATCGGGCCTTTGCTGAAAGAAAAGGGGCAGATTTTCGTGGGTATAGATGTCATCGGCGATTACCTGACCGAAATCAACGTCACCTCGCCAACCGGCATTCAGGAACTGGAAAGGTTTGACGGGATCAACATTGCCCAAAAAATTTGGCAAGCGATCGAGGCCAAGGTTTAAGATGCAGTTCTTGCGCTGATCCTGAAGCTCAGCGCCTCTGCCACGTGCGGGCGGCTCACATCCTGCGCGCCGTCCAGATCGGCAATTGTGCGCGCAACACGCAGGATGCGATGAAAGGCGCGCGCGGACAGACCAAATCGTTCGGCGGCCTTGAGCAACAGGTCCTTGCCCTCGCGATCTGGGCTGGCCACCTCCTCCAACTGCTGGCCTTGGATGTCAGCATTCTGGTGCGTCGCAGGGCTGTCGCGGAAACGTTCCGCCTGAATGCTGCGCGCCTGTGCCACGCGGGCAGCGACGATCTCGGAGCTGTCGCCTGACGGCGGCAATTCAAGATCGGTGAACGCTACGGGCGGAACTTCGATACGCAGATCAAAGCGGTCCATCAGGGGCCCGGATATGCGCCCCAAATAGTCTTCGCCGCAAACGGGCGCGCGCGAACAGGCGCGCGCGGGGTCGGTCAGGTAGCCGCATTTGCAGGGGTTGGCGGCGCCGACCAGCATGAACCGGCACGGATATTTCACATGCGCATTGGCGCGGGCGACCATGACCTCGCCGGTCTCGACAGGTTGGCGCAGCGTCTCCAGAACGGTGCGCGGGAATTCCGGGAATTCGTCCATGAACAGAACGCCGTTATGTGCCAGCGAAATTTCACCCGGTTTCGCCCCCTTCCCGCCGCCGACAATTGCGGCCATTGAGGCGGTGTGGTGTGGTTCGCGAAAAGGGCGGGTGCGGCTGATCCCGCCCTCGTCCAGCAACCCGCATAGCGACTGTATCATCGAGGTTTCCAGCGCTTCGGCAGGGGTCAGTGGTGGTAAAATACCCGGCAATCGCGCGGCCAGCATGGATTTACCGGAACCGGGCGTGCCGATCATGATCAGGTGATGTCGCCCGGCGGCTGCGATTTCCAGCGCCCGTTTGGCCCGTTCCTGCCCTTTTACATCACGCAGATCCCGCGCGCTGGCCGGCAGGCTAACCTCGCCGGGTTGCGCCGTCGGCAAGGGCGATTGGCCCGAGAAATGGCGAACCACATCCCCCAGTGAAGCAGCCCCGATCACCTGGGTTGCGTCAACCCATGCAGCCTCGGCGCTGGAGGCGCGCGGGCAAAGCAGCGTGCGATCCTCGGCTGCGGCGGTCATGGCGGCGGGCAGCGCACCGACAACCGGCACCAATGATCCGTCCAGCGATAGCTCTCCCAACGACAACGCCCCTTCGGCGACGTCCTGGGGAATGATATCCAGCGCAGCGAGCAGGGCGACCGCGATGGGCAGGTCGAAATGGCTGCCTTCCTTGGGCAGGTCTGCGGGCGACAGGTTGATCGTAATCCGTTTCGAAGGCAAAGCGATGGCCATCGCACTCAGAGCACTGCGGACCCGGTCCCGCGCCTCGGACACCGCCTTGTCCGGCAGTCCGACGATCGAAAAAGCAGGCAGACCAGGTGTTACGGCGCACTGCACCTCGACCGGGCGGGCATCGACCCCCTGAAAGGCAACAGTGTGGGAACGGGCGACCATGGCAGACCTGTCTTTGGTTAACAGGACGTTGCTGCCATGGCGGCGGTTTAGGAAACGTTAACGCTGTTCACCATTTCGCCAAATTTGGGCCATGCGCCGGGGTCTGCGACCGTTTTGTCGCGGCAGAACGGGTTGCAGAAGCCCCAGCGCTGACCGTCCAGCTCCAAAAAGTCGGTGACCGGTTTGCCGGAATATGGACAGTTTGAGTTGATCGAGGGTCCGTCGGCGACCGCAATCGCTTGAGACACACCAATGGGCCATGGCGTAAACGGCAGGTCTTGGGGATATGGAAACGGGTCATAGCGCACGGTCAGACCCATGGCGCGCCATTGACGCACGGCTGTGTCGGTCAGTAGGCCCATGCAATAGCCCATGTTATCCCGTGACACCGGTAGGCCGTATCCAACGATCCGGGCAGCGACCGGAGTGTAGAACACGTCAGCCAGTGAATAGGCACCGAACAGCGGGCCGGAGGCCGCACCAGATACCTCGCGCGCATGGGCCCAGAGGGTTTCGATCCGCGCCAGATCCGCTTGCGTTTCTGCGGAAGGACGGAACCCGTTCCAGCACTGTAGCAGCTGCATCGGGCATTCCCCGCGCAGCGCAGCGAAACCGGCCACCATCTCGGCGCACAGCCAACGTGCGGTGGCGCGCGCGGCTGGGTCTGCGGGCCACAGACCGGCATCGGGATGACGCTCGGCCAGGGTTTCCGCCATCGCGAGGCTTTCGCCTACGACCGTACCATCGGGCAAGCGCAGGGCAGGGACCAGGCGGGCCGGGGCCAGGGGTTTCATATCCGCGGCCATGGTCCCGGAATACAGGCCGATCATATGGCTGCGAAAGGGCAGGCCGAATTTTTCCAGCATCAGCCAGCCGCGCATGGACCAGCTGGAAAACAGGCGGTCGCCGATAAACAGATCATAAGTCATGGCTATACCCTGTCGGACCTTGGCCTGACCGTAAATCAGAGATTTGTGCGCCATCCGATCACGGAAGATGATTGATCCGCCCGACGGACCAGAAACCATCACGATATGCGATATCGGTGACCGAGAGGTTGTCGATCCGATGCCCAAATGCCTCTTGTGCCGAGGCGTTCAACGCGCGCTGAACCTGGGTCAGGATTACGCCGAAATGTGCCACGACGATCAACTCGCGACCCGGATGTGCAGCAATCAGCGCATCGATCGCCGCATCGACGCGGCCTCTTACGTCGTTCCAGCTTTCCCCTCCCGGAGGGCGCACATCGCCGGGATTGTCCCAATAGGAAAAAGCCAGCTCGGGGTCTTCCGACTCGATCTCGCGGAAGCCGCGCAGTTCCCAGCTGCCAAAGTTGATCTCGCGCAGAGCGGGCTGATGGGGCAGGCGCAAGCGCAGCCCCTGAATCGCCGTGGCCGTATCTGCCGCGCGGGACAGGTCCGAAGACACGACGACCGCGTCAGTCGGTAAATGTTTCAACAATCGGGCAATCGCGGCGGTGTCGCTCAGGTCGGCGGGAAGGTCGGACCAGCCGACCATGGTTCTGGCATGGGTCGGACCGTGGCGCACCAGATGCAGACGCGTCACGGAAGCTGCCCCTTCAGAACCCGGGGCAATCCGGCGGTCACCTGCACCACCAGATCCGCCTGTGCTGCAAGAGCAATATTTAGGCGTCCCTGAGCCTCGCGAAATTGCCGCGCCAGCGCGTTGTCGGGCACAATGCCGTGGCCAACCTCATTTGATACAAGCACAATCTGGGCTGCGCAGTTGCTGAGAGCTGCCAGCAGTTCGGCCTGTGCCCGTTCAAGATCGGCCTCGCCCAAAAGCTGGTTGGTCAGCCACATGGTGGCGCAGTCAATCAGGCAGATCTGGTCGTCGGTCAACTTTGCCAGTTTGGGACCCAAGTTCAAAGGTTCCTCGATCGTGGTCCAGCCGCTGCCTCGTTGGGCAATATGCTTGGTCACCTTCTGGCGCATCTCGTCATCAAACACTTGTGATGTCGCTAGATACACCCGGTTTTTTTCCGTAGAAACAACGAACTGTTCGGCGAAAAGCGACTTACCGGATGCTGCGCCGCCCAGGACAAAGGTTAAAATGGGGCGCACTTTAATTACCTTTCAAGTGATCCATCCGGTTTTGCCCTGCGTATCGACCATAGGTCGGCAAAGCAAGTCCGGCTTGTCGCCTGTGAAAAGGGGAGGTTTTCATGGCACTGGACAATGCGAACGAATTTTCAATGTCCCGCAAGGCCATGAAGGCCGAGTTGCTGGACGCCGAGACCGAATTGAAACTTGCTTATGCCTGGCGCGATGAGCGGGATGAGCAGGCGTTGCACCGACTGATTACGGCTTACATGCGGCTGGCGATTTCCATGGCGGCCAAATTCAAGCGCTATGGCGCGCCGATGAACGATCTGATCCAAGAGGCCGGGCTGGGCCTGATGAAGGCCGCCGACAAGTTCGATCCTGATCGTGGCGTTCGATTTTCGACCTATGCGGTCTGGTGGATCAAGGCCAGTATCCAGGATTACGTGATGCGCAACTGGTCTATGGTGCGCACCGGCTCGACCTCGTCCCAGAAATCGCTGTTCTTTAACATGCGTCGTGTTCAGGCCCGGCTGGAGCGTGAAGCCGCCACCGACGGGATGGAGCTGGATCGTCATCAGTTGCATCAGATGATCGCGACCGAGATCGGCGTGCCCCTCCGTGATGTCGAGATGATGGAAGGACGCCTGTCGGGTTCTGATTTCTCGCTGAACGCGGTGCAATCGGCCGACGAGGAAGGGCGCGAGTGGATTGATGCGCTGGAAGATGACAGCGAACAAGCTGCGGAAACGGTTGAGAACCGGCACGACACCGAGCAGTTGCGCGACTGGCTGGTGACTGCGATGCAGGCGCTCAATGACCGCGAGCGCTTTATCGTGCGTGAACGCAAGCTGCGTGAACCGGCGCGGACGTTGGAGAGCCTTGGCAAGGAATTGGGCCTGTCGAAAGAGCGTGTCCGCCAACTGGAAGCGGCAGCTTTCGTGAAGATGCGCAAGAACCTTGAAGCGCAATCGCGCGAGGTGCAACACTTCTTCGCATGAGACAATTTGCGATTCTTACGGCCCTTTTGGCGGTCGCGATCTCGGCGTCAGCGGTGCGGGCGGGCGATCTGATACCACAGGACGTTCTGGACGACATGCGCGCGGCAGATGTTGTTCTTCTGGGTGAGATTCATGACAACCCAAATCACCACAAGGTACAGACCGAGGCGATAGGTGCTATCGGACCCTCGGCGGTTGTCTGGGAAATGGTGACCGAAGAAGGGGCACAACGGCTGGCGCAGAAAGCGTCGACCAACCCCGAGGAGTTGTCCAGAATCCTGCGCTGGGCCGAATCCGGCTGGCCGCCGCTCAGTATGTATTATCCGGTGTTTCAGGCCTCGAATGCGCCGGTTTACGGGGCCATGGTCCCCCGTGCCGCAGCACGTGCCGCGATGGAGCGTGGCGCGGCCACCGCGCTGGGTGCGGACGCTGCGCGCTATGGGCTGACCGTGCCCTTGTCGGATGAGGATCAGGCCGCACGCGAGGCGGATCAACTGGCGGCGCATTGCGATGCCTTGCCTGCCGAAGCTTTGCCCCAAATGGTCGCGATTCAGCGTCTCAGGGATGCGGTGTTGACCCGCGCCATCCTGCGCGCAACGGACGAAACCGGAGGCCCCGTGGCCGTCATTACGGGTAATGGTCATGCCCGCAAGGACCGTGGCATACCCACATTCCTGTCCCGAATGCGTCCGGGGTTGAAGGTTTTTGTGCTTGGTCAGTCCGAAGATGGAGCAATATCCGGCGAATTTGACGCTGTGGTCGACAGCCCGTCAGTCGATCGCGAGGACCCCTGCAAAGCATTCGAGACGCAGAATTAACGGCTGGAACTGTCTGGCAGCCTTGCCTAATGTCAGGGCCGACCGGGACGGGAAGGGCATAACATGCTGGCATCGAAACGTATCCTGCTGATCATCGGCGGAGGGATCGCGGCCTATAAGTCGCTGGACCTGATCCGTCGTCTGCGCGAACGCGGCGCTGCGGTGACGCCGGTTCTGACCCGCGCTGCGGAAGAATTCGTTACCCCCTTGTCGGTATCTGCGCTGTCTGGTGAGAAAGCCTATCGCGATCTCTTTGATCTGACGGACGAGGCCGAGATGGGCCATATCCAATTGTCCCGCTCTGCCGACCTGGTCGTTGTTGCCCCGGCAACTGCCGACCTGATGGGCAAGATGGCGGGAGGGCTGGCCAATGATCTGGCATCGACCCTGTTGATGGCCACCGATACTCCGGTCCTGTGTGCGCCTGCGATGAATGTACGGATGTGGGATCACCCTGCGACGCAGCGCAACCTGAAACAGCTTCAATCCGATGGTGTCCGGTTCGTGGGGCCGAACGAAGGCGACATGGCCTGCGGCGAATTTGGCCCGGGCCGAATGTCCGAACCATTGGAGATCGTTGCCGCGATCGAGGCGGGTCTGACCGCAGGCCCGCTCGCAGGCAAACGCATTCTCGTCACGTCTGGTCCAACCCATGAACCCATCGATCCGGTGCGCTATATCGCTAACCGATCATCAGGGGCGCAGGGCGCGGCTGTTGCCCGAGCTCTGACCGCGCTTGGGGCCGAAGTTGTATTTGTGACCGGCCCTGCCGAGGTGGCCCCACCCGACGGCGTGCAGGTCATCACGGTGGAAACCGCGCAACAGATGTCGGACGCCGTAGATGCGGCCTTGCCGGTCGATGCCGGAGTGTTTGCTGCGGCTGTTGCGGATTGGCGTGTGGCCAGCGCCTCGGACCGGAAGCTGAAGAAAACACGGGACGGTATGCCTACGCTGGAATTCGCAGAAAATCCCGACATTCTGAAACGGGTCGCGCATATGTCCGAAGGCCGACCGTCTTTGGTTGTGGGCTTTGCCGCTGAAACCGACAATGTGGTGGATCACGCCACTGCCAAACGGGCGCGCAAAGGGTGTGACTGGATCGTCGCCAACGATGTCAGCCCCGCGACCGGGATCATGGGCGGGTCCGAAAATGCCGTCATCCTGATCTCGGATACCGGGGCCGAGGAATGGCCGCGCATGGGTAAAGATGCGGTAGCGGAGCGTCTGGCCACGCGGATCGCCGACGCACTGGCCGGTTAGGCAAAAAAGGAGCAGTCATGGTTGCAATCCGCGTCATTCGCGAGGCCGGGTCCGATCCTTCGATCCCGTTACCCTCTTACGAAACACCCGGCGCGGCTGGGGCCGATATACGCGCGAATCTTCCGGACAAAGCGCCTGTTGCGCTTGCGCCCGGTCAGCGTGCGCTGGTGCCCACGGGATTGCGCGTCGAAATCCCCAGCGGCTATGAAATACAGGTTCGCCCACGCTCGGGTCTGGCATTGAAACATGGCATTACCTTGCCAAACACGCCGGGCACGATTGACAGTGATTATCGCGGCCCGCTGGGGGTGATCGTGTTGAACGCCGGACATGAGATGTTCGAGATCACCCACGGCGAACGCATCGCCCAACTGGTGGTGGCCCCGGTGGTTCAAGCGACGTTCGAGGCGGCAGACGCGCTGAGCGAGACAGATCGCGGCAAGGGCGGGTTCGGCTCGACCGGGCGCGTCTAGATGCTGCTGGTACTTCTTCTAGCGGCGGCATTGTGGGCCATTGGATATGTGGCTGGCGTGTCCCGAATGGCCCGAATGGTTTCGGTCGGGGTGCTGCTGCTGGGCGTGATCGTTGCGCAGCTGATTTTGCCCGATGGTCATCCGTTGCGCGAGGCGACTGGCGGCTCTGCGGCGATGTGGCTGATATTGGGTGGTTTCGCCATTCTGGTTCTGGTTTATGGAAGGGTGCTGAACGCGCTGCGCAACCGGGCAGCGCCCGCCGTGCCCAAGGAGCCTGCCATGCCATCCGACCAATTCTCCGAGACCGAGCTTGAACGCTATGCCCGCCATATCGTTCTGCGCGAGCTGGGTGGGCCGGGGCAGAAGAAGATGAAACGGGCGCGCGTGTTGGTGATCGGCGCCGGAGGATTGGGCGCGCCAGCCCTGCAATATCTGGCTGCAGCTGGCGTCGGCACTATCGGTGTCATCGACGATGACGTGGTCGAGAACGCCAACCTGCAGCGGCAGGTGATCCACCGGGATACGGATATCGGGATGCCCAAGGTGTTTTCGGCCCAACAGGCGATGCAGGCACAGAACCCCAACGTCGTTGTCCTGCCGTATCACCGCCGCCTGACGGATGACATCGCAACCGATCTGTTCTCGGACTTTGATCTGATCCTTGACGGCACAGACAATTTCGAAACACGCTATCTGGCCAACCGTACGGCGGTGGCATTGGGCAAACCCCTGATCTCGGGGGCGCTGTCCCAGTGGGAAGGGCAGCTCAGCGTG
Organism: Ruegeria sp. AL1; assembly: GCF_056540905.1. Lineage (NCBI taxonomy): Bacteria > Pseudomonadati > Pseudomonadota > Alphaproteobacteria > Rhodobacterales > Roseobacteraceae > Ruegeria > Ruegeria sp. AL1. The sequence goes on from NZ_JBQFXP010000005.1 coordinate 196,930, forward strand.
TTCGATCCGGCCAGCGATGCGCCCTGCTATCAATGTATTTTCCCCGAGGCCCCGGCCCCAGGTCTGGCCCCCTCCTGCGCCGAGGCGGGGGTGATCGGGCCATTGCCCGGGGTGGTCGGGTCAATGATGGCGGTCGAGGCGATCAAGGTGATCACCGGCGCAGGACAGGCTCTGCGCGGCGAGATGCTGATCTATGACGCGCTTTATGGGGAAAGCCGCAAGATCAGCCTGTCGCGCCGCACGGATTGTCCGGTTTGCGGCGATCAATAGGCGTCCGTACTGGATCATTCGCATCCCCGCTCCTAGGTAGGATGCAAAGGAGAGTTCCATGACCAACCCGATCCTGTCCGACTGGACCACCCCGTTTGAAATCGCTCCGTTCGAAAAGATTTCGGATACGGATTTTGCCCCCGCTCTGGACGCGGCCATGCAGGCCCATTCGGCACAGATCGAAACGATTGCAAACAACCCGGATGCGCCGAGTTTTGCAAACACCATCGAGGCGCTGGAAGCGGCCGGGGAACAGATGGACAAGGTCCTGTCGGTCTTTTTCACCGTTGCCGGTGCCGACAGCAATCCGGCGCGCGAAGCCTTGCAGCGGGAGTTCTCACCCAAACTGGCGGCGCATTTCTCGGCTATTTCGTCGAACAAGGCTCTGTTTCAACGTTTGTCCGACCTGTGGGCGCGCAAGGATGCGCTGAACCTGACCGAAGAACAGGCCCGTGTGCTGATGCTGACCCATCGCGGGTTTGTCCGATCCGGTGCAGCGCTGACTGGCGAAAGCGATGCCCGCATGCAGGAGATCAAGGCGCGGCTGGCCTCTTTGGGTACGTCCTTCACACAGAATCTGCTTGCGGATGAGCGGGACTGGTTCATGGAGCTGTCCGAGGATGATCTGCAAGGATTGCCCGATTTCGTGGTGGCTTCGGCCCGGGCCGCCGGGCAGGAAAAGGGCGCGGATGGGCCTGTTGTGACCTTGTCGCGATCTCTGATCGTACCCTTTCTGCAATTCTCTCCGCGTCGGGACCTGCGCGAGACAGCCTATCGTGCATGGGCCGCGCGCGGTGCAAATGGAGGCGAGACAGACAATCGTGAAATCGCAGCGGAAATTCTGGCACTGCGCGCGGAACGGGCCAATCTGCTGGGTTATGACAGTTTCGCCGCCTACAAGCTGGAAACCGAGATGGCCCGCACACCTGACCGTGTGCGCGACTTGCTGATGCAGGTCTGGGAACCGGCCAGGGCGCGCGCAGAGGCGGACGCAGACACCCTGACCCGGATGATGCAGGCGGACGGTGTCAACGGCCCGCTGGCCGCGTGGGACTGGCGCTACTATGCCGAGAAGCGCCGCAAGGCCGAGCATGATCTGGATGAGGCGGCACTGAAACCCTACCTGCAACTGGATCGGATGATCGAGGCGGCATTTGCCTGCGCCAATCGCCTGTTCGGTCTGGAGTTCGCAGCGCTGGACATCCCGCTGTATCACCCTGACTGCCGGGCGTGGGAAGTGACGCGAAACGGCCAGCATGTGGCGGTGTTCATCGGAGATTACTTCGCAAGGGGTTCGAAGCGGTCGGGTGCCTGGTGCAGTGCCATGCGGTCTCAGGCCAGACATCCGAAGGTTCAGACCCCGATCGTCATCAACGTGTGCAACTTTGCCAAGGGCGATCCGGCGCTGCTATCCTATGACGACGCGCGGACCCTGTTTCACGAATTCGGCCATGCCCTGCATCAGATGCTGTCAGATGTGACCTATGAAAGCGTCTCGGGCACCTCGGTCGCGCGTGATTTCGTGGAACTGCCCAGTCAGCTTTACGAACATTGGCTGGAAGTGCCCGAAGTTCTGGCTGAATTTGCAACTCATGCCGATACCGGCGCCGCAATGCCACAGGAGATGTTGGAGAAAGTGCTGCAAGCCGCCAATTTCGATCAGGGGTTCCAGACGGTCGAATATGTGGCCTCGGCGCTGGTCGATCTGGCCTTTCACGATGGGGCCGCCCCCGCTGACCCGATGGCCAGACAGGCCGAGGTTCTGACCGATCTGAGTATGCCGCCCGCCATCGGTATGCGCCACGCCACGCCGCATTTCGCCCATGTCTTTGCCGGCGACGGCTATAGCGCGGGCTATTACAGCTACATGTGGTCCGAGGTCATGGACGCGGACGCCTTTGCCGCCTTTGAAGAAGCCGGAGGCGCCTTTGACCCTGAACGCGCCAGCGCGCTGGAGGAGCACATCCTTTCAACCGGTGGATCACGTGAGGCAGAAGATCTGTACTTGGCGTTCCGGGGCCGCTTGCCTGGGGTTGAGGCGCTGTTAAAAGGGCGCGGCCTTATCGCGGCTTAATAACCCAGATCGCGGTCAACAAGGTGCAGGAAAGGCTCACCGGCCTCGCCGCGCCGTATGTTCTCTAGGATCACCTGCGCGGCCGTCGCCGGGCGGGTTTCCGAAGCGATATGGGGTGTAACCGTCACATTGGGATGTTCCCAATATGGATGATCAGCAGGCAATGGCTCGGTGCGGAAGACATCCAGCGTGGCGTGACCCACTTGCCCAGTATTCAAAGCATCCAGCAAAGCGTCATCATCGATAAGGGGACCGCGCCCGGGGTTGATGATGCACGCCCCCTTCGGCAGCATCGCAAGTGTTTCCGCGTTCAGGGCATTTTCGGTCGCAGGGGTATCGGGCAGCAACAAGACAACGATCTCGGCCCGGGACAGGGCCGTACGTAATCCGCCGGTACCGTACAGACATGCCACTGAGGGGATGTCTTTGGCAGTGCGGCTCCAACCCGAAACCTGAAAATTCAACGCACTTAGCGCTCGGGCGGCGGCTTCGCCCAGTGCGCCGAGACCCAGAATGCAGACATGACGTTCCGACGCCAGCGGCGGAGGGGTTGGGTTCCAGACGCCGTCCTGCACTGTAATGTGCCTGTCCATTCCAAGGTGATACCGCAGCACATGGCCAACCACCCATTCCGTCATGCCCTGCGTCAGCCCACCGTCCACCATTCGCGCCAGCGGGACAGTCAGGGTTTCGTTGTCCGAGATCGTCTCGACCCCGGCCCAGAGGCTCAGAACGGCCTTGAGGCGGGAATAGGGCGTAAAATCGCGCAGTCCTCCATTGGGGGCATAGACAACGTAATCAACCTGATCGGGGGCCATTTCAGTGGCCAAACTGAACTCAAGCCCGGCGTCGGTCAGCCCTTGGGACAGCAGAGGTTGATACACGGGCCAAAGCTCGGGGCGCGCGGAAAACAGGACGTTCACGGGCATCTGCGGCCTTTCAGCTTATCGGGGACGATGGATATGGGCGCTTTGAACGATGCCAAAGGCGGCCATCAGAACCAGCATCGCCGATCCGCCGTAGCTGACCATCGGCAGCGGCACGCCCACGACGGGAGCCAGCCCCATGACCATCGACATGTTGACGGCAAAGAACAGGAAAAAGTTCAAAGCGATGCCCAATGTCACCAGAGACGAAAACCTGTCCTTTGTAGACAGTGCCGTGACCGTGCAGAAGATCAGGATCATCGCATAAAGGATCAGCAGCGTTATACCGCCGACAAAGCCGAACTCTTCCGCCAGGGTCGTGAAGATGAAATCGGTGTGTTTTTCGGGCAGGAAGTTCAGCCGTGACTGAGTGCCCTGCATGAAGCCGCGCCCGTTCCACCCGCCGGACCCCAGCGCGATCTTGGATTGCGTGATGTGATAGCCTGCGCCCAGCGGATCGGTGGAGGGATCGAGAAAAGTATCGATGCGGCGAAACTGATAGTCTTTCAGCAGTTGCCATTCTGTTCCCCGGCTGTTGAATACCGCAGCGACCAACCCCACGCCCGCTGCAATCACCGCTGCGAAATAGGCCCAGTGTACTCCGGCCAGAAACATCAGCCCGCCCCCGGCCGCCAGCAACAGGATCGAAGTGCCGAGGTCTGGCTGACGCAGCACCATAAAGGTTGGGATCAGGATCAGAAGGACCGGGATGATGACCCAGATCGGGCGCGATGTTTTATGTGCGGGCAGCCAGTCGTAATAGGCGGCCAGCACCATCACCAGCGCGACTTTCATGACCTCGGACGGCTGCAGCCGCATGAAGCCAAGGTCTATCCAGCGCTGCGCGCCCATGCCGATCGTGCCGAACAGCTCGACCACGACCAGCAGCCCGATCGAGCCCAGATAGGCCACCACTGACATGTTCCGCCAGAACCAGATCGGGACAAGAGCGATGATGAACATCACCGTCAGGCCCAGCCCGAACCGCTCCATCTGTGGCTCGGCCCAGGGCCGCCATGACCCGCCTGCCACGGAAAACAGCATCAGGAACCCGGCACTTGCGACGCTGATCAAGAGCAGCGTCAGCGGCCAATTCATATACAGGAACTTGCGGAATCCCGATGGCGTGGATTTGACGGTATTTTCAAGATAACTCACGCGCGATCCTTCTCGGACGGGCGTGCTTTGGGACGGCGGTCGCCTTCCAGCCGTTTTTGCTGTTCCTTGATGCGGTCGCGGTCCCCGGCGGGATAGGCCTCAAGCGGAGGAGTGCCGTCATAGAGCGCCTGCAACAGGATATCACGGGCCACCGGCGCCGCGGCTTTGGAGCCGCCGCCGCCGTGTTCCACCACCACCGCAATGGCGTATTTCGGATTGTCATAGGGCGCAAAGCTGACGAACAACGCGTGGTCGCGGCGTTCCCATGGCAAATCTTCATTTCGGATCACACCAGCGGCGCGCTCGGCTTTTGTGATGTTGCGTACCTGACTGGTGCCCGTCTTGCCCGCCATGCGAAATTCATCGGCGATGATACGGCTGCGATAGGCTGTTCCGCCCCGGTCATTCGAGACCGAGAACATAGCCTTGCGCACGTGCTCAAGGTTGTTGGGATTGACGGCCAGCGGCTCTCCTGCGCCTGAGGGCTGCTCAACCCCGTTGATCGAGCGGACCAGCCGCGGTTTCACCGCCCGGCCTGTGGCAATGCGCGCCGTCATGACGGCAAGTTGCAGCGGAGACGCCAGCATAAAGCCCTGACCGATCGAAGCGTTGGCAGTGTCACCCACCAGCCAGCCTTCGCCGTGTACCCGTTCCTTCCACGCCTGATTGGGCGCAAGGCCAGCGGCGACGGCAGACATGGGGATATCGTGCTTGACGCCCAGACCGAAGGTGCGCGCCATATCCGAGATCTTGTCGATCCCGGTCCGCACGGCCACGTCATAGTAATACACGTCACAGCTGCGCTTGAGCGACAGGTTCAGGTCAATTGTCCCATGTCCGCCGCGTTTCCAACAGTGAAAGCGGCGGCTGCCGACCTTCAGGTGACCGGGACAATAAACCGTGTTCCCGGGTCCGATCACGCCAGCCTCAAGCGCGGCCATCGCGGTGATCATCTTGAAGGTCGAACCCGGCGGGTAGGTGCCCTGCACGGTCTTGTTGGCCAGCGGGCGGTAATTGTCATTGGTCAGCGTGCGATAGTCGGCCACCGAGATGCCGCGCACGAACAGGTTGGGGTCGAAACTGGGCGCGGAACTGATTGCCCGGATATCCCCCGTTTCGCAATCGATCACCACGGCGGCGGCGCTTTCCCCGGCCAGACGGGCCTGAGCGTATTGCTGCAGATCAGCATCGACCGACAATTGCAGGTCCGCCCCGGCGGTGCCTTCCTGCCGGTCCAGCTCGCGCATAACCCGACCGGTGGCGTTGACCTCGACCCGTTTGGCACCAGCCTTGCCGCGCAGGCTGATTTCCTGTTTCGCCTCCAGCCCGACCTTGCCGATCTGAAAGCGCGGAATGCGCAGCACCGGTTCGGGGTCTTCGATCTGACTGAGATCATAATCGCTGACCGGGCCGACATAGCCGACCACATGGGCAAAATCCTCGTACCGGGGATATTGCCGCGTCATACCCACTTCGGGCGTAACGCCGGGCAGGGCCGGGGCATTGATTGCGACCTTTGAAATGTCTTCCCAGGTCACCTGATCGGCCAGCGTGACCGGCAGGAACGGGGCCGAACGGCGCATCTCGGTCTTGGCACGCTCAATCTCATCCTCGGTCAGCGGGATCAGGTTGGACAGTTTCGCGATCACCTTGTCGATATCGCCCGCATCCTCGCGCACGATCACAATGCGGTAGGAAGGCGAGTTTTGCCCGATGATCTGCCCGTTGCGATCATAAATCCGGCCACGTGTCGGAGGGATCAGACGGATATTGATGCGGTTTTCTTCGGCCAGAAGGCGGTATTCATCCGCCTGATCGACCTGCATGAACCGCATCCGGGCCGCCAGCCCGCCGACAAACGCTGCCTGCAGCCCACCCAGCACCAGCGCCCGGCGGGGCAGGCGTTTATAGGCGAGGCCCTGGGATTTGGGTTTGCGCGGTTTCATGTGCGGGCCCCCAGTGTCGCAGGGTCCGCCACCGACATGCGCCGCACGCCAAAGACGCTCTGGCTCAGCAGAACGATCAGAGGATAGACCGCAATCGTCAGTATCACTTGCACCATCACCGGTCCCAAAGCCGCTTGTTGTACCGACAGAATAGCAAGAATCACACGGTTCAGAACAAAAACCGTCGTGATCACCATCGCTACCGCGGTCCATTCACTTGCAAAACCGCCGTCCCGCATTCCGGGTGCAGCAGAGCGCAGATATGATGCGCCCAGAACCACAAGTGCGGCCAGCAATCCCGGCGGGCGCTGCAGCAGCAAATCGGCCATCAGCAAAACAAAAGCGATCAGCACCGTGGGCACATATTCCGGACGTCTGAGGGTCCATGCAAAAGTCAGTGCGATCAGGACGTCCGGGAATGGCCAGCGATCCGGTTTGGTGTCCAGTGGCAGCAGGTGGAGGAACATCACCAATGTGGCCAGAACGAGGTACAAGATCCGTTTGGACCAAATATGAGAGGCCTGATTATCCATCACCGACCTCCGCCGGGGCCAGCGCGGCCTCGGGCCGTTTGGGGCCCACGATGCCTCCGGGGTCCCGGATCGTCGGGGCCGACTGGTAGCGCAGGACGCGCAGGAATTCGAGCCGCTCAAAGTCGGCCGACAGGCGCACGCGCAACCGACCGCCGGGATCGGCCGTGACCTGACCGATCAGTAAGCCGCCGGGAAACACGCCTCCGTCACCCGAGGTGACAACCCGGTCGCCGGGTCGGACAAGTTCGCGGTTTTCCAGAAATTGCACCAGCGGTGCCGCTGTATTGTCCCCGGCAACCAACGCCGTCTGACCCGAGGGTTGGATGGTTGCCGGAATGGCGCTGCTGGCATCTGTCATCAGGATAACCCGTGCCGTGTCCGGCCCTACGCCCGAGATACGCCCGACCACGCCGATCCCGTCCATCGTGGCCCAGCCGTCCATGATGCCGTCCCGGGCGCCCACGTTCAGCAGCACTGACTGCCGGAAGGGCGATCCGCTGTCGGCCATCACAACGCCGGTCACATAGGTCAGCCTCGGATCGAGCCGCACATTGTTGAGGTCCAGCAGGCGGGCGTTTTCCTGTTCCAACTGCAGCGCGGCCTCTTTCCAGGCGCGCATCAGACGTAATTCGCTGCGCAATTCCTGGTTTTGGGCGCTGAGCCGCTGATAGCTTTGGAAATCGCGCAAAAGGTTTACGGCGGCGGTCACCGGAACCATGGCCCATTCCATAGATGGGACGACCTTGTCGACCACCTGCGCGCGGAATCTTTCCACGCGCGGACTGTCAATGCGCCAGACCAGAAAGATCGCCAGCAGGCACAGAACGACTATCCCCAACAGCAGGCGGCGCAGAGGGGTTGTATATTCGTCGCGCTGTGATCGGTCCTTTGCCACAGGTTACCTTCCCGTGCTGCTCGTGCCCGAGTTTTCACCCCGTAAGGGTGCGCGCCTTAGCTTTCGTAGTCAATCGCGTGGCGCAGTTGTTTTTCGTATTCCAGCGCTTTGCCGGTGCCCAAAGCCACACAATTCAGGCTTTCGTCAGCGATCGACACGGCCAGACCGGTCTGTTCGCGCAAGGCAAGGTCCAGATCGCCCAGCAGAGCACCGCCGCCGGTCAGCATCACGCCCCGGTCGACAATGTCAGCCGCCAGATCGGGCGGCGTGGTCTCCAGCGCGGTCATCACTGCCTCGCAAATCTGCTGGACAGGTTCCGAAAGCGCCTCGGCGACCTGCGCCTGACTAATCTCGATTTCCTTCGGCACACCATTCAGCAAGTCGCGCCCACGAATATGCATCGACTGGCCGCGGCCATCGTCGGGCATGCGGGCAGTACCGATGGTGGTCTTGATCCGTTCGGCGGTGGATTCCCCGACCAGCAGGTTCTGCTGACGGCGCAGGTACGAGATGATGGCCTCATCCATGCGGTCGCCGCCAACGCGGACCGAACGGGCGTAAACGATGTCGCCCAGCGACAGAACGGCCACTTCGGTGGTGCCGCCGCCGATATCGACAACCATGTTGCCGGTCGGATCGGTGATCGGCATGCCAGCCCCAATCGCGGCCGCGATAGGCTCGGCAATCAGACCAGCCCGGCGGGCACCTGCTGACAGAACCGACTGGCGGATCGCGCGTTTTTCAACGGGCGTCGCGCCATGAGGGACGCAGACGATGATCTTGGGCTTTGAAAAGGTTGAACGTTTGTGCACCTTGCGGATGAAGTGCTTGATCATTTCCTCGGCAGTGTCGAAATCGGCAATTACGCCTTCGCGCATCGGACGGATTGCTTCGATGGACCCGGGCGTGCGGCCCAGCATCAGTTTGGCGTCCTCGCCTACCGCCAGCACTTTCTTGACGCCATCCTTGACATGATACGCGACAACCGAGGGTTCAGACAGGATGACACCGCGCCCCTTGACATAAACCAGCGTGTTCGCCGTCCCAAGGTCAATCGCCATGTCCGCTGTGAACAGGCCGCCCAGATTGCCAAAGATTCCCATGTTTTCACTGATCCCGTTCGTCAGAATTTTCACTGCCCGCGACTCGACGGTTCCGGGACGGATGTCTTATAGGGTGCCATCTCGCCCGGTAAAAGGGCTGATTCCGCGACAATCAGCACCTTTCCGCCTTATTGATTGGGACTTTAGAAGGCAACATGCTCTCATATCAACATATTTACCACGCTGGAAATCTGGCTGATGTGCAAAAGCACGCTTTGTTGGCATGTGCGCTCGAATATCTGACCCGCAAGAATAAACCGATCACTTATCTGGAAACGCATTCGGGACGAGGCTTATACCACCTGGACACTGCCGAAGCGGTACGTACCGGTGAGGCCTCAGCCGGGATCAAACGCGCGCAACGGGATGGGTGGTTCGGGGCAGGTCATGCCTTGTCAACTGCGCTGGCAAAGGTTCGGGCGCAATATGGGGCGCAGGCCTATGCAGGCTCGCCCCTGATCGCGGCCAATCTGTTAAGAGAACAGGATAATCTCCATTTCGCCGAACTACATCCGCAGGAATACGCCGCTCTGTCGCTGGCGTTGTCGCCCCATGGTGCCAGGGTTTACAAACAGGACGGGTATGCGCTGGCGCAATCGCTTCTACCCCCGATGCCGCGCCGGGGAATGATGCTGATTGACCCGAGCTACGAAATCAAATCGGAATATGACCGCCTGCCGGGGTTCATCGCAAAGGCGCATCGGAAATGGAATGTCGGGGTGATTGCCTTGTGGTACCCGATCCTGACGGATGGCCGGCATAAACCGATGATCGAGGCTTTGCGCAAACAAAACCTGCCCAAAGCCGAAGGGCACGAAGTCTGGTTCCCGCCTGCGCGCGACGGGCATGGAATGGTGGGATCGGGGATGTTCTTTGTGAATGCGCCGTTTGGCATTGGCGAAGAAATGGCGCGCTTGTCAGCCTTGTTTGAAGGGCTTTAGGAGGGCTCCCGCCCCGATTGCCAGCATCAAAGATGCCGCCAATCGAGTTGGGCCCGGCTGCGCGCTGCAGGCGCGCAGCCGGGCCCAAAGCCGCAAGGTGGTTCGGCGCAGCCGGACTGCCGCGGGTGCGGGAGCCCGCCTTACACGGTGATCAGGTCAGATCTTTGTAGCTGATCTCGCGCGCATCGCTGCCGGGGCCGGTTTTCTCGCGCCGAACGATCAGGCGGTTCAAAGCATGGATGTACGCTTTGGCCGAGGCCACCACCGTATCCGTATTCGCGGACTGGCCGGTTGCAATCATCCCGTCTTCTTCCAGCCGCACAGAAACCGTGGCCTGCGCGTCTGTCCCTTCGGTCACCGCATGAACCTGATAAAGCTGAAGATGGGCCTTGTTTGGATAGATCGCCCGGATCGCCTTGAAGGTTGCGTCAACCGGCCCATCGCCATGCTCGGTGGCTATAATGTCCTTGCCGTCCATCTCAAGCTCAACGGTCGATTCCGCCTGACCGCCGGTGCCGCAGGTAACTTTCATCGAGACCAGTTGCAGGTAATCATCCGCCTCATCCAGCGTCATCAAGGCGATCAGGTCGTCGTCGAACACCTCTTTCTTGCGGTCGGCCAGATCCTTGAACCGAACGAAGATGTCCTTGAGCTGGTTGTCGCCCACATCAAAGCCCAAAGTCTCGAGCTTGTCGCGCAGCGCGGCGCGGCCCGAGTGCTTGCCCAATGGCAGAGAGGTTCCGGACAGGCCGATATCCTCGGGGCGCATGATCTCGAAATTTTCGCGGTTCTTCAGCATCCCGTCCTGATGAATGCCGCTTTCATGGGCAAAAGCATTCTTGCCGACGATGGCTTTGTTGAACTGCACGTTGAAGCCCGACACCGTCGCCACGCGGCGCGAGATATGCATGATCTTGGTCGTGTCGATACCGGTGTGCCACGGCATGATATCGTTGCGGGTGCGCAGGGCCATCACGACCTCTTCCAGCGCGGTATTGCCTGCGCGTTCGCCCAGCCCGTTAATGGTGCATTCGATCTGACGCGCGCCGCCCGCGACAGCCGCCAGCGAGTTCGCGGTCGCCATGCCGAGGTCGTTGTGACAGTGGGTGGCGAAGATCACCTCATCCGCGCCCGGCACCGTCTCGATCAGGCGCTTGATCAGGTCTGCGGATTCCACCGGGGCGGTATAGCCCACGGTATCGGGGATGTTGATCGTCGTCGCGCCCGCCTTGATCGCAATCTCGATCACGCGGCACAGATAGTCCCACTCGGTCCGCGTCGCGTCCATCGGCGACCACTGCACGTTTTCGCACAGGTTGCGCGCATGGCTGACCGTTTCGTGTATCTTGTCGGCCATCTCGTCCTGGGTCAGGTTCGGGATGGCGCGGTGCAGCGGAGAGGTGCCGATAAAGGTGTGAATCCGATTCTTCCCGGCGTGCTTCACCGCCTCCCAGCAGCGGTCGATATCGGCGAAATTGGCGCGCGCCAAACCGCAGATTCGGCTGTTTTTTGAACGCTGGGCGATCTCGGTGACAGCCTTGAAATCACCTTCAGAGGCGATGGGAAATCCGGCCTCGATGATGTCGACGCCCATTTCGTCCAGCAGCTCGGCAATCTCCAGCTTCTCGTTATGGGTCATGGTCGCTCCGGGGCTCTGCTCGCCGTCGCGCAAAGTGGTGTCGAAGATCAAGACGCGGTCTTGTTCGGTCACGTTTGTCATGGGGTACTCTTTCTTCTTCTGTCCTAAAGCCTATGGCGCGCGGGCGTCCTCCTCTGAGCGGGCGCGCCGGATGGCACGCTCAGAGGCGGATTAGGATCAGTAGGCCACGCAGCGACGCACCGCGAAGGGCGGTGTCGGCAAAGGGGATATCTGCGCGGTTGATCATGAGGTCAGGTTATACAATGCGGATTGGGAATGAAAAGAAAGAAAATGTCTGCATTATGTATTTATACTGGCAGAGCGTTGAACACGCACGGGAACCCGCTAGGTTTCCGCCCATGGCATCGGCACTGATCATCGGTTCAAGCGGCGGTATCGGACAGGCGCTTTCCCTGTGCCTGCGCGCGCAACAGGTCGCGGTCACTGGCCTGTCACGTACGCAAGACGGACTGGACTTAATGGACCCGGATGGTGCCGAACAAACCCTTTCCCGGCTGGAAGGGCCGTATGATCTGATCCTTGTGGCGAGCGGTGCCCTGGAGATCGACGGGGCCGCGCCGGAAAAGTCGATGCGGGCGGTTTCGGCGCGGGCCATGATGGATCAGTTTGCGCTGAATGCGGTTGGCCCGGCCTTGATCCTGAAACATGCTTTCCGATTGCTGCCACATGACCGGCGATCGGTAATGGGCATCTTATCTGCCCGAATAGGGTCTATCGGAGATAACCGGTTGGGAGGCTGGGTCAGTTATCGTGCCGCCAAGGCGGCCGTTAATCAAATCGTCCACACGACCGCGATTGAACTTGCCCGTACGCATCCGCAGGCGGTTTGCGTGTCATTACATCCCGGTACGGTCAATACCGCATTCACCCAAAAATACCTGGGTCGCCATCCCTCGGTCGCGCCGGACGAGGCTGCACACAACCTGCTATCGGTGATCGCGGGCCTGACGCCAGAGGACACCGGTGGTTTCTTTGACTGGGCGGGTAAGCCCATCCCGTGGTGATCGGCGTTTTACCCGTCTGAGCTATCTGCGCCTGCCGGGACAGCTTCCGGGTCAGAAGGCGCCTCCGCGCCACCTTCGGATAAAGCACCGTTGTCCCAGACGCCGGTTTCGACCTCGCCATTGGCGTAGGTCATTGTCCCGGTGCCCTGACGTTTTGCATCAACGAAGTTGCCTTCGTAGACATCGCCGTTGGAATAAGTCGCCGTGCCCGAGCCGGTGATTTTCCCTTCGGTCCATTGGCCGGTGTATTTGAAGCCGTTCGCCATTACGATCTCACCTTGACCATGGCGTTGCCCCTGTTCGAAATCGCCGGTGTAAACCGTACCGTCAGCATAGGTCGCCGCGCCCTTGCCCTGACGGATGCCGTCGATCCAGTCGCCTTCGTAGCGGTACCCGTCCGCATAAGTCAGCACTCCGGTGCCGTGGTTGCGGGCGTTTTTGAACTGGCCTTTGTAAACAGTGCCGTTGGAATAAGTGGCGGTGCCTTCGCCATCGATCACCCCGGCAATCCAGTCGCCATCATAAGACGAGCCATCGGGATAGGTGATCCGGCCTTTGCCTTCGGCCAGATCGCCCTTGAAATCGCCGATATAGACCGAGCCGTCCGGATAGCTTGCCTCGCCCAACCCTTCAATCTGGCCCTTGGTCCATTCACCGGTGTAGACGAAGCCATCCGTGCCTGTAAATGTTCCCTGACCATGGCGCTGATCATCCACGAAATCCCCTTCGTAGACGTCGCCATTGGCGTAAGTGGCCTTGCCTTTGCCCTGCCTGCGGCCATCGACCAGATTGCCTTCGTAGACATCGCCATTCGCCTGAGTCAGCCGTCCGGTGCCGGTGATCCGATCCTCGGTCCACTGACCCGCATAGATCATCCCGTCGGGCATGGTCAGTTCGCCCTGCCCATGACGCTGCCCGGCCAGAATCTCACCCGCATAGGTGCCGCCCCCGGCATAGGTAATCGTACCCGAGCCCTGTTTGACGCCATCGGCCCACTCTCCATCATAGGAATACCCGCCGGTATCCGAGATCACGCCCTTGCCATGATGCCGCGCATTTCTGAATCCACCCTCGTAGCGCATGCCATTGGCGTATTCGGCAACGCCGGTGCCGTTGATTGCACCCTCGGACCATTCCCCATCATAGCTGCCGCCATCCGAGAACTGGATCTTGCCCTGTCCATGCGGCTGGCCCTTCTCGAAGCTGCCTTCATAGATCGAGCCGTTGGCATAGCGTGCAATGCCTTGTCCCTGAATCTCGCCCGCGACCCATTCGCCGGAATACTCGAACCCGTCTGGCAGGCGATAGGTGCCGGTGCCATGTCGCAAACCATTTTCGAACGTGCCCTCATAGACCCCGCCCACATCGTCATCGGCAACAATGATCTGGCCGTCCTGCTGGGCGCTGGCCTGCGTGGCAAAGGCGAAGGCTGCAGCGGCGATGGATATGCGGATCGCGTTCATGATGATTTGGCCCTGCCTGATCGGTGGTGTCGGTTCTTTGGGCAAAACTAGGATACCGTCGGGGGCAGGGCAACGGCTTTTGCCGCATTTGCCTTTCACTTGCGGCATGATCTGCTAAATCCCTGAAAGACTGACGAAGGCAAGAGGGTAAAATGGCCGATCGTTTCCGCATCACGCTGGCGCAACTGAACCCCACCGTCGGGGATATTGAGGCAAACGCCGCCAAGGCTGCGGATGCGTGGCGGCAGGGCCGGGACGCAAATGCCGATCTGGTTGCCCTGCCCGAGATGTTCATCACCGGTTACAACACGCAGGATCTGGTGATGAAGCCCGTGTTTCACCGCGCCGCAATGGCTGCCGTCGAGGCTCTGGCCCGCGAATGTTCAGATGGGCCTGCCCTGGCCATCGGCGGCCCATGGGTAGAAGACGGCAAGCTGTTCAATGCGTACTTGATCCTGAAAGGGGGTCGCATCGCCAGCAAGGTGCTCAAACATCACTTGCCGAACGAGACCGTATTTGACGAGGTACGCTTGTATGACGTGGGCCCGATGGGCGGACCCTATGCGGTGGGCAACACCCGAATCGGCAGCCCGATTTGCGAGGATGGCTGGCACGAGGATGTCTCGGAAACGCTTGAGGAGACGGGGGCTGAGTTTCTGCTGATTCCCAACGGCTCGCCCTATTATCGCGACAAGTATGATGTGCGGCTGAACCACATGGTAGCGCGCGTCGTCGAAACGGGGCTGCCCGTCATCTATCTGAACATGGTGGGCGCGCAGGATGATCAGGTCTTTGACGGGGCCACGTTTGGTCTGAACCCCGGAGGAGAGCTGGCCTTTCGAATGCCCGTCTTTGACGAGGCCGTGTGCCACGTGGATTTGCTGCGCGGTGATCAAGGCTGGCGGATCAACCCCGCCGAGATTGTGCCGCAGCCGGACGCATGGGAGCAGGACTATCGCGCGATGGTGCAGTCTTTGCGCGACTACATGGGCAAGACCGGGTTCAAAAAGGCTGTTCTGGGACTGTCGGGCGGAGTCGATTCCGCACTGGTGGCGACGATCGCCGTGGACGCGATCGGGGCGCAGAACGTGCGCTGCGTGATGCTGCCGTCGGAATACACCAGCCGGGCGTCGCTGGACGATGCCGAAGCTGTGGCCCGAGCATTGGGCGTGCATTACGACTATGTGCCGATTTCGGACAGCCGCGCCGCTGTCTCGGACACGCTGGCCCCCTTGTTCGCGGGGCGGGATGAGGACCTGACCGAAGAAAACATCCAATCCCGGTTGCGCGGGCTGCTGCTGATGGCGCTGTCGAACAAATTTGGCGAGATGCTGCTGACCACTGGCAATAAATCCGAAATCGCCGTCGGATATGCCACGATTTACGGTGACATGAACGGCGGCTACAACCCGATCAAGGACCTCTATAAAACCCGCGTGTTCGAGACCTGTCGCTGGCGCAATGCCAACCATCGCAACTGGATGATGGGCCCGGAAGGCGAGGTGATCCGCCCGTCCGTGATCGACAAGCCCCCAAGCGCAGAGCTGCGCGCAGACCAGAAAGACAGCGACAGCCTGCCGGATTACCCGGTTCTGGATGCCATTCTGGACATTCTGGTGGATCAGGATGGTTCCATCGCCGATTGCGTGGGGGCCGGGTATGACGAGACCGAGGTCAAGCGGGTCGAACATCTGATCTACATCAGCGAATACAAACGCTTTCAATCCGCCCCGGGCACACGGCTGACACCCCGTGCGTTCTGGCTGGATCGTCGCTATCCGATTGTGAATCGTTGGCGCGATCGCGGTTGAAACAGGCCTTAATTCGACTTTTCATGTCAGACTGCTCTGTCGAATTGTGGCGAATTTTACGCTGATTGGGCGACAATCAATCCTTCAGGTTTTTATTGTCTACGGTTGTGGGTGAAATCCCCATGCGCGCGCTGGTTGCACTTGCCTCACAGCCCTTCTTTTGCCACATTTGTGCCGGGGGTTTGCCTTAAGTTGGGCAAACGTGACGTAATCCGAACGGCGGCCCCAAGATCAGGGGTCGCCATGTCGGGTCAAGTTCTGGAAACCGCATCTGTGTGTTTGGATGCTTGTAAAGGTTATGGTGGTAAGAATGGCAAATGATTATGACACGCCGCTTCATGCTCCGCTGCAATGGAAGCAGATGGAATCGCAAGGCCGAGCGCTGGACGAAGCCAAGACAGATGCCGCAATCGCGGACCTGCTCAAAGCGGAAGATCCGGTTGTTTCAGAATCTGCCGAGGCGCACTCGGTCTTTCCTGACCTGATGCCGCAGGATCCGGCTGACCTGCGCGAGGAACACGCTGGTCTGGGCGCGGTGCTTCGTCAGAAGTGGATCGAGTTCTCGGGCGCCGCCTGATCATTCCGTGAAACTGGCCTTTCTTAGCTCGCCTTCCGGCGGGCTTTTGGCCGTTTGGCCACAGCATTACGCAATTGCGCAAAGGCAAGGTAATAGCCGTTGCCTGAACTCTTGTGTTTCGGCTCCATTGCATCGCAAGGAAACTGATACGAGCGATTGATGCCCGGCCCAACTCTGACCCCTGTCGAATCTGATCTAGGTCTTCCCAAACACGTTGAAGTGGTTGTCATCGGTGGCGGAATCATCGGCGTGTCCGCCGCGCTGGAACTGTCCGAGCGAGGTATTTCCGTACTGCTTTGTGAAAAGGGGCGGATCGGGGCAGAACAAAGCTCACGCAATTGGGGATGGGTCCGCCTGGGTATGCGGGATCCGCGCGAAATCCCTCTGATGCAGGTGGCCATCGATATCTGGCGAGGTCTGGATGCGCGGATCGGGCGCCAAACGGGATATGTTCAGTCGGGCATCGTGTTTGACGCCGCGACCAGGCAAATGGCCAACAACCTGGAACGATGGATGCACCATGTCGAGGCCCTCGGGACCGGGGCCGCCATGATCCGCGGCGCGCAGCTGTCCGATTTGCTGCCCGGCAAGGCCGGTGAATCCGTTGGCGCTCTCTGTATGCCACAAGATGGGCGGGCTGAACCACAATGGGCGGCCCCGGCCATGGCCGAGGCCGCGCGCGACCGCGGCGCGGTGATCATGACCAATTGCGCCGTTCGCAGCATCGACATGCAAGCCGGTCAGGTTGCCGGTGTTGCAACGGAAAGGGGTCGTGTCTCCTGCAGTCAAGTCGTGTTGGCAGGTGGTGCGTGGTCCCGGCTCTTTGCCGGAAATGCAGGCATAGCGCTGCCGCAATTGAAAGTCCTGAATACGGTACTGCGCACGTCGCCCGCGCCGCAAGGACCAGAAGCGGCATTTTGGTCGGACGATTTTGCAATCCGCAAACGGGCCGACGGTGGGTACTCCATCGCCTCGGGCCATCAGAACACGGTGGACATTGTGCCCGACAGTTTTCGTCTGGCCCGGCAATTCCTGCCCGCCTTCCGGCAAGAGTGGAAGGCGCTTCGATTTCGACTGTCCCGTCGCTGGTCCATCGAAGCGCAGGAGGACCGAACATGGTTGCCCACCGATGTCACCCCTTTCGAAAAATGCCGGGTGCTTGACCCGGACCCGTCACCAAAGGCGCTGCGACATTCATGGGCAAACGCGCGGGCCACATTCCCGGCGCTGGAACAAGCGGAGATTGTTCAAAGCTGGGCAGGTATGATTGACGTAACACCGGACGCCATCCCGGTGATATCCCAAGTGCATGACGTGCCGGGGCTGCATATCGCGACCGGCTTTTCGGGTCATGGTTTCGGAATCGGTCCGGGCGCGGGGCGATTGATTGCGGACATGGTCACCGGTGCGACGCCCTGCGTCGATCCGACCGCCTTTCGCCTGTCCCGTTTCACGGATGGCTCAGTGGTGCGGCCGGATCCTGGCTATTAGAGCTTAGCCCATCATCTGATAGCTGACAGGCACAAAGCGGAACCCGTCCCCGCGCGGTTCCACATACCCCGCTGACGGGAACGGCATATGATACCCGATCATCGGAACCTTGTCGGCGGCCAGCATGCCCAGCACATTGCGGCGCGAGGCTGTTGCGGCGGGTTTGTCCATGTCAAACCGCACCTCCCACTCCGGATGCGCGAAGGACCAGATGTAGTGGTTCGCCAGATCCGCAGTCAGAACCAGCCGCTGACCGTTGCTTTCCAGATGATACACCGTGTGGCCGGGCGTGTGCCCATAGGCGGCAACAGCAGTAATGCCCGAGGCAACCTCGCCGCCGTCTTCGACAAAGGTCATCTTCTCAGCCAGCGGCGTAACCTTGGCTGCAACCAGATCGCCAACGCGATTGCCGGCTTCCTGCGCTGCCCAGAAATCGTACTCGGGCGATGCGGTGACATAGCGCGCATTGGTAAAGGTCGGAGCGTCATTGGTGGTCATGCCACCAATATGGTCGGGGTGCATATGGGTGATGACCACAACATCGATCTGATCAGGTGTTACGCCCGCATCCGCCAATGCAGCCTGAATGCCGCCCTGACCCAGGCCTGTGTCAAACAGCACCAGTTCCGATCCTGTGTTCACCAGAGTCGGAGTGAAATAGAAATGAGCCTTGTCGGCTGGAATGAAGTTTTCGGCTGAAACCTTCGCAAATTCCTCGTCCGTTGCACCACCGCCGAATATCTCCTTGGCGCCATCCCGCGGCAGACTGCCATCCAGCAAAGTTGTCACCGTAAAGTCGCCCAGATGAAAAGACTTCGCGATGGTCGAACTGGCCTTTGCCTCGCCTCCAGCTGCCAAAAGCGGAGTTGCCGCGGATGCAAATGGCAAAGTTGCGGCCGCGCCAAGGGCCGCCCGTCGTGTCATCTTGATGGTCATCTTTCTTCTCCCTGTCAGAGCATGATTGTGTGAAATAGATCAGTCAGGACCCGTCGCCACTGTATACGCCCATGATATACTCTGCGTGGTTGAACATTACGTGTTAATATTTGTTTAGGTCGCGAGCCCGGCCCTGCGGCCCGCGCTTTTGCCATTAGAAAAATCCAGATGCCGGGGCAGTGGGCACTCCTCGCTTCATCTTTTCCAAAATACTCTCGCCGAAGGCACGCGCCGCCCGGCGCGTTTTCCCTGTTTGGCTGGACAAAACCGCGTTCCTGTGACATGAGCCGCGCCAACAGGAGACACCCATGACAACGACCCGTTTCGCCCCGTCGCCCACCGGATACATCCATGTGGGCAACCTGCGCACCGCTCTGATGAATTACCTGATCGCACGCAAGGCAGGCGGCACATTCATCCTGCGTATCGATGACACCGACCCCGAGCGGTCGAAGGAAGAATATGTCGATGCGATCAAGCAGGATATGGAATGGCTGGGTCTGCACTGGGACCGCGTTGAACGCCAGTCCGAGCGGCTGGACCGCTATGCCGAGGCTGCGGATAAGCTGCGCGAGATGGGCCGGTTCTATGAGGCGTTCGAGACGCCGACCGAGCTGGATCTCAAGCGCAAGAAGCAACTGAACATGGGCAAACCGCCGGTCTACGACCGCGCAGCGCTGGCTTTGTCAGATGCCGAGAAAGATGCCCTGCGCGCCGAGCGTGGCAACGGGGTGTGGCGGTTCAAGCTGAACCATGAGCGGATCGAGTGGGCCGATGGAATTCTGGGCGATATCTCGATCGACGCGGCCTCGGTCTCTGATCCGGTACTGATCCGGGGCGACGGTCAGGTTCTCTATACCATTGCCTCAGTGGTGGACGATACCGAGATGGGCGTGACCGATGTGGTGCGCGGGTCGGACCATGTGACCAATACGGCAACGCAAATACAGATTATCGAGACTCTGGGCGGCACTTGCCCCCGCTTCGCACACCATTCGCTGCTGACCGGTCCGCAGGGCGAGGCTCTGTCTAAACGTCTGGGCACGCTGGCACTGCGGGATCTGCGGGAACAGGGTGTGCAGCCGCTGGCGCTGCTGAGCCTGATGGCGCGGTTGGGGTCGTCTGATCCGGTCGAATTGCGCTCGGACATGGCCGAACTGATCGATGGGTTTGACATCAACCGTTTTGGGGCGGCGCCGACCAAGTTCGACGTGCAGGACCTGTTCCCGCTCACGGCCAGGCATCTGCAGTCACTGCCGCTGGCAGAAGTGGCCGAAGCCGTCGCTGACGCAGGTGTTCCCGCCGATCTGGCCGAGCCGTTCTGGACTATGGCGCGCGAAAACATCACCACTTTGGCGGATCTCAAAGGCTGGTGGGAGCTGTGCCGCGATGGCGCAGAACCGCTGATCGCGGACGAGGATCGTGACTTCATCGCGGAGGCTATTGCGTTGCTGCCTGAGGGTCCCTTCGACGGCGAGACCTGGGGCAATTGGACCAAGGCGGTGAAAGAGGCGACGGGCCGAAAGGGCAAGGGCTTGTTCATGCCGCTGCGCAAGGCGCTGACCGGAATGGAGCGCGGGCCGGAGATGGCGGTTTTATTGCCGTTGTTGCAGGTCATCCGCGCGCGCGGATGACAGACGCGCCGTGCGGCGCGTGCCTCCGGCGGAGGTATTTTTGAACAGAAGAAGGGCAGCGGTGTCTCTGCCCATCCGTTATTCTGGCTGAATGATGCGGGTGGGCAACGTCTGCAAGCGGGCGTCGACAAAGCGACGCTCGGCGTCGGTTAACTGTTGGTGGCGTGGATAGCGGGGGTTGCTGCGGTCATTGATGATCGGTGTCTCCCAACCTTCGGTGGTGGCAAAAAACCGGTCTGCGCCATCCTCGCCGAACGCGTGCAGATAACCCTGGACCACCACGTCGAGATAGCTGAGCACCAGGGGGTGCCGATCTGTCGGCGAGGTGTGGCGCGCGGGTGGTACGGCGTAGACTGCGATTTCGACATCATGGGTCAGCGGGTGCGTGACCGACTGGGTCGCGGGGACCCGGTCATATGCCCATTCCCGTTCATCAAGCGCAGCCCAGTCGTTCTTTGGGACATGAGCAATCATGCCTTCGATTTCAGTGTCTTGGTCGGGGATCGCGGTCAGGAAGGCAACCGGGCGCAGGTCCGTGTGTCGCCAGGCACGCCGCCAGCCTTTCAGTTTGGCCGGTCGCGGGTCGGGAAAGTCGTGGGTCGCGAGGTTCACGAGGCTGCCGTAGCCAAAAAAGTAAGGGTCTGCCATAAGCCTCTGCGTCCTTTGATCACGATTGATGTATGTCAAACCGCTTTTTTGCCAAACATGCAATAAGATCGCATCTTGAAATTTGGGAGGTCATCATGCGGATCACCAAAAGGACGAATATAGCGGTGCGCCTGCTAATGTATTGTGCGGCGCATCAGGACCGGCTTGTCACCAAATCCGAAATTGCGGAAGTGTGCAACATCTCGGAAAACCATCTGGCGCAGGTGATCAACCAACTGAGTCAACTGGAGTATCTGACCACGCAGCGGGGCCGCAATGGCGGTATGACTCTGGCGCGCGATGCGGATCAGATTCGCATCGGGTCTGTGTTCCGGCACGTGGAGGGCGCGCTGCCCATTGCCGAGTGTTTTGCGGACGCCGACAACACATGTCCACTGACAGATGCCTGCCGGTTGCGGCTGGCTCTGCAGGATGCGGCTGAGGTATTCTATGCCTCGCTGGACGAGATTACGCTGGACGCGTTGGTGTGCGACAACGACCAGTTGCTGCGGATTCTGCAACCGGTGGCCTGCGTGCGCTGAACTCAGTCGCTGGCCCGCAGAATCCGCGCCGGACGAACGGCCAGCGGGCGCAAGGCGAAAGCAAGCCCTGCGCCCAGCGTGACCAGAATGCCAGCCAACACAATTGTCACGGCCGATCGCCATATGATGGTGAAGTCAGTCTCGAAAATATAGGTCGCCACGGCCCAGCCGCCCAATATGCCCGTCAAAAGTGCGACACAACCCGCTGCGGCGCCCAGCAAGACAGCACGCAGCGCAAAGCTCAGCAGGATACGGGGACGGTTTGCGCCCAGTGTTTTCAGGATGGCTGCCTCGTAACGGCGGGCAGGTTCGCCTGCAGCGGCGGCGCCGATCAGTACCAGAAATCCGGTCAGTAGCGACACGCCCGCACCGTAGGAGGTGGCAGCCGCCACTCCGGCCAACAGGCCTGATACCCGGTCAATCGCGTCCCGCACCCGGATTGCTGTAATGTTGGGGTATTGCCCCGCCAAATCGCTTAGAATGGCGGCTTCGGCCTGTTCTTCGGCATAGACTGTTGCGATGAAGCTATGGGGGGCTCCGTCCAAGGCTGATGGGTTCATCGACATGACAAAGCCCATGCCTGCCGTGGAAAAATCGACCTCGCGGGTCGATGTCAGCGTGGCGGTGATGTCGCGGCCCAGAATATTCACGGTTAGCTGGTCCCCGATGTTTAGACCCATCTCCTCGGCCTCTTCTGCGGCAAAGCTGACTTGCGGAGCGCCTGCGTAGTCCTGTGGCCACCATGTGCCATCGATAATGCGTGTCGTATCGGACGGCTGCGCGGAGTAGGTGACGCCCCGGTCGCCATCCAGAACCCAGTGATCCCCCGCCACGTCCCGGGCCGGCAGGTCGTTGATCCGGGTGATGATGCCCCGCAACATGGGTGCGCTTTCGATACGACTGACCTGGGGGTCCGTGCTCAGCCGTTCCATGAAGCCGGGCATCTGATCCTTCTGGATGTCGATAAAGAAATACGAGGGGGCCACATCGGGCAGGTTTCCCGAAATCGCGTTGCGCAAGGTGCCGTCGATCTGGCCGACCGCCGCCAGCACAGACAGGCCCAGACCAAGCGACAAAACGACAGATGCCGCGCCCTCGCGCGTGTCCGAGATCGCCACAAGCGCCCAGCGCAGGGCCGGGCGGCCCCGGGCCCACGGGGCGCAGGCGCGCGACAGGCGGCGAATACCGTAAGCCGAAAATGCCAGCAGGATCAGGGCCCCCACCAACCCGCCGCTGGTCCACAGGGTCAATTTGACCGAACCGCTGAACCAGGCCGCTGCCGCGATCAGGATCGAAAGACCGGCGGCAGTTGCCAGCAGATAAACGAAACGGGGCAGTGGGCGGGCCGTGGACAGCGCATCGCGAAACAGCGTTGCGGCGCGGACTTCTTCAGTTCTGGCCAGCGGCCAGAGGGTGAATAGAAAAGCGGTCAACAAACCATAAAGGGCGGCCTCGGCCAGAGGTTGAAGATACAGGGAAAACACCGCCGGAACCGGCAGGCGGCTTTCGATGACGGGGGCCAGCAGAAGCGGCAATACTCCACCTAGCGCCAATCCGATGACAACCCCGATGACGGACAAGACACCGATCTGGATCACATAGGTCTGGAAGATGGTGATCCGGTCTGCGCCTATTGTACGCAAAGTGGCGATGGTCTCGGTCTTTTGCGACAGGTAGGCGCGCACGGCTGCGGATACACCGATCCCGCCAACGGCGAGACCTGACAGCCCCACCAGTACCAGAAAGGCGCTGAGGCGGGTTACGAATTCGGTGATGCCTGGCGCACCATTGCGGGCATCCGTCCAGCGCATGCCGGTCCCGTCAAACGCCTGCGCTGCCCGGGCTGACAGCGCCGCCAGATCGGTGCCGGACGGCAGATCAAGCCGGTATTTGGTCGAAAACAGAGTGCCGGGTTCCAACAGGCCCGAGGTCCCAAGGTCCTGCGTGCGCACCAGCGTGCGGGGGCCAAGGCCGAAGCCATCGGCGGCCCCGTCGGGCTCATGCTCCAAGGCAGCCATCAGTACAAAGGTCTGATCGCCAAGGGTAAAACGATCTCCGACCGACAGGCTCAGACGGTCGATCAGGGCCTGATCCATCGCAGCGCCGGGCAAGCCTTCTGCTCCGGCAAACGTTGCGTCCAACCCGATATCGGGTGTCAGTTCTGCGGTGCCAAGTAACGGATAGGCGTCATCTACCGATTTCACCTGCGTCAGCGCGCGTTGGGCATCCGGACCTTCGCCCACGACGGCCATCGAGCGGAAATCGACCACCTCGGACACCTGTTGCGCGATCCGCGCCATCCACGCGCGTTCCTGGTCGTCAGCGAACCGGTAGGTGAATTCCAGCTGCGCGTCTCCGCCCAGCAAAGACGCGCCTTCCTGTGCAAGCCCGGTTTGGATCGCAAAGCGTACCGACCCGACGGCGGCGATGGCGGCGACACCCAAGGCGAGACAGGCCAGAAACACCCAAAATCCGCGCAAGCCGCCGCGCAGTTCGCGTCGGGCCAGCCGCCCTGCCAAGCGCAGGCTCATTCTGCGGCCTCGGCCCGGATGTCTTCGGCAATACGTCCGTCGCGCAGACGCACGACGCGGTCACATTTCTGCGCCAGTGAATGGCTGTGAGTGACAAGCACAAGTGTCGCCCCGTGCTTGTCGCGCAGGCCAAACAACAGATCGACAATCGCTGCGCCGTTTGCCTCATCCAAATTGCCCGTTGGTTCATCGGCCAGCAGAATTCTGGGTCGCGGGGCCGAGGCGCGTGCCAGGGCGACACGCTGTTGTTCCCCGCCCGAAAGCTGCGCAGGATAATGGTCGCTGCGATGAGACAGGCCGACATTGGCCAGTTCGTCAGTTGCCCGATCAAACGCATCTTTGTGACCGGCCAGCTCAAGCGGTGTGGCGACGTTTTCCAATGCGGTCATGGTGGGGATCAGGTGGAAGTTCTGGAATACGACACCCATCGCGTCGCGCCGAAACCGGGCCAGCGCGTCCTCGTCCATCCGGGTCAGATCCTGACCCAATGCGCTGACGCTGCCGCCTGTGGCCTGTTCCAGCCCGCCCATCAACATCAGCAGTGATGACTTGCCGGACCCGGACGGCCCGACGAGCCCCAAACTCTCGCCTTCTTTTACCGTCAGCGAAATGTCGTGCAGAATATCCACCCGTCCGGCATTGCCATCCAGCGACAAAGCGGCATTCTCTAAGGTCAGAACAGAAGCTGTCATGTTTTGGTCCGAAAGGAGTACGGTCCCTTGGGATATGGCGCAGAAAGAAACGTGCGCAAGGCTTTGCTCTCTGGCGTGTTGATCTGTTGCGGTTTTGCCGCCACAGCCGAGCCGGTCGTGGTTGCCGCGCTGGGGGATTCGCTGACGCAAGGCTTTGGCCTGCCCGAACAGGATGGGTTTGTGCCCCAGCTGCAGCGCTGGCTTGAGGCCGAAGGTGCGGATGTCAGGCTGATCAACGCAGGCGTGTCCGGCGACACCACCGCGGGTGGTGCCGCACGGGTGGACTGGACCCTGACGCCGGATGTGGACGGGATGATCGTGGCTCTGGGCGGCAATGACCTGTTGCGGGGGATCGATCCGGCGGTGTCACGGGCCAATCTGGAAACGATTCTGACGGTGGCCGATGCGAAAAACGTCGATGTTCTGTTGGTTGGCATGCAGGCACCGGGCAATTACGGGGCCGATTACAAACAACGATTCGACGCCATGTATCCCGATCTGGCGCAGAGTTTCGGTACGCTCTATGCCCAGAGTTTCTTTTCCGGCCTGACTGCAGATGGTGATCCGCAAGCCGCGCAGACATACATGCAGCCGGATGGCATTCATCCCAATGCACAAGGGGTGGCGCTGATCGTCGAGGCGCTGGGCCCTCTGGTGTTGTCGCTTGTCACGCAGGTCAACAATTAAGAGGACGCGATGCCCGGACGGTTATTTCTGACAAGACCCATAAAGGACATCGCAAAAATTCTGGGTGTTTCCGGTGATGTTGCGCCGCAGCCACCCCGCAGAAACATCCAGCCGGGACAAGAGGTGATGGTTCTGAACCCGGACGGGCTAACACCGATGCGCTGGGGCATGATCCCGGTTGGGCGCGTCAACGCGCGCGGGCGGCCTGTGATGGAGACGATCATCAACGCCCGCTCGGAAACGCTGTTTGACAAAAGCGCGTTCGAAGGTGTTCGGCGCGCAGTCATACCCGTCGATGGCTGGTACGAATGGACAGGCGAAAAGCGCCGCAAAACGGCCTGGCGTATCCGCGCGTCGGATGGTTCGCCTTTGCTGTTTGCGGCGATCACCGACACGTGGGCTGCTCCGGGTGGGCACCGGGTCGATCAGATCGCGGCGGTGACTTGCGAGCCAAATTCCGACGTCCAGCAAATCCATCACCGCATGGGCGTGTTGCTGGAACGGAACGCCGTTCAGACTTGGCTGACGGGAACCGAAACCCAGGCAAAAGACGTGGCCCGCCCATGGCCCGACGGTCGCCTGACGATTGACAAGGCGGATGATGTGGATTGGGCCGCGCCCTAGACCACAGTCACAACGGTTCCGATAGGTACCCGGTTATAAAGGTCGATCACATGCTCGTTCAGCATCCGGATACACCCGTTCGATGCGGCACGCCCGATGGTCTGGGGTTGCGTGGTGCCATGAATACGGAAATAGGTATCAACCCCGTTTTGGAACAGATAAAGCGCCCGTGCGCCCAGTGGATTGTCTCCGCCTCCGGGCTGCACATAGTCATTGTCCTTGAAACGGGCATAGGTGACGGGTTCCCGTTCGATCATCTCATCAGTAGGCCGCCACGTGGGCCATTCTTTCTTGACGTCAATGGTCGCGGTTCCGGTGAACTCCAACCCGGCACGCCCGACGCCGCAGCCATATCGGACCGCTTTGCGCGGCTCGGTGACATAGTACAGGTAGAATGAACGCGGAACGACCAGCAGCTGACCCGGTTGGAACTGCTTCTTGATCCGCACGAATTGAGGTGTCGGATCGTATTCGACCGCCTTCTTGGCACTGGCGATACCCGGTAACAGACTGGCAGCTGTTCCGGCCAGGAAAATACGCCGTGTGTACATGGGTTGGCTCCCCTAAAAGACCAAATAAATCATGACGCTAGTTTTGAAATGATAGCGGATTTGGTCAATCACCGGGGGAAGATAACCCAAAAGTGATGTATTCCCAATGTCACACAGTTGCTTTGGGTTTTGGGATAGGGCGGGAAAAATCCCGCCCTTTGAACAGCTTAGGCCAGCTGGATGTTGTCGGCGCTTTCGCGGCCGTCACGACCGGCGCGCAGCTCGTACGTGACTTTCTGGTTGTCGGCCAGACCGGTGAGGCCCGAACGCTCGACAGCCGAGATGTGCACGAACACGTCTTTGCCGCCTTCTTCCGGTGCAATAAAGCCGAAGCCTTTGGTGGTGTTAAACCATTTTACGGTGCCTGCGGGCATATCCGTTTCTCCTGTTTAAGTGCTGCCCACGGTGTTGCGGCAGCCCGGCGTCGTTGTCTGGATCGATAGACTGAGCGCCGTAATAGGAGACAGTAGGTCGAAAAAGAATAACGTAAGCAAGCCCGGTATGGCACCGCGCACTCGCTGTGACAAGAGAGATGCGCGCTCTTTCAAGTGGTTTTGAGCGTGTTCACGCCGTCCACCTCACTGATTTTGGGCCGCTTTGCCGAGCCCCCTCGGGGCCCGGCCGCTGCTTTGTGCGCACTGTCAGCCGAACACCCGACCCAGCGCGCCGTCAACCGCGTCAGTGATCTGGTCGATATCATCCGCGGTTGCGATCAATGCGGGCGAGAAGCACAATGTGTTGTTCTTGCCCGGGACCGAGCGGTTGGTCACGCCGATGATTACGCCTTGCGCCATGCAATCGGCCACGACCGCCTGCGCCTGCTTCTCGTGCACCGGATCACGGGTCTCACGATCCGATACCAGTTCGGCGCCAAGGAACAGGCCCTTGCCGCGTACATCGCCGATGACCTTGTGCTTTTCCATCAGCGCATGAAGATTGCCCATCATGCGCGCGCCCATGTCGGTGCAGTTCTGCAGCAGGTTTTCGTCCTCGATGATGCGCATATTCTCAATCGCGGCCGCCGGACCGGCGGTGCAGCCGCCAAAGGTCGAGATATCACGGAAATAATTCATCGGGTCGTCCGCGTTGTCCTTGAACATGTCAAAGATTTCCTCGGTCGTGACCAGACAGGCAATCGCCGCATAGCCCGAGGCGACACCCTTTGCCATGGTCACAAAGTCTGGCTTCACACCGTATTGCTGATAGCCAAACCATGTGCCGGTGCGGCCAACCCCGCAGACGACCTCGTCAATGTGCAGAAGGATATCGTATTTCTTGCAGATCTCCTGCACGCGCTGCCAATAGCCCTCGGGCGCTTCAATGACGCCGCCACCTGCCGTGACCGGCTCAAGGCACAGGGCGCCAACAGTATCGGGGCCTTCGCGCAGGATGACCTCTTCGATCTGATCGGCGGCCCATTCGCCGAAATTCTCTTCGGGTGCGCCATCCAGCTCATGTTTGCGGTATTCCATGCAATGGGGCACGCGCACGAAATCCGGCGCGAAGGGGCCGTATTGCGCGTTGCGTTCCTCCTGACCGCCCGCCGACATCGCCGCCAGAGTCGAGCCGTGATAGTCGCGGTCGCGGTACAGGATCTTGGTCTTCTTGCCGCCGTATTTCTTGTGGGCAATCTGGCGCACCATCTTGAAGGCTTTCTCATTCGCCTCAGAGCCAGAGTTCATGTAGTAGACCCGGCTCATCCCCGGCATCTTGCTGATCAGTTTTTCGGCAAAGATCGACCCGGGGATCGAGCCCGCCGACTGGGCGAAATAGCACAGTTTCATCAGTTGGTCATAGACGGCCTTGCAGATCGATTCGCGGCCATAGCCCACATTCACCGTCCAGACCCCGCCAGAAACGGCATCCAGATGCTCTTTGCCTTTCTGATCCCAGACGCGCATGCCCTTGCCTTCGACAATGATGCGCGGGTCGTTGGTTTCAAAAGGTTTATGCTGGATCAGGTGGTGCCAGATATGGGCGCGGTCGGCTTCGACCACGCGGGATAGATCGTTTTCGTTGAACGTGCCGTCCATGACATGTCCTTTCAGAATTTTGCGGTGTTCGGGCGTGAATGCCGCGCCGTCCGGCCAGAGATTTCGATGGCACAGATCACCGCGAATGATTGGTCGGAGATAGGGCCAGATTGCACTATCGCATAGCACCAGTCCACGGAAAAACAGTTCGAGAAAGACGCTGCAGCCGGGGCTGCGGGCACAAGGTCATACGGGATATCTGCGGTGCAGAGAAGTCACTCAACAGTCCGGTTTGTCGAATATTGTGAGGTCAAGATCCAGCATCTCGCCCATCCAGATCGCCCGATCACGGTGATCTGCCAGATGATCTCCTGTCTCGGGGTGGGTGAAGATCGTCAGGGCCTGGCGGTTCAGCATCAGCCAGGGGATCACCTGATCGAACGCCTCGGGCGCAAAGGCCAACTGGCAGCTCCAGCGTGGATGCGGTCCGACGTTGCGGGCATGCATTCGCCCCATCTCGACCGCGAACAGCTGTGCCGCCTGCTCGCATATCTGTTGCGCCAAATCCTGGGTGTCGGCATCGAAGTAGACGTGTGCATGGTAGCCGGTGATCTGGATCATCTAAAACCTCGCTGCTGTTTCCGGCAGCTTAGACCAGGATCGAACCCTCATAAATACGCAGCCAGTCACAGAGCTTGTGCGATGGCTCAGGCCGGAGCGTGCAAATCCGGATGCGCAGCCTGAAAGGCCGGGTGAGCGGTACAGGTTATTTCGACCTTCTGAATACGCGGCAAACCATCCAGATCGACCCCCCAGCGGCGCGCATTGTATAGCTGGGGCATGAGACAAAGATCAGCGAGCCCGGGCTGGCCTCCGGCGCAGAACGGGGCTGGTTCAAACCCGTCAAGCAACGCTTCGAAAGCCAGAAGGCCAGGGCGGATGAAATGGCGCATCCAGTCGCCCGGCATGTCGCCTGCCCCTTGTGCCAGGGCCGTGGCGTGCCTGGCGACCGACAGGTTGCAGACCGGATGCACATCCACAGCGACGCTGTGCGCCAGCGCCTGAACCGCGGCCCGTTTTGCCGGATCGTCAGGTAAAAGGCCCATCTGTCTGGTCTGATCCAGATACTCCAGAATCGCCAGCGATTGAGTCAGTCGCAGCCCATCTATGTCCAGGACCGGAACCAGTCCTTGCGGGTTGCGTGACAAGTGGTCGGCCGTGCGATGGGTGCCGGCAACCAGATCGACCGAGACGGGGCGATAGGCGATGCCCGCAAGGTTCAGCGCGATCCTTACGCGGTAGCTGGCAGAGGATCGCCAATAGTCATAAAGAACCACATCCGACATTTGAGGCTCAGCCTGCATCGTCGGACAAGGCGGCTGCTTTCAGCGCCTGTTTCAGAACGTTGCCGTCGCCAATATGGTTGGCAAGAACCAGCAGAAGCCGGGCGTTCAACGCATCACCCAGAGCTTTGTCCAGCCCTTCATGCGCCGCCAGCAGGTCAGCATAGAAATCATCGGCGTTGTCCAGGTTTGGTGTAAGGATCAGATCGGCCATGGTGCTTACTCCTTGCCCGTGGCCCGGCGGACCGCGTGACGGAATGCGTTTTCTTCATATGTATCGCGGCGGGCGGCCACATGCTGGTCGGGGCGGATCAGATAAACCGCGCTGGTGGCATTGCCGAGATAGCGATGCTTCAGTTCCAGCGTCGGGTCGTCTTTCACCGACAAGGCGACGCGGTTGACCGTGATCCCGTCCACTTCGATCTCGTCCGGCGCATCGGCGTCAATGGTCAACAACGTGAACTTGCCCGACAGATTGGGCAACAGGAACCCGTCACCCACCGGCGCATCCGGGCAGGCCGAGCCCGGGCGGGTGATTGCTGGCCCGTCCAGCGCATCGGCAGAGTTCAGCACCGAGCCATCATAGGTGCAAGGTACGCTCAGCCGTCCGGAATTGACCAGAGGACGGGCGAAATCATAATGCTCGCTGAGGTCCAGAACCGCGTCGCGCAGAAGACGGGACATTTCCGATTTCGGCGTTATGAAATCAGTGGAACGGGTAGAGTTCAGAATATTCTCGTCCGCGCCCACGATCCGCTCGGCATTGTAGCTGTCCAGCAGGGTTTCGGGGGCTTTTCCATCCAGAACGAGTTTCAGTTTCCAGCACAGATTATCCGTGTCCTGCAGGCCGGAATTCGCCCCGCGCGCGCCAAAGGGGCTGACCTGATGGGCGCTGTCGCCTGCAAACAGGACCCGGCCGTGGCGAAAATCCTCCATCCGGCGGCATTGGAAAGTGTAGATGCTGACCCACTCAAGCTCGAACTCGACATCGTCGCCCAGCATCGCCTTGAGGCGGGGGATCACGTTTTCGGGGCGCTTTTCACGCTCTTTGTCGATGTCCCAGCCTAACTGCAGGTCAATACGCCAGATATTGTCGGGCTGTTTGTGCAGCAGCGCCGATTGCCCCTTGTTGAAAGGCGGATCGAACCAGAACCAGCGTTCGGTCGGAAAATCGGCCTCCATGATGACATCGGCGATCAGGAAATTGTCTTCGAACACGCGGCCCACGAAATCCAGACCCAGCATGCGGCGGGTTGGCGAGTTCGCCCCGTCGCAGGCGATCAGCCAATCGGCCTCGATCGTGTACGAGCCTTCGGGCGTTTCGACTTCGAGCTTGACGTGATCGTCATGAGTGCCGATCGCCTCGACCTTGTTGCGCCCCCGGATTTCCAACGGCGCGCCTGCGTCCTGCAATGCGCGAATGCGGTCGACCAGAACCTTTTCGAAATAATATTGCTGAAGGTTGATGAAAGCGGGGTTCGCATAGCCGTCATCGGGTTGTAGGTTGAACTGATAGACATCGCGGTCGTCAAAGAACACCTTGCCCACATTCCACTGAACGCCTTTTTCGACCATCGGCTGGCCCGCGCCCAAACGGTCGGCAATATCAAGCGTGCGTTGCGAGAAGCAGATCGCGCGGCTGCCGAAGCTGACTTTGTCATTGTCATCGAGAACAACCACTTCGACCCCCTGCTGCGCCAGATCGATGGCTGCAGCCAGACCAACCGGACCTGCACCAATGACGATAACCTTGTGTCGGACGGGGGTCGGTGCATCCTGATCCGGGCTACGCGTGTAGCTATAGAGTGGCACTTCGAAAATCTTGTTCATGGGCTCTCTCCCCAATTCTGATGCGCACGCGGCGCAGACATCCGATCCCCGACCAGTGATAGCCGCAGGTTCAACCTTATGGTTTCATCGATTTCAGGCGGGCAAAACGATCTGGATCAAATCCGCCCGCTTTTCCTTAGTCTTGCAGGGCCTCCCACATCTCAAGATCGCGCTGCGCGGTCCAGATGCGAGGGGTGTCGATGCCGCGCGCCTCGTCATAGGCGCGGGCGACGTTGAAGGGCAAACAGTGTTCATAGATCGCGTAATCGGCAAATTTCGGATCGCATTCGGCGCGTACTGCGTCCCAGGCTTCCTTCAGGCTGCCACCGCGCGCCGCGACTTTTGCTGCCGGCCGGTAGGTGCTTTCCACGAAATCGCGGGTGTTTTCGATGGCCGCGTTGACCATGTCCTTGCCGATCAGAGCGTCTCCGCGCCCCGGCGCGATGGCGTCCACGTCGAACCATTTGATCTCGTCCAGCGTGTCCCCCCAGTCACTGAAATGCCCGTCGCCGCAATAGCAGGCCGAGTGGTATTCGACGATGTCACCGGTGAACATGACGTTTTGATCGGGAACATGAATCACGATATCGCCTGCGGTGTGGGCACGACCGAGATGCATCAGGTCGATCCGGCGGTTGCCCAGATAAACGGTCATCGTGTCGCTGAATGTGGTGGTGGGCCATGTAAGGCCCGGGATGCTTTCATGTCCTTCAAACAGACGAGGGAAACGCTGGAATTCGCTGTCCCAATCCTCTTGTCCGCGTTCGACCACCATCGCGCGGGCCATGTCCGACATCAGAATCTGTTGCGCGCCAAAAGCGCTGGCGCCCAGCACACGGACGGCGTGGTAATGGGTCAGCGCCACGTGCGTGATCGGCTTGTCCGTCACTGATCGGACACATTCGATCACCTTGTTGGCCAGACGCGGTGTTGCCTGCGCTTCGACAATCATCACGCTATCATCACCGATAATGACGCCCGAGTTCGGGTCGCCTTCGGCGGTGAAGGCGTAAAGGCCCTCGCCCACCTCGGTGAAGCTGATGTTTTTTTCTGACATGTCCCCCTGGGACGCGAATGCCTTGGCCATGTTGGGTCTGTCCTTGTTTGGTTGCGCCGGTGGTACGTGCGGGACGCCTCCGGCGGGAGTATTTGGGAAAAGATGAAGGGCTGGTTCTATCTTTCGTAAGGGTTTTCGAGAGCGGGCAGGACCGAGCCGGTGCAATCGCCGAAGCCGATCGTGTAGCCATCGCCATATGCGGCGCCCTGCAGGGTCAGTGTGTCGCCATCTTCGATGAAGCTGCGGCTTTCGCCGGTATCGAGCGTCAGTGGTTCTTTCCCGCCCCAGCTGAGTTCCAGCAGCGAGCCGCGTTCGGGTTTGGTCGGGCCGGAGATGGTGCCGGACCCGAGCAGGTCGCCTGTGTTCATCGGGCAGCCCGAGGTGGTGTGATGGGCCAGTTGCTGGGCCGCGGAATAGTACATCTCGCGGTAGTTTGTCTGTGCGATTGTGCTGGCGGCTTTGCCGTCAGGTGCCATGGTGACCTTGAGGTCGATGTCGTAAAGCATCGGGCCACAGTCTTTCAGATGGTCCAGCAACTCGAATTCGCGCGTGGGTGTGTCGCAGCGGAACGGCTCAAGCGCGGCTTTGGTCACGATCCACGGGCTGACGGATGTGGCTGTGGCCTTGGCCTGGAACGGGCCGAGGGGCTGGTATTCCCAGGCCTGAATGTCGCGGGCGGACCAGTCGTTCAGCAGGACATAGCCGAAGATGTTGTTATCCGCCTCTTGCACCGAGAGTGGTCCGTCCGAGGGGGTTCCGACGATTGCGCCCATTTCCAGTTCGATGTCGAACCGGCGGCAGGGCAGAAAAGCCGGGCGATCGTAATCGGGGGATTTCAGCTGGCCCCAAGGGCGGCGAATGTCGGTGCCGGACACAACAACCGACGAAGCGCGACCGTTATAACCGATTGGGATATGCAACCAGTTCGGCGGCAACGCATTTTCCGGGCCGCGAAACATGGTGCCGACGTTCTGAGCATGATGTCGGCCAGCATAGAAATCTGTATATTCGCTGACAGCAAACGGCATGTGCAGCTCTGCTTCGTTTTGCGCGACCAGCAGTGGCTCGACCTTCTGTTGTTCGTCGGACCCGTCCGACAGCAGTGTCACCAGGCGGTCGCGCAGCGCGGCCCAGACTGCGGGGCCTTGCTCCATCAGCGGGTTCCAGAAGGGTATGTCGAACAAAGGCTCATCGGCCAGATCGATGAGGCCCTCGTGCTCGGCGCGGGTGACATCCAGGATCATGTCCCCGATGGCCACGCCGCAGCGCGGGTCGGTGTCGCCCGTTGAGAACACGCCGTAAGGAAGGTTGTTCAGCGGAAAGGGATGGCTGGCCGAATTGGCTGAAGCAACCCAGGATTTCATCAATGGCATATTTGGTCCTTGTTTTTCAAAACCGGATCATTGGGCGGAGCGCAGTGATTTCAGTCCCAGCATCACTGCGGCCAGGATCATGAAGCTGCCGCCAGCACGATCAAGCCAAAGCCGCGCCGGACCCTTGAGCCGTGCCGCCAACCAGCTGGCGCTGCCGCCGTACAGGGTCAGAAACACACCATCAAGGGTTAGGTAGGTGATGGAGAGAATTGCGAATTGAGGCCAGAACGGCAGCGATCCGTCAATGAATAGGGGAAATAGCGCGGCAAAGAACACCACAGCTTTGGGGTTGGCCGCCGAGGTGACGAAGCCCTGCATCCAGAGGGATTTTCGGCTGGCCCGCGCCGCGGCGTTTGGTGCATTTGGGCTGGCCTTTGATATCATGCGAAACCCGAGAAACAGCAGATAGGCGACGCCCAGCCATTTGATCACGGCCAGCGCTGTGCCCGATGCTGCAATGATGGCTGCCAGTCCCAGACCGGCCGCCAGCATTTGCATCATGTTGGCCGTCAGGTCTCCGGCTGCGGTAAACAGCCCACGCCGCAGACCGTTCACCGCCGAATTCGAGAGCATCAGCAACTGGCTTGGGCCGGGTGTGCTCATCAACAGCAACACGGTGGCGACATAAGTTATCCAGACATCGATGCTCATGATTGCTCACTTCTTGCCGGGGGTTCCGTCGAACTTTTTCTCGAGCGAAGTCCAGCAGTCAATGTAATCGTCCTGCAACGGAGCCTCGTTGGCGGCAAATTGTGTAAGATGCTGCGGGAAGCGGGTTTCCAGCATGAAGGACATGGTGTTATCCAGCTTGTCCGGGCCGAGATTGGAGGTGGACGCCTTTTCGAACGCATCCTTGTCGGGCCCGTGCGGGATCATCATGTTGTGCAGGCTCAGCCCGCCGGGAACAAAGCCCTGCGGTTTGGCGTCGTACTGGCCGTAGATGTTGCCCATCAGCTCGGACATGATGTTCTTGTGATACCAGGGTGGGCGGAACGTGTCCTCCATCACCATCCAGCGTTCACGGAACAGGACAAAGTCGATATTGGCTGTACCCGGCTGGCCCGAAGGTGCGGTCAGGACGGTGAAGATCGACGGATCAGGGTGGTCGAACAGGATCGCACCGACCGGGCAATAGGTGCGCAGATCGTATTTGTAAGGCGCGTAATTGCCGTGCCAGGCCACCACGTCGAGTGGACTTTGGCCGATCTGAGTGGTGTGGAACTGCCCGCACCATTTGATCGTCAGGGCCGAGGGCACCTCGCGGTCCTCGAATGCGGCCACCGGTGCCTTGAAATCGCGCGGATTGGCCATGCAGTTGGCGCCGATCGGGCCGCGCCCGGGTAACTCGAATTTCTGGCCGTAATTTTCGCAGACAAAACCGCGGGCTGGGCCTTCCAGCACTTCGACCCGGTAGACCAGCCCCCGCGGGATGATGGCGATTTCCTTGGGCTCCAGATCAATAATCCCCAGCTCGGTCGCAAACCGCAGGCGGCCTTCCTGCGGCACCACCAGCATTTCGGAATCGGCCGAGAAGAAATAGGCATCCTGCATCGACTCGGTGACCAGATAGACGTGGCTGGCCATGCCGACCTGCGTGTTGACGTCGCCTGCGGTGGTCATCGTGCGCATGCCGGTCAGCCATGTCAGGCCTTCATCTGCATGTTGCACTGCATCCCAGCGATACTGGCCCAGGCTGATCACATCGGGATCAACGCAGGGGGCAGATTTCCAATACGGCAGATCGATCTTTTCATAGCGGTGCGAATGCTTGACCGAGGGGCGAATGCGGTAACACCA
Source organism: Ruegeria sp. AL1 (assembly GCF_056540905.1). NCBI lineage: Bacteria > Pseudomonadati > Pseudomonadota > Alphaproteobacteria > Rhodobacterales > Roseobacteraceae > Ruegeria > Ruegeria sp. AL1. The sequence goes on from NZ_JBQFXP010000005.1 coordinate 233,000, forward strand.
TGTCCGCTCGGGCGGGTTGGCGGTAAAGGCAGTGCCGCTAAGCTGTTCACCATAAAGGCCATAGTTGCAGCGTTGCGGGCTATTCATGCCCTGAGGCAGCGCGCCGGGCAGGGCTTCGGTTTCGAAATCATTGCCAAAACCGGGCATATAGCCTGCATGTGTGCCAACGGGGGTACTGGCCTGAGTCAGGGCGTGCGGATCAGTCGGACGGTTCATCCTGTGCTCCTTTCATTTGCTGCTTGTCGGATAATAGTTGATTTTGTAACTAACAACCATGAGCAACACTGAATCCACAAAAAATGATGACTTTGATTTGCGGAATTTCCTGCCGTACCTGCTGAACCGGGCGGCGGAAGAAAGTTCGCTTGAATTTCAGCGGGTTTACAAAGACCGATACGGCATGTTGCGCACCGAATGGCGGGTGCTGTTTCATCTGGGCAATTATGGCGAGATGACCGCGAAGGAGATCGGGGAACAGGCTAAAATCCATAAGACCAAGATCAGCCGGGCTGTCAGCAAGCTAGAGCAGCGCCGATTCCTGATCCGCACCCGCAGCCAGAATGACCGCCGGGTTGAACTGCTGTCGCTGACGCCGCACGGGCACACGGCTTATCGGGACCTGAGGGGTGTCGCGGCGCAATATGATGCTAAGCTGGCCGGGTTGTTTGATCAGCACGAGGTCGAGCTGCTGCGCCATATGCTTCGGCGGTTGTCGCATATGGGGTGATCTATGGTAAATTCGACTGTTCATCCCCAGATGACACATAGGATGAACACAGGAACGTGAGATGACAGCCCCCAACCCCAACGCGGCAAAGTCCGGTGACCTGATCAACTGGATTGTTGACCGCAGCCTGAAGGGCGCGGACAAGGAAGAATTGCTGGATGGCTACTGCACCCGGCTGGTTGAGATGGGTGTCCCGTTGATGCGGTTTCACGCCGCGCAGTCAGCGCTGCATCCGGTGTATGGCGGCACGGGCTATAGCTGGTATCAGGGGCGTGGCGGTGACTATCAGAAGTTCGAGTATTCGGAAGAAGTTGGCGAGGACTGGCAGAACAGCCCTCTGTACGCGATTCTCAACAGCGACACAGAAGTTGTGCATGAACGTATGTACGAGCAAAACGAACCCAGCCGCTATCCGCTGATCAACGAGCTGCGGGAAATCGGTGCCACCGAGTATTACGCAACCGGTGTGACGTTCGATTTGCCATCCAACAGTTTGCCGAAAGACGCCAAAAGGCCGGTGGACGGGGTTTTGCTGTCCTGGACCTCAGATGCGCCTGAGGGCTTTGCCGAGGACGATCTGAAACTGATCGACACCGCGCTGCCGCATCTGGGTCTTGCGTTGAAATCCGCCTCAAATGCGCGGATTTCAAAGGATCTGATGCGTGTGTATCTGGGCCGCGATGCGGGGCGGCGCGTGTTGTCCGGCGAGATTCGTCGCGGGTCGTTGCAGCAGATTGATGCGGTGATCTGGAATTTTGATCTGGAAGGATTCACCAGCCTGTCCGAGGAACTGCCGGGCAACGAGATTATCGACATGCTGAACGACTATCTGGCCGTCGTCGTGGGCGTTGTGCATGACAATGGTGGCAATATCCTGAAATTCATGGGCGACGGGCTGATGGCCATGTTCGATGTCGGCGATATTGACGAAGATGCCCGCGCGGCGCTGGCAGCCGTGCCGGATCTGCAAACTCGCATGGCCGCGTTGAATACCCGACGCACAGAGGCCGGGTTGCCCGTCGCGAATTTCACGCTGGCGCTGCATTCCGGTGAGATTTTGTACGGCAATATCGGGTCCGAGACACGGCTGGATTTCACAGTGATTGGCCCTGCTGTCAACCAGACCGCGCGGATTGCCGGCATGCACCGGTCGCTGGGGCAACGCATCCTGATCTCGGACGATGTGGCGCAGGCGGCGCAGCCCTGCAATCAGGACCTGATCTCGGTCGGGCGTTATATGCTGCGCGGGGTGCCTGAACCCAAAGAGCTGTTTACCGTCTATAACGGCACCAAATAGCTTTCGTATGCCGCGTTTGCGCGGCTCAGGTTCAGCCCGGTGGCGGGCACACAACCTCGATCAGAGAGGGGCCGTCGCTGCTCAGACCATCGGACAGGGCCTTTACGAACTGGTCGATATCCTCGACGCGGGTTCCGGGAACGCCATGTCCCTTTGCCAACGCCACCCAGTCAAGCACCGGGTTTTCAACATCAAACATGGCCTGCGCGTTGCGGCCATATTTTTCCACGCCGACATTTGTCAGCTCATCACGCAGAATCTGATAGCCGCGATTGGCAAAGACCACGACGGTCACATCTAGGTTTTCGCGGGCCATGGTCCACAGCGACTGCAGCGTATACATCGCCGACCCGTCGCCGGTCAGGGCGATGACTTTGCGGTCAGGGCAGGCGATGGCTGCTCCTGTGGCGCAAGGCAGGCACAGGCCGATGGCGCCTCCGGTCCCGGACAACACCTCATGGGGGCGGGCGGTTGCCATTGGTGGAATCACGTGGAACCCGGATGTAACCGATTCATTGCACACAATCGCGCCTTCCGGGAACAGCGCGGCCAAAGCCTGCCCGACCTTATCCAGGGACATCTGTCCGCTCGGCACATCCGGCAGGCTTAAGGGCACGAGGGCGGCTTGGGTTTGTTCGGTGACCCCGACCGCATCCGCCAGCGCCCGCAGGGTCCAGTCGATGTCATCTGTTGGCAGGCACAGGCTGGTGACCGGGCATCCGGGCGGTTCGGGCAAGCTGGGTTTGCCGGGATAGGCAAAGAAGGCCACAGGCCTGTCACTGCCGATCAGAGTGATCGAGGACGTGCCCTCCAACTGTTCGATTTTGGGCGTGATCGGATAGACAAGCTGTTCCAGACGGGCGGTCCCGGCCCCTTTCGAGATACGCGGGATCAAGGTGTCGGCCAACAACCGGCAACCGGTGGCGGCTGCGATCCGACCTGCCAATTGCCGCTGTGCGCCAAAAAGCGCCGCGCCTCCGATCAGCAAAGCCGCGCCCGGCGACCTTAACCGTTTGGCGGCAGCTTCAATCTCATCCGTTGACGGGCGCGTCAAAGGTGGTTGCCCGGCGGCTTGGCGCGGCGTCGCATCGGCACTGTCCCATGCGGCATCTGCAGGCAGAACCAGCGTGGCGATCTGCCCGTTGCGGGACCGCGCCGCCTGAATGGTGGCCGCCCCGTCAGCGGCAACATCGCCGGCCGCGCCAGAGATGCGCGTCCAGTGGCTGACAGACTGGCTGACGCCCAGAATGTCGCCCTTCAGCGGGCTTTCATACCTCAGATGGTGAGAAGCATGATCGCCCACCACATTCACGATCCCGGACCCGGCCTTGCGGGCATTGTGCAGGTTGGCAAAGGCATTCCCGAAGCCTGGGGCCAGATGCAGAAGGGTCCCGGCCACATCGCGTTTCATTCGGTAATACCCGTCCGCTGCACCTGTCGTGCCGCCTTCAAACAGGCACAGCACGCAATTCATCTCGGGGTGATCGTCCAGCGCGGCGACAAAGTGCATCTCGGATGTACCGGGATTGGCAAAGACCGTATCCAGACCATTGTGCAGGAAGGTCTTTACCAGAGAATATGCACCGTTCATGTGATCACCTTCGTTCAGCTATGGGGCTGACCATAGGCGAACGCGGCCCGCATGGTAATCCGAATTACGGCTGAGGTCCGGGACAGGCAGCTTGGTCGCTAGAAATCAATCTCGACGCCGGGCAGGTTCAGCTCTTTCATCATGTCGCGCAATTCCTGGCGCGCGGCGATGTTCGAGATATTAAGCTGTTTGACACCGATATCCTTGAGATCCAGCAGGGTCAGTCCGCGTGGGAACAGCTCGCGAAAGATAACCCGTTCCGAGAAGCCCGAGGCCACCCGGAAGCCGATGCGCTGCGACAGCATCTCGATGGCGCGCTGCATCTTTTCCTTGTTGACCATGCGCTGGGTGCCGACGCGGTTGCGCACCACCACCCAGTCGATGGGTTTCAGTCCCGCCTGCGCACGCAACTGGCGCGCGTTCCACACCATTTCGGAATAAACCGACGGCCCAAGGATTTTCTCGCCCTTTGAATCGATCCGTGCAAGCAGGTCGAAATCGATGAAACTGTCATTGAGCGGCGTAACCAATGTATCGGCCAGCGAATGTGCGACCTGACTGAGGCGCGTGTGCGAACCGGGACAGTCGATCAGGATAAAGTCGCTGTCACTTTCCAACTCGGCCACAGCGGCGGACAGGCGGTGGTCATAGATGTTTTCGCCAGGTTTCAGAGTGGTCGCATCGATCTCGGGCAGATCGTGATGGCGCGGGCTGGGCAAGTGCAGATCCGAGCCGTTGACGAAGTTCAGCCGGTTTTCAAAGTACCGTCCAAGACTGCGCTGCCGCAAATCCAGATCCAGTGTGCTGACCTTGTGCCCCAACCGGGCCAGAGCGGTGGCCACATGCATCGAGACGGTCGATTTCCCGGCGCCGCCCTTTTCGTTTCCGACCACAATAATATGTGCCATGCCTGTATTCCCACGTCCCGCAGTGTTTGCCACCGGTTGTTGGCCGCTACTATATGTTGTGTCAGCAGGGAAGGGAAGAACCTCGCGTGGGCTCAGTCGGGAATTACAGAGACTAATTTGAAAAAATGATTGCTGGGCACGGGTTATATATGATGCGATGCCAAGGCAGATGCCTCGTATCGCGGTCTCAGCAACGGATATGGGGAAAAGGCTTCGAGCGGGTCATCTGTTTTTGAATGCTCTGACCATAGTTTTGCACATCCTGACCTGTGCCGGATTCGGGTGCGCACTGGTGGTATTCAAGCGCCGTTCCACAAGGTCATCGGTAGCATGTCATCGCGGAAATGCTATCCAACGCTGATCACCCCGCACTTGTCTTCGCCCAGCGTCACAGATGCCGTTTTCGTGATTTGAAAATCGATGATGGCTGCGTGAGTGTGCGCCGAACTCTGACATCTGCCCGGAAAAGGATATTCTTATGATCGGATACGTAACCATCGGTGTTTCGGATATGGAACGCGCCAAGGAGTTTTATACTTCGCTGTTTGCCGACAAGGGGGCGAAGGTTCAGATGGATGCGGGCCGCATTGCTTTCATTGGCGCGGAACCGGGGGCGCCGATGGTGGCAGTCTGCAATCCTTTCGATGGCAATACGTGTGCGCCGGGCAATGGCAACATGATTGCTTTCGCGGCCGAGGACAAAGATGCCGTTTCAACCATGTATCAAAAAGCTCTGAGCCTTGGTGCCACCGACGAAGGCGAGCCGGGCCAGCGGGTCCCTGATGTGTTTTACGGCGCTTATGCGCGCGACCCCGATGGCAACAAGTTGTGCTTTTACGTTTTTGGCTAAGTTCAGAGATCGATGAAAGAAAAAGGCCGCCCCGTTTGGGCGGCCTTTCGCGTTCGAACCGGGGTCGGGATTAAAAGCCCAGACCTTCGTATTTCTTCTTGAACTTCGACACACGGCCGCCGGCGTCCATCAGACGCGCGCCGCCACCGGTCCATGCGGGGTGCACGGAGGGGTCGATTTCCAGAGCCAGCTGGTCGCCCTCGGCGCCCCAGGTGGATTTCATCTGAACCACGGTGCCATCGGTCAATTTGACGTCGATGACGTGATAATCGGGATGGATGTCTTTTTTCATCTTTCCGCTCCTTACGCCTCGGCGCCAGCCTTGGGCTTGTAGTTGGTGACCTCTGCGATACGTGCGGATTTACCGCGACGGGTGCGCAGATAGTACAGTTTGGCGCGACGGACGCGGCCACGGCGGACAACGGTGATGCTGTCGATGTTGGTCGAATGCAGCGGGAATACACGCTCTACGCCTTCGCCAAACGAAATCTTGCGGACGGTGAACGAACCGGCGATGCCGCTGCCACCTTTGCGCGCGATGCAGACACCTTCGTAGTTCTGCACACGGGTACGCGACCCTTCGGTCACTTTAAAGCCGACACGGATGGTGTCACCGGCTTTGAAATCGGGAATGTCCTTCCCCAGGGCGGCAATCTGTTCCGCCTCAAGCTGTGCGATCAGGTCCATCGCATTTACTCCTATATGCTCGTGGTTGTTCCACGAAGTTTGGGCACGGCCTGAGAGCTCTTGGTCTTCACCGGGTCCTGCGTACAGCCCGCCAGAGGTCAGATCGAATGTTCCTTTGGTCCGGTTCGCCCTGTCGCGCCGTGGGCTGAAGAAAGCCAGGCGTCACGACATGGACAAAGCCAAAACACCGGAGTCGCATCTCGCGGCACCGGATTGCGCTGCTTTACGGGCTTTGCTGACGGGGATCAAGCCTCAATTGCCTTTATTCTCGTGTTTGGGTGGTGACTTTCTGCCGCCCGAGAAACCAGCTGTTGCCTTATACCCCCGTTCAGGCATTCTGGATGCAATTATACGAGCAGACATTTACCACAGGACCAGATCATGCGCCTCGCCGTTACTCTGGCCGTTTTGGCCTTGATCATCACATCCTGCGGTCGCGGTGGCCCGCGCCCCCAGACCCTTGATCCACAGTCCTTTGTCGACCGGCGCAGCCCGTCGGTGATCTACCCTGCCTTTGGCGATGCTGACCCGCATGACTGGGATGGCCGGCATCCGGGGCACTACCCTGTGCACGGGCTGGATGTTTCCCGCTGGCAGGGGCCGATCAACTGGCAGCAGGCCAAGGCCTCGGGCGTGAGTTTCGTGTTCATCAAAGCAACGGAGGGTGGTGACGTCTTCGATCCAATGTTCGAGGATCACAGCCGTGGTGCGCGGGCGGCAGGCGTGCCCTGGGGGGCATATCACTATTATTACTTCTGTCGCTCGGCACGTGAACAGGCACAATGGTTCATCCAGAACGTGCCCAAAGGCGCAGACCTGCCGCATGTGCTGGATATGGAATGGACGCCACATTCCAGAACCTGCACGCTGCGTCCTGATGGTAAAACCGTCCGGGCCGAGGCGCAGCGGTTTCTCGACATACTGGAACGCCACTATGGGCGGCGTCCCATCGTTTACACGACCGTTGATTTCTATGGGGATACCGAGATTGGGCGTTTGCCCAAGACCGAATTCTGGTTGCGGTCGGTCGCGGGGCATCCACGCAATGTCTATCCGCGGGCGATCTGGCGATTCTGGCAATATACGGGAACCGGTCTGGTGCCGGGCGTGCAAGGGCCGGTGGATATCAACACCTTCAATGGAACGCCCGAAACCTGGGCCTTATGGAAGTCAAAGGGTTAGCCTGACCCGTCGTTGCGCGCCTTGCGATAGGCATCCCACAGATCAGGCCGCCGTTCGCGGGTGATCTGTTCAGATTGTTCATGACGCCACGCGGCCACGCGACCGTGATGCCCTGACATCAGCACATCCGGGATCGCGCGGCCTTTCCATTCTGCCGGGCGGGTGTATTGGGGGTGCTCCAGTAAGCCCGATGAAAAGCTCTCGTCTTCCGCCGAGGCCTGATTGCCCAACACGCCGGGGATCAGGCGCACGGTGGCGTCGATCAGCGCCTGCGCGGCGATCTCGCCGCCGGTCATGACGAAATCCCCCAAGCTCACTTCCTGAACGCCGTAATGTTCCAGCACGCGTTCATCGACACCTTCGAAGCGGCCACACAGCAAGGTCATGCCATCGCAGCGTGCAAGGTTCTGCATCATGCGCTGGTTCATCCGGCGGCCACGCGGGCTGAGATAGATCAACGGCCAATTGCCCTGCACCCCAGCCATTGTGTGTTCGATAGCCTTGCCCAATACATCGGCACGCAGCACCATGCCTGCGCCGCCGCCAGCAGGCGTGTCATCCACGTTTCGATGCTTGCCGACGCCGAATTGGCGCAGGTCGACAGTTTCCAGCTGCCACAACCCCTCTTGCAGGGCCTTGCCCGTCAGGCTTTCGCCCAGCACGCCGGGAAAGGCGGATGGAAACAGGGTGATGATCTTTGCCTTCCACACGCCATGCAGGTCGGGTGTCGGGGTCAGCAGTTCTCGGGGTTTCAGGGTTGGGCGGATGGCTTTGCGGCCATGGGATTTACCGGGTTTGTCCGTCATGAGGTGCCGACCAGCGCGTTTTGGGTTTTCTCTACAAGTGCCGTCTTTTGACGGGTCAGCTCCGCCTCGTCCAGTGCAGAGCGGTTGAGGTCAAGCAGAGCTTTCAGCACATCCTCGGGCATGCGTGGATTGACGCGCTTGGGACCGACCAGCTGTTGCGCCTTGTCCTGTGGCAAGTCCAGAAACTCCGCAAAGGGCGTGCCGGGGCCGTAGGCGTGGGCTTGCACATCCTCCAGCCATTCTGTGCGGACCGAGACCGAAGGCAGGCGTTCCCGTATGGTGTCAGCTGCGGTTTGAGGCGAGGACACCGGGTCCAGCCGGGTGCGGTAGGTGTCAAAATCCTGCACCAGTCGCGACCGCTGCAGATCATGCGCCCACAACGAGCGAATCCACCCGCCGCGCTGGCGTAATGACAGGTAGATGGTAATGTGCGTTTCCTGCCCTTTGAACCGTTCGCGGATCAAACCCACCAGACAGGCCGCAAGCTCTGGCGCGGCCTCGTATCCGACGGCCACATTCCGACTGGGACGCAGGCCCGAGAAATTCTCTTCACTCAGGATCAGCCCGCGCTTTTCGCCAAAGTCCAGCGTGTTCAGAAAACCGCGCATCTGGTCTTCGAAGTCCGCCATTGTGCCCGGAGTGCCATATACCGAATACCGTGTGGCCGCTTCGGACAAGCCGGATTTCCGGGTGCGAAAGGGCAAAACCAGCGCATGCTGAGGCCAGATCAGTGCGCGGTTTTCAAACAGAAAAGACTGTGCTGCCGTCGTCCCGGTCTTGTGCAGGCCCAGATGCAACAACACGCGGCGCATTACAGCAAGCCTTCGGGCGGGTCGGCGACAATGCGGCCCTTGTCCAGATCGACTGTCGGCACGGCCTCAAGAGTAAACGGCAGCAGCACGGTGGCCTTCAGCCCCGGCCCGTGCAATTCCAGCAGGTCCGCCGCGCCGTGGTTCTGTACGGATTTCACCCGGCCCAGCAGAGCGCCGCCGGTATCGTAGACCTCAAGCCCGATCAGATCGGTGTGGTAGAATTCATCGTCGGGCAACGAAGGCAACTGGTCCCGCCGCGCATAAAGCCGCAGACCATTGAGCGCATCGGCCTCTTCCTTGGTCTCGACCCCGCCCAACCTTGCGGCGAAACCGTTCTTGATGGCGCGGGTCAAAACCACCGGATAGCGGTTCTTGCCCGCTTCGTCGGTCAGGGGGGAATAGGCTTCGATGTCTTCCGGAACAGCGCAGAAGCTTTTCAGCCGTACTTCGCCGCGCACGCCGTAGGATCCCGCAATACTGCCGACACAGATCAGATCACTCATTTGAGCCTTCCGTCACACATAGTCCGTCCCGCCATTGCCCGATGACCTCGCAGGCCTCGCGCTGGTTGCTGCGTTCAAAGAACACGCCGACAATAAAGGCGATTGCCAGGAGTATGGGAAGCCGTAACAGGCCGAACATATCTATCTTACCTCAATCGGCAGGGTACTAGCCCGGTCTTCCCAGCCGACCTTTTCCAGCTCGGGCGTGTCCGAAATCTCTTCGGGCCAGCCGACACAGAAATAACCGATCAGCCGCCAGTCATCGGGTACATCCAGATCGCGCACCATCTGGTCTGGGTCCAGAATGGACACCCAGCCCAGCCCCAGCCCCTCGGCCCGCAGGGCCAGCCAAAACAGGGTGATGGCCGAAACCACCGAATAGCGCCGCATCTCGGGCATCGTGCCCGCGCCCAGCCCCTGCCCCTTGTCGGTGGCGTCGTCGCAGAATACGGCCAGTTGCACCGGGGCCTCTTGCATCCCCGACAGTTTCAAGTCGCTGTAAAGCTGCGCCTTTTCGCCGGAATACCCTTTCAGGGCTTCGGCATTGGCCGTCTTGAAATTCTCAAGCGCTGCGGCGCGCGCGGTCGCACTTTCGACGCGGATCACGCGCCAGGGTTCGCTGAGCCCCACCGAAGGAGCCAATTGAAGCGCGTCGAGGCAGCGCGTCAACACTGCCTCGTCCACGGCGTCGGTGCGGAACCGGCGCACATCGCGCCGGAGCCGCAGCAACAGATCGAACTGCGTGCGAAAATCGTCATTGAAGGCCTGATCCCGCACGCGCCCGCCTGCTTATTCTTCAGCAGCAGCTTCTTCAGCAGGCGCAGCAGCAGCTTCGGCGGCCTCAGCAGCCTTGGCCGCTTTCTCTTCCGCGCGTTCCTGAGCTTTCTTGCCCGGGGTACCCTTGTTGGGGTTGTTGCGCTCGGCCTTATCACGGGTGCCGGCAGCTTCCAGCATACGCGCGATCCGGTCGGTGGGCTGGGCACCCTGATCCAGCCAGTACTGGATGCGCTCCATGTTCATTTTCACGCGCTCTTCGCTGTCTTTCGGCAGCAGCGGGTTGTAGGTGCCCAGCTTCTCGATGAAACGGCCATCGCGCGGCATACGGCTGTCAGCCGCAACAATGCGATAGAAGGGACGCTTTTTCGAGCCGCCGCGGGCGAGACGAATTTTCATTGCCATGGTGGTATCTCCTTTGAATGGCGAGACTGGGAAGACCCCAGTTATTCTTGGTGTTTGTTGAACCGGAGGTTCACTCTTGATGTTTCCGGTGGTGTCGGATGACTTCCTGAATGATGAAATTCAGAAAAGCCTTGGCGAAATCGGGGTCCAGATCGGCCTCTTTCGCCAGGTCTTCAAGCCGTGCGATCTGCGCAGCCTCGCGCGTGGGATCGGACGGGGGAAGGTCGTGTTGCGCCTTGAGCTTGCCAACCGCCTGCGTGTGCTTGAACCGCTCGCCCAGCGTGTAGACAAGGATCGCGTCCAGCCGGTCAATGCTTTCGCGATGCTCTTTCAGCAGCGCGGCAGCCTGTGTCACAGGGTCGGTCATTGGCCGGTCCTTTCAGCGGTCAGGTCAATTTGCGGATGACGCCAAAGCTGTGCGTGCTGGCCCAGCAGTTCGGCTCTTTCAAGTTCCAGCGTCGCGCCGAGGCGTTGGGCCAAAGCGCGCGAGCGGTCGTTGGCGTGCGCGATATACGAGATCACGCCGTTCAGGCCCTGATGCCACGCGGCATAGTCGCGTGCGGCCTGTGCGGCCTCGAACCCAAGCCCTTTGCCCTCGGCCTCAGCCATCAGCGCCCAACCCAGTTCAGGTTCGGCCCAGCCCGGCACATCGATGATACCGGCCCAGCCGACAAACGCGCCGCTGGATTTTTCGGTCAGATGCCACAGGCCATAGCCGCGCAGCGCCCAGTGGCCCAATCGGCCGGACAAGGCGCTCCAACTGCCCAGTTCGTCTCTTGGGCCGCCAACCATATGGCTGCGCTCGGACGCGTAGAACGCGATCATTTGCGGCAGGTCATCCAGATGCGGCGCGCGCAGGACCAGGCGGTCGGTCTCGACGGTGGGGATGGTGAACGAGGTCATGCGTAGGCCTCGATCCCGCCATTGACCAGATCGCCCGGGGCCGGGTGCCGCCAGATTTCGGATCCGCCGTATTTGGGGTGGTCATAGTGATATTCGAACGCGGCACCCAGACGTTTGGCCACCGCCTTGCTGGCGTGGTTGTCCAGATCAATCAGCGAGATCGCCGTGTCCCACCCCAGCACATCATAGGCGTGGCTACGTGCAGCCAGCGCCGCCTCGGTCGCATAACCCTTGCCGGTGGCATGGGTCATCAGGGTCCAGCCGACCTCGGGCTCGGGCCAGCCTTCGGGGAACCACAACCCGATGCGCCCGACATAAGCGCCGGTGTCTTTGTCATCGACGCTCCAATAGCCATAGCCGCGTACGACCCAGTGCCCCAGAAGCGAGGCAAAGACCCGCCATACCTCGTCCCGACGCAGCGGGCCGCCGACGAATTTCGCCGCCTCACTGGCAAAGAACGCGGTATCCGCGTCCAGATCGGCCTCGGACGGGGCGCGCATGATCAGGCGCTCGGTCTCAAGCCGGGGGATATGATCAGCGATCAGGTTCACTTTTTCTTACCGAACCCGCTGAGGCCCGGAGGCAGAGCCATGCCGCCGCCCATTCCAGGCATGCCGCCGGGCATCTTGCCCATGGCCTTTGCGGCCTGTTCCAGCGCCTTGGGGTCCATGCCTGCGGCCATATCCTCGGGCGAGGGGCCGCCTTTGCCGAACATGCCCTTCATGGCCTGTTTCAGCATCTTGCCTTTGCCCATCTTGCCCATCTTCTTCATCATGTCCGACATCTGCCGGTGCATCTTGAGCAGCTTGTTGAGGTCGCTGACCTCCATCCCCGACCCGGCGGCAATGCGTTTCTTGCGGCTGGCTTGCAGCAGTTGCGGATTGGCGCGTTCACGTTTGGTCATCGACTGGATCAGGGCGATCTGCTGGCGCAGGATTTTGTCGTCCAGACCGGCCTGATCCATCTGCTTGGCCATCTTGCCCATGCCGGGCATCATGCCCATCATGCCCTGCATACCGCCCATCTGGATCATCTGTTCCAGCTGCATCTTCAGGTCGTTCATGTTGAACTGACCCTTGACCATGCGCTTCATCATGCGCTCGGTCTGTTCCATCTCCATCGTTTCCTGGGCCTTTTCGACCAGAGCAACGATGTCGCCCATGCCCAGAATACGACCGGCGATCCGGTCCGGCTCGAAGGTTTCGAGCGCGCCCATCTTTTCGCCCAGACCGACAAAGCGAATGGGTTTGCCAGTGACTGCGCGCATCGACAGAGCGGCACCACCGCGCCCGTCGCCGTCCATCCGGGTCAGGACCACGCCCGAGATGCCGACTTTGGCGTCAAACTCCTCGGCCACTTCAACGGCGACCTGACCGGTCAGGCCGTCGACCACCAGCAGGGTTTCGCGCGGGTCGACCGCGTTACGGACCTGCTCAACCTCGTCCATCAGGACTTCGTCGATATGCAGACGGCCCGCTGTGTCGAGCATGTAGACGTCGTAGCCGCCCAGCGTCGCCTGCTGTTTGGCGCGTTTGGCGATATCGACAGGTTTCTGACCGGGCACGATCGGCAGCGTATCGACGCCGACCTGCGTACCCAGCACCGCCAACTGATCCATCGCCGCCGGGCGATAGACGTCGAGCGAGGCCATCAGGACTTTCTTGCCCTCTTTCTCTTTCAGGCGTTTTGCCAGCTTACCGGTGGTCGTGGTCTTACCCGAGCCCTGCAGGCCGACCATCAGGATCGGGGCAGGTGGGTTGTCGATCTTCAGCTTGCCGGGGTCTTCCTCGCCGCGCAGAGTGTCGACCAGTGCGTCATGCACAATCTTGACGACCTGCTGGCCCGGAGTGATCGATTTCGTCACTGCCTGACCGGTCGCCTGTTCCTGTACCTTCTTGACGAACTCACGCGCCACCGGCAGCGAGACGTCGGCCTCAAGCAGAGCAACGCGAACTTCGCGCAGGGCGGTTTTGACGTCTTCTTCGGACAGGGCACCCTGTTTGGTCAGCCGGTCAAAGACGCCGGAAAGGCGTTCGGATAGATTTTCAAACATGCCTTCGGCCTCCTTAGCCGGTTATCTGGTGGCGTGCCCTAGATAGGACGCGCCGGTTAAATGCACAAACGCCCCCTCCCACTGAATTAGACGTGGGGGTAATGCCAAATGGCATTGCCCCCACGGGCGAAACTCGCTGGTGGGGGGCGATCCCTGAACGACTCAAGGGACCGGAAGATCAAACGCTTCCGGATGTTGGCAGCGATTTAGGCCGATTGGCTGGCAGAGTCAACCTTGCGTGCCGGAAGCCAGTCATTGACCGCATCAACCAGCCGATGCGCGCCGCGCCCGTTCGAGAAAGCCTCGACAATGGGATGCCGTCCGGCGCTCATGCCTTGGTGCAGCACAAGCACTGGACGATAGAGGGTCGAGCTTCCTTTGTCGCTGCGCGACGTGGTGCTTTCGATCTCGGCATGGGACAGGTTTGCAAGCGCGTGTTCGACGGCTTGATAGCCAAAGACCGATTGCCTGCGGATGGTGATGCGGTTGTTGCTGCGGTCCAGAATGACCTGCACGCGGCGCACAAAGGCGCAGAAGGCCCCGACCCCCATGCCGCCGCCGAAAAGCGCGAAGAAGATGCCAAAGAAGATACTCTCACCGCCTTCGCTGGCCATGAACACGCCCGCGCCGACAAAGGCCAGAATAAAGAACACAAGCGTAATGCCGATGAACCACGGCGTGTTGGACAGGATCAGTTGGTTCGGAGTGTTGCGCGTCACTTTCATGGCGGCACGCTAGCATCGAACACCGCGCCTGTCGTGGCTTGAATTCGCGCGGCCATTGCGCGATGAGCGCGTCACACGAGGAGGTTCCCATGGACGCATCATCTGCTTTTCAGGATACTTTGCCGCTGAGTTCCGACGCGCTGTTGGCGCAGTTGGATGATTGGGGGCTGGCCTATCGGTTGCACACGCATGTTCCTTTGCGCACGGTCGAGGATGCCAAAGGCGTCGAGGGGGAGTTCATGGTGCCGGGCGAGAACGCGTTGCGGCTCAAGAACCTCTACCTGCGCGAAAAGAAAAAGCGGAACTATCTGGTGACGCTGGAACAGAGCCGCGAGATTGACCTCAAGGCGCTGGGGGCGGAGTTTGGGATCGGCAACCTGTCCTTCGGCTCGGCGGATCGGTTGTTTCAGAACCTTGGGATCAGGCCCGGGGCGGTCAGCCCTCTGGCGATGATCAACGGGGTGGGCAATGGCGTGCGGTTCTTTATGGATGCCGCCGCGCAGCAGGCGGATGTCATTTATATGCACCCGTTGGTCAATGACCGCACCGTTGCGATGACGCGCGGGGATCTGATGGGGTTCTTTGATCGGGTCGGGTGCGAGGTGGCTTGGTTGGCGTGACGGGACGCGCCTTGCGGCGCGTGCCTCCGGCGGAAGTATTTTTGAACAGAAGAAGGGGCGGGCGCTTTATTGTGTGTCCAGCGCTTCTTTGAGCGCTGCCGAGACATGGGCGGCTGAGGGGTTGATGAAGAGGTGACCATCGGCCTCGAACACCGGATCGTCGAGATGGTTGGGGAAGGCCAGCGGCAGTTCGGTGCAGGCCAGCAGAATTGCCGTGCCGGGGGTGGCGTGTGTGTTGCAGAAGGCCAGCAGGTGGGCATGAGCGGTCTCTGAGGCACCGCCGTAGAAGTCGCTGTCGATCATCGCCTGCATCTCGGCGATCTCTGGGTCGGGCAGGCGCGGGTTTGCGGTGATGCCCTCGGACGCGAGGCGTTCGGCATAGTTGGTGGCCTGCATCGTGACGGTGGTGCCGAGGACCAGCGCGTTTGATGCGCCGGTCTGTGCAGTCGCTTCGGCTGTGGCGTCGAAGATGCTGAGGATCGGCATCGACACGCCCTGCCGGATGGCGTGCAACCGGGTGTGGGGGGTGTTTGAGGCGATGATGCCGAAATCACATCCAGCGCGTTCCAGCGTCAGCAGCGCCTCGCGGAACACGGCGTCGAAACCGGCCCAGCTGGCCTCGTCTCCGGCGGTGCCGCGCAGGGCGCGTGTCTTGGCCTGCGTTACAGACTCGATGGTCATGGGCGGGACCGGCAGCGGTGAACCGTGGCCACGCTCAGCGAAGTGGCGACCTGCGCCTTCGGCAATCGCCCGATAGTAGTCGACGGTCGAGGCCCAGCCCACACCGCCCAGAATTCCGATCTTTTTCATGGTAAACGCCCAGCCTGCAGTTCCCGTTCGGGGGCAGACTGGGCGGTTCAGGGGGTGCAGGTCAATCAGGCCGCCAGTTCAGTGACCGCTTTCTGCGCGTTGGCCAAAGTGGCCTCGGGGTCCAGCGCCATGCGGTCGGCGGCGATGACCTCGACGTCTTGGATGCCGATGAAGCCCAGTACGTGACGGGCATAGGTGGTGGCAAAGTCGATCTCGGAGCCCACCGCCGTGCCGCCCGAGGCCACCGCGAGTATGGCCCGTTTGCCCTCCAGCAGGCCTTTGGGGCCGTTCTCGGAATAGGCGAAGGTCACGCCTGCGCGGGCGACCAGATCGATCCAGGCCTTGAACGCGGCGGGGACCGAGAAGTTGTAGATCGGCAGGCCGATGACGATGGTGTCGGCCTTTTGAAGCTCGGTCACCAACTCATCGGACAGGGCCAGCAGGTCTTGCTGCGCCGCGTCGCGCTGATCGGCGGGGGTGAAATTGGCACCGATCCAGTCCTCAGTCAGCAGGGGCAAGGGCGTGGCCAGATCGCGGCGGATGATGCGCCCGGCATTCAGGTGGCGGACCACGCGGCCCGAAAGATCGCGGGTGGTTGACCCGCTGCGGCGGGCCGAGGCGTCGATATGCAGGATGGTTTTGGTCATTTTAGGGCGTCCTTATGTTGCGGGTTCCCGTGTGCAGCCTCAATATGATTGTTGCGTTTGCGAACAAAACTCGGATACACCAACAGTCGTTGTGGGATTTTGCACATAGGCAAATACAATGGACAATTGGGACGAAGTCAGAACCGCCTATCAGGTGGCACGTATGGGAACAGTCAGCGGTGCGGCCGAGGTTCTGGGTGTGCACCATGCCACTGTCATCCGCCATATCGACGCGATCGAGGCGCGACTGGGTGTCAAACTGTTCCAGCGCCACGCGCGCGGCTATACACCGACCGAGGCCGGAGAGGACCTTCTGCGCGTGGCGCAGGCGACCGAGGATCAGTTCAATCAGCTTGTGGGCCGGATGAAAGGGCGCGGCGACGATGTGTCAGGCGAGTTGGTCGTGACATCGTTATCCTCGCTGGCACCTCTGGTTGTGCCGGTGCTCAGCGACTTTCAGCGCCTGCATCCCGGGTTGATCGTGCGGTATCTGACCGGTGACCGGCTGTTCCGCCTGGAATATGGCGAGGCGCATGTTGCCATTCGCGCCGGCTCGGCCCCTGATCAGCCGGATAACGTTGTGCAGCCGTTCATGACGCAAGAGGTCGGGCTTTATGCCAGCGCAACCTATATCGAGCGTCACGGCAAGCCCGACGGTGTGGTTGATTTCCCGAACCATTTCTTCGTCAGTACGGATGATGAAAACAGCCGCGCGCCGTTCTCGCGCTGGCTGCGTCAGACCGTTCCGGTCGACAGGATCACATTTCGCTGCACCAACAACTTCTGTATCCGCGAGGCTGTTTTGTCGGGCGCAGGCATCGGCTTTATGGCGCGGTGGGAGGCAGCCCGCGACCCGGATCTAATCGAGGTGATCGAGCCGGTGTCGGAATGGTTCGGTAACCTGTGGCTGGTGACGCATGTGGATCTGCATCGCACCACCAAGGTGCAGGCTTTTCTGAGCTTTCTGAAGGAACAGTCCAAAAGTTGGCTGACATGAGCCCACAGGCGCGTGGCCATCTGGCCATGCTGACGTTTTCGGCATTGGTCGCGGGCAGTTTCTCTTTAGGTTCGATCGTTGCAAACCAAATCGCGCCGTCCGCAATTACGGCCGCGCGTTTTGCAATAGCTGCCGTGGTGATCGGCGTGGCAGCGCTGGTCACAACCGGTCTGCCGCGGAGCGCGGCGCAGGCACCGTGGCGTTATCTGGTGCTGGGAGGGCTGTTTGGCGCCTATTTCGTGCTGATGTTCCAGGGTCTCAAAACCGCACCGCCCGTCAGTGCCGCTGCGGTTTTTACGCTGACCCCGGTCATGTCAGCGTTGGCTGGTTGGGTATTGTTGCGCCAGATCACTACGCCACGCATGGCGCTGGCGCTTTCGGTTGGTGCCTTGGGCGCGCTTTGGGTCATCTTTCGGGCGGATTGGCAGGCTTTCCTGGCATTCGAGATAGGAACCGGAGAGATCGTCTATTTCTGGGGGTGTATCGCGCATGCGGTCTATACTCCGATGGTTCGAAAGCTCAATCGCGGTGAGCCTGCAGTGGTCTTCACCTTTGGCACTCTGATCGCCGGAGGTTTGATCCTGACCGTCTATGGCTGGTCCGACATACAGGCGACCGACTGGGCCAATCTGCCGCTGATCGTCTGGGTTGGCCTTTTCTACGTCGCCATTTTCGCTACGGCGGCCAGTTTCGTTCTGGTTCAGTTTGCATCGCTGAATCTGCCATCTGCCAAAGTGATGGCCTATACCTATCTCACACCCAGCTGGGTCATTCTTTGGGAAATCGCGCTTGGCAATGGTGCACCTCGTGCGTTGATTATCGTGGGGGTTTTGATGACCTGCGTCGCATTGCTGTTATTGCTGCGCCCCGAAAACCGCGAAGGCGGTCCCGCCAAGACCATTGCAGGAAAGGCGTCCGGCAGAACACGCCATTGAGACAGATCAAAGTGTAAACATTCAAATTTCTCTATACTTTTTGATAAGGAGGAATTCACCATGTTCAAGCATATCATGATCCCAGTGGACCGGCATTTGCCGCCCGAAACCCGCAAGGCGGCGGATGTGGCCGCGCAGTTGTCGAAATGGCAGGGGGCCAGGATCACCGTCGTCAGTGTCACCGGAACACAATCAGACGCGTCGGTTCACGCCGATGAGATCAAGGCCTTTGTCGATCAGCTGGCCGAAGCAAGCGGCTCGGACGTCTCGGTAAAAACGATCGAATCTGTGGATGTGGCCGTCGAAATGGACGGCGATCTGACCCGTGCTGCGGATGAGATTGGCGCAGACCTGATTGTCGTCGGGACCCATGCGCCTCGGATTACAGATTACATCTTCTCAAGCCATGCGGGCTATCTGGCCAAGCATGCCACGGTATCGGTCTTTGTGGTGCGTTGACGCTCAGGCGTCGTCCGAGGGCAGTTCGACTTCCAGAAATCGTTCAAACGCGTCCAGATTGATTGGCTCGAACTGTCCGAACCCCTGCATCCAGACGGACGCGGCCCGCAGCGCGTCGGGTTCCAGTTTGCACCATTTCACCCGTCCGCGTTTTTCCTGAGAGATCAGCCCCGCGCGGGTCAGGATCACCAGATGTTTCGAGATCGCGGCCAGCGACATCTCGAACGGCTCGGCGACATCCGTCACGGCCATGTCGTCCTCCAGCAGCATCGCAAGGATGGTGCGGCGGGTTGGGTCGGCGAGGGCCGCGAAAACGGTGTCTAGGTCGTTTGACATAGATCTGCAGAACCATAGCTGTCCAGGTTGGTCAACCACTTGGTTGAATATGCGGATTCAGGTCCATCAGCCTGCTCGGTCGCTTCCGCGCATTTTGCGGTTCTGCGACGGTAAAAAATTTAACATAAAAATCACATAGTTATGCGCGCCTTGCCTGCGACCTCAATGGCGTTGACTCTGCGCCCCGTGCCGCTTAGCACCCTACCCAAGACTGTACGAGGGACCCGCCCGTGACCGATGATGACCAAAAGCAGCGTATGGCGCAGCTTGAGGCCAAGATCGAAGCGGCGAAAAAGGCCAAAGCGCCCAAGCCCCGCGCAGATGCTGACGTGTCCGGGGGCGAGCTTGCCTGGAGGATGGTCATCGAAATGGTATCCGGTCTGGGGATCGGATTTGGCATCGGATACGGGCTGGACAGCCTGCTCGGGACGATCCCGATCTTTCTGGTGCTGTTCACATTGCTGGGCCTTGTCGCGGGCGTGAAGGTTATGCTCCGCAGCGCGAAAGAGGTTCAAGATAAACAAGCGGCTGCAAGCGCGGCCGAGAAGGACGAGAGGGACTGAACGTGGCGACCGAGACCACCGCAGCAGAAGGCAGCAGCCTGGTATTCCACCCGATGGACCAGTTCATCGTCAAGCCGCTCTTTGGCGACGGTGCGATTGCCTGGTACACGCCCACCAACGTGACCCTGTGGATGTTCCTGGCGATTGCCGCGATCTTCGGCCTGCTGGTGCTCAGCACCTCGAAGCGCGCGATTGTTCCGACCCGGATGCAGTCGGTGGCCGAACTGGCCTATGGCTTCATCTACAAGATGCTGGAAGACATCTGCGGCAAGGAAGGCGTCAAGTACTTCCCCTATGTCATGACCCTCTTCATGTTCATCGTCTGCGCGAACTTCCTTGGGATGATCCCCACATCCTTCACCACCACATCGCATTTCGCCGTGACCATCCCGCTGGCGCTGGCCGTGTTCCTGACCGTGACCGTTCTGGGTTTCGTTAAGAACGGTGCCGCGTTTCTGGGCCTGTTCTGGGTTTCCAGCGCGCCTCTGGCGCTGCGCCCGGTTCTGGCGATCATCGAGCTGATCTCGTACTTCGTACGCCCGGTCAGCCACTCCATTCGTCTTGCCGGTAACGTCATGGCTGGCCACGCGGTGATCAAGGTGTTCGCAGGCTTTGCCGCGATTGCCGTGATCTCGCCCGTGTCGGTTCTGGCGATCACCGCAATGTACGGCCTCGAGGTCCTCGTGTCCTTCATTCAGGCCTACGTATTCACCATTCTGACCTGTGTATACCTCAAGGATGCGCTGCATCCGTCGCACTAAGGTCCGAACACCCAACATCGAAACTTCCAATTCGTAAGGAGACACATCATGGAAGGCGATCTCGCACACATCGGCGCAGGCCTGGCAGCAATCGGTTCCGGCGCAGCCGCAATCGGGGTGGGCAACGTTGCAGGCAACTTCCTGGCCGGCGCCCTGCGCAACCCTTCGGCGGCTGCTTCGCAGACCGCAACCCTCTTCATCGGTATCGCATTCGCAGAAGCGCTGGGCATCTTTGCATTCCTGGTCTCGCTGCTGCTGATGTTCGCCGTCTAATCTGCGGAACCTGATCCTTACGCGCAGGTGGGCCCAAGCCATAGCGGCCCACCTGTTGTAAAGACAACGTTCCGACGGAGGACATCATGGCGACTGAACCCCTTGCCAAAGAAGTAGCTGGCACCTGCGTTGACTCTCATGGGTCGGCGATCGGTATGCCGCAGCTCTGCTTCGATTGGTTCCCCAACCAGATTTTCTGGCTGGTCATTACGCTGGTCGTCATCTTTCTGGTCCTGTCTCGCGTGGCTCTGCCCCGCATCGCGGCAATCCTGGCTGAACGTCAGGGGACCATTACAAATGACCTGGCTGCGGCCGAAGATCTGAAGGCCAAGGCGGTCGAGGCCGAAGAGGCCTATAACAAGGCGCTGGCCGATGCCCGTGCCGAAGCGCAGCGTATCGCTGCCGAAGCACGTGCCGAAATCCAGTCTGGTCTGGATGACGCGATTGCCAAGGCGGACGCGGAAATCGCTGCCAAGGCGGCTGAATCGGAAAAGGCAATTGCCGACATCCGTGCCGGTGCGCTGGAAAGCATTCAAGTGGTTGCCAAGGATACGGCGGCTGAACTGGTCACCGCACTGGGCGGCGAGGCAGATGCCAAAGCTATCAACAGTGCCGTAGACGCGCAGACGAAAGGATAAGTGACATGCGGAACACTCTTGCCCTTATCCTGACCCTTGGCGCTGCCAGCCCCGCGCTGGCCGCAAGCGGCCCGTTCTTCTCGCTTGGCAATACCGACTTTGTGGTCCTGTTGGGCTTCATCGTCTTCATCGCGGTCCTGTTCTACTTCAAGGTCCCCGGCATGATCGGCGGCGCTTTGGACAACCGGGCCGCGGGCATCCAGTCCGAACTGGACGAAGCCCGGGCCCTGCATGAAGAAGCGCGCAGCCTGCTTGCCTCGTATGAGCGCAAGCAGCGCGAAGTTCAAGGTCAGGCCGACGCCATCGTCGAGGCAGCCCGCGAAGACGCCGTCCGCGCGGCCGAGCAAGCCAAGGTCGATCTGGAACAATCCATCGCCCGCCGTCTGGCAGCCGCGCAGGATCAGATCGCATCGGCCGAAGCCTCGGCTGTGAAAG
Source organism: Ruegeria sp. AL1 (assembly GCF_056540905.1). NCBI lineage: Bacteria > Pseudomonadati > Pseudomonadota > Alphaproteobacteria > Rhodobacterales > Roseobacteraceae > Ruegeria > Ruegeria sp. AL1. Next base: position 254,697 of record NZ_JBQFXP010000005.1, read on the forward strand.
AGGTGCGCGATCAGGCCATCACCGTGGCCGTTTCGGCAGCCAACGCGGTTCTGGCCAAGCAGATGACTGCGACGCAGGCGAACAAGCTGATCGACGCAGCCATCGCGGATGTCGATGAAAAGCTGCACTGATCTGTAGACAAATTTTTTGAATGAACCCGAGGGCCTCAGGCGCTCGGGTTTTTTCGTTCTCTCAGGTTCTTCGCCAACTGAGAAACCAGACAAGCAATGCAATCAGCGTAATCGCGATCTCAACCTTGAACGTCCAATGGTTGAGGAAGGACAATATCCAATGAGAATGGGTGGCCTGCACCACGACCAGCGGATGCGTTGCGTCTAAAAACGGCCAGAGCCACGCAACCTCCCCGGTGATCGAATCCAGCACCATATGAACCAGCCCTCCGGCACCAAAGAAGGTCAGGAAGGTACCGGTTCTCAAGGCCCATTTACGTATCATCAACCCGGCGAGGAAAAAGCCCGCCCAGATGATCGGGCGATGCGTCAGGTAGGAGTGGTGGTGGTGTCCCCGGTCGTCGACAAGATAGAACCAAAGAATATCGATATCAGGGGCAACGGCCCCTACCATCGCCGCCGCGAAAGCAAGCCTGCCGAGACCTGGAGCTGCAATCCGAAAGGTCAGATACGCTCCGGGTAGGTGGCCGATAAACATCAGACTTCGCCGGTTTCATGCTTCAGGCGCTGCTGTGCAATGGCTTCGTTCCGGTTGGCCTTTTGCTGGTCGGACATGCAGCTTTCAACAAAGCTCAGATGATGGTCGATCGCCTTCCGTGCGCCCTCGGGGTCGCGCTGCTGCAGCGCCGAGTTGATGGCGCGGTGCTGATCCAGAATGGCCTCGCGCGTGGTGCGCTGCTGGAACATCAACTGGCGATTATAGAACACGCCCTGACGCAACAGGTCATACATAGATCGCATCATATGCAACATGATGACGTTATGGCTGGCCTCGATGATGGACATATGAAACTGCGCATCAAGATCAGCCTCATCCTGCGCCGCATTGCGGTTATGCGCGGCCTCCATCTTGTCGAAAATGGTCTGCACCACCTTCAGATCGCTTTCCGACCCCAGCCGCGCCGCGCGCTCGGCCGCCAGCCCCTCCATGTCGCGGCGAAAAGACAGGTAATCGGACACCGCTTCGTCATGGCTGCCAAACAACCGGATCAGCGCCGGGGAAAAGGCAGAGCCCAGCACCTCGGCCACATATATGCCGGACCCGGCCCTTGCGGTCAGTAAACCCTGTTCCTGCAACTGCGAAATTGCGTCTCTCAGCGACGGGCGCGATACGCCCATGCGTTCGGCCAGATCCCGTTCCGGGGGCAGCCGCTCTCCGGGGCGCAGGATGCCACGCAGGATCAGAAGCTCGATCTGGCGCACTACGGCCAGAGACAGTTTTTCAGAGTGGATTTTTTGAAAGGGCATGTCGCTTCATTCGAAATCGGTCAAAACATATGACCACGTAATCCATAGGTGTTCAAGAAAAGCTGTCACATCTGTCGTCATATTAGGTCAGCATTATTGACTTTAAATTCTGACCCGCTAGCGTGCCTTTCAGGCAGGAGGGTTTGGCCAATGGAAACAGGTTTTGCGACGCGCGCTGCACGCATGAAAGCGTCAGAAATCCGCGAGTTGCTCAAGGTGTTGGAGCAGCCGGAAATCATCTCTTTCGCAGGTGGCATTCCAGATGCCGATCTGTTCCCGGCCGAGGCTTTTGCCTCTGCATTCCAGTCTGCGTTGACGGCCCAGAACAAAGCGCAGGCGTTACAGTATTCCGTGAGCGAGGGGCATCCGCCTCTGCGCGAGTGGATCGTCGATTACATGAAACAGCTTGGCGTGAGCTGCGGGATCGACAATGTGCTGATCACCTCGGGCTCGCAGCAAGCGCTCGACTACCTTGGTAAGCTGTATCTTTCCGCTGGTGATACTACTCTGGTCGGCTGGCCGACCTACCTGGGAGCATTGGCGGCGTTCAATGCTTACGAACCCCGGTTCGACCGGCTGAGCATCCACGGCAACCGCAGAGCTGAAGAATACAAGGCTGCTGCTGGTGAAGGTTCGGTGAAGTTCGCCTATCTCTCTCCCGATTTTGCCAACCCGACAGGTGAAACGGTTGACCGTCGCGGGCGTGAAACCTTGCTCGACCTCGCCGACGACCTGAATTGCGCCGTGATCGAGGATGGGGCCTATCAGTCATTGCGCTACGACGGCCCCGCCATTCCGCCGGTTCTGGCGTTGGAGGTCCAGCGAAAGGGTTCGATCGAGGCCTGCCGCACGATCTATTGCGGGAGTTTTTCCAAGACGCTGTCGCCGGGTCTGCGGGTGGGCTGGGTTGTTGCGGCCAGACCGGTTATTTCTCAGTTGGTTCTGTTGAAACAGGCGGCCGATCTGCATTCGGCAACGATCAACCAGATGGTCATCGCACAGGTGGCGAACAGTTGTTTTGATACGCATATACCAACGCTGCGGCGCGTCTATGGCGCACGGCGGGATGTGATGCTGCAAGCGCTGCGGGAGCATATGCCCGACGGAGTCGATTGGACCAGACCCGAGGGCGGTATGTTCATATGGGTGACGCTGCCCGCCGGAAAAGACGGTGCTGCTCTTTTGCGGCGGTCGCTGGATACAGTCAAAGTGGCCTTTGTACCGGGGCGGGCATTTTTTCCGGACGGGTCCGGAGAAAATACCATCCGCCTGAGTTTCTCGAACTCCGATGAGCCGACAATCCGTGAAGGCATTCGTCGGTTGGGCGAAGTGTTGCGTGCCTGAGGCGCGAAAGGTTTCATTAACCATCGTGCGGCTAGAAAGGCGGCATGATCCGTCTGTTCGCATTTCTGTTGCTTGCCGCCTGCTCGGGCGCTTCGCCTCATTTCCGGGGCCTGCCCGCGACGCGGGTCGAGGTCAATGGCAGCGTTTTCGATGTCCGCGTGAATGATGCCTTGGCCGAGGCAGTGCGCGTGAACCCCCAATACGCTCCGCGTTTGGGCCCGATCCGCGACCGCGCCGTTTTGGCCATGGCGCAGGTTTCGGGCTGCCCTCTGCTGGACGTTCTGGGCGATGCGGCGGTGACCGTGGGGGTGTTGGGCTGCGATCAGGAACTTGGAGAAAAGTTGATTTTTGGCGCGCTCATGATGCGATCCTATGAATGCGTCAACTATGGCTATTCGGGTGGCTACGGCTATCAGGTTTTTGAATGCACGCCGTACTAAGATACGTGGGCCCGCGCGTAGTTTTGCCAAGATGTTGTGGATAACTTCGCCCAAACTCCCATATCCTGCGCAATCACGTTGACACCTTGCCCCTCCCTTGCGCAGAGTTTGTAGTCAGAGGAATCATACCAAGAGCAGCCATTGCGCTTTAGCAAACTCAAACTGACCGGCTTCAAAAGCTTCGTGGACCCGACCGATCTGATCATCGCGGACGGGCTGACCGGCGTTGTTGGTCCCAATGGCTGCGGCAAGTCCAACCTGCTGGAAGCCTTGCGCTGGGTGATGGGCGAAAACCGACCCAAATCCATGCGCGGTGGCGCGATGGAGGATGTGATCTTTGCCGGTGCCGCAACGCGCCCGGCTCGCAACTTTGCCGAGGTGGTCCTGACCATGGACAACTCGGAACGGCTCGCGCCGTCGGGCTTCAACGAAAGCGACCAGTTGGAAATTGTCCGCCGCATCACCCGCGACGTGGGCAGCGCCTACAAGACCAACGGCAAGGACGTCCGCGCCCGCGACGTGCAGATGCTGTTCGCCGATGCCTCGACCGGAGCGCATTCCCCGGCGCTGGTGGGTCAGAACCGCATTGCGGAGTTGATCAACGCCAAACCCCGCGCGCGTCGGCGCATTCTGGAAGAGGCTGCGGGCATCTCCGGCCTCTATCAGCGCCGCCATGAAGCCGAGTTGAAACTGAAAGGCACCGAGGCGAACCTGACTCGCGTCGATGACGTGCTGGAACAGCTGGGCGGTCAATTGGCGCAATTAGCCCGTCAGGCCCGTCAGGCCGCCCGCTATCGCGAGATTGGTGAGCAGTTGCGGCAGGCCGAAGGGATGCTGCTCTATCGCCGCTGGAAAGAGGCCGACATGGCCCGCCAACAGGCCGAGGAAAAGCTGCGCGAGCGTCTCACCGAAGCGTCACGCGCCGAAGCCGCCGCCCGCGAAGCTGCCGCCAAGCGCGCCCGGATCGAAGAGACCCTGCCGCCCTTGCGTGAGGAAGAGGCCATCGCCGCCGCTGTCCTGCAACGCCAGCAGGTACAGCGCGACCAGCTTTCGGATCAGGAAACCCGCGCCCGCCAGACCATTGAAACCCTGACCAACCGCATCCAGCAGCTTGGCAACGATATCGAACGCGAATCCGGCCTGAACCGGGATGCGGGAGAGATGATTGAACGGCTGGAGTGGGAGGCCCGCGAGCTTGCCAAAGCCGCCGAAGGTTATGACGAAAAGGTCGCTGAGGCTGCCGAGATCGCCCGCGAGGCCGCGTCGGTTCTGCAGGATCGCGAAGATCACCTCTCGCAGCAGACCGAAGACATGGCCCGCCTGGTCGCCCGTCACCAATCGGCGCAGCGACTGGTTGAAGACAGCCGCAAGACACTGGCCCGGTCCGAGGGCGAAGAAGAAAAAGCCCGCGCCGCCGTGGATGACGCCAAAACCGCCCTGATCCGCGCCAATGAGGCGTTCGAGGCTGCGCAAGAGGGCGAAGAGGAAGCCCGCGAAGCCGCCGAGGCCGCCGAAGAAGCGCTCGCCGCCGCCGATGAGCTGCGCAACGACACGCAGGCGCGTGAGGCCGAGGCCCGTGCCAAGCGGTCAGAGGCCGAAGGTGAGTTGGGCGCGATCCGGGCCGAAACCACCGCGCTGGCCAAACTGGTCGAACGCGACACCGCCGAAGGCGGACAGGTGCTGGACCTGCTGCGGGTGGCACCGGGCTATGAAAAGGCGTTGGGCGCGGCTTTGGCCGATGACCTGCGCGCGCCTTTGGTCGAAGGCGACGGGCCATCTGGCTGGGTGCAGGTTGCAGGCTATGACGCCGATCAACCGCTGCCCGATGGGGCCGAACCGCTGGCCCTGCACATCTCCGGCCCCGACCGCCTCAGCCGCCGCATTGCGCAGATTGGTCTGGTCGACGCAGATCAGGGCGCACGCCTGCAAGCCTCGCTGAAACCCGGTCAACGTCTGGTCTCGCGCTCGGGCGACCTGTGGCGCTGGGACGGGTTCCGCGCCTGGGCCGAGGACGCCCCAAGCGCCGCCGCCCTGCGGCTGGAACAACTCAATAAGCTTGAGACACTGAAACAGGAACTCACCCGCACCGAGGCGCAGGCCGACGGGGCCCGCGCCGCGCATGAGGCGCTGTCGCAGCAACTGGCCGACGTGACCGAAGCCGACCGCCGCGCGCGAGAGGCCCGCCGCGCCGCCGATCAGCGCATGGCCGACACCGCGCGCCAGCTGAGTCGGGCCGAGGCGGATCGCAATCTTGCGCAGGGCAAGCTGGAAACCCTGACCCTCGCCGTCGACCGCCACAAGGAAGACGCTATGTCTGCCCGCGCCCAACTGCGCGAGGCCGAAGGCGCGTTGACCGGTCTGGGCGATCTCGACAGCGCCCGCGCGCAGGTCGAGGACATCAAACAGACGGTCGAGGCCGCGCGGATCACCATGCTGACCCACCGCTCAACCCATGATGAGCTGCGCCGCGAGGGCGAGGCCCGCACAAGGCGCAGCCAGGAGGTGACGAAAGATCTCAGCGGCTGGAAGCACCGTCTTGAAACAGCGGAAAAACGCATCGCGGAACTGGCCGAACGCAAGGAAAGCTCGGAGGAGGAACTGCAAGAGGCCATGGCCGCCCCCGGCGAGATTGCCGAGGCACGCGAGGAACTGAATGAACTGATCGAAACAGCTGAGGCCCGCCGAGCCGAGGCCGCCGACAAGCTGGCCGAGGCCGAGACCGCGCAGCGCGAGGTGGTGCTGGCCGAACGCGAAGCGGAACGTCAGGCGTCGGAAGCCCGCGAAACCCGTGCGGCAGCCGAGGCGCGCTGTGACGCCGCCAAGGAAAGCGTGATGGCGGCGGCAGAACGCATCGCCGAGGATCAGCAACTGACGCCCAACCAGTTGCTCAACCAGCTGGACGTGAACCCCGACCAGATGCCCGCCGCCGATGCGCTAGAGGCCGAGGTCAATCGCCACAAACGCCAGCGCGACGCCATGGGTGCGGTGAACCTGCGCGCCGAAGAAGACAGCAAAGAAGTTCAGGAAGAATTCGACACCCTGAACGGCGAAAAGGCCGATCTGGAAGAGGCGATCAAAGCCCTGCGCAGCGGCATCGCCAGCCTCAACCGCGAAGGCCGCGAACGCCTGCTGACGGCGTTCGAACAGGTGAATTCCAACTTCGCCATGCTGTTCAAGCACCTCTTTGGCGGTGGTGAGGCTAATCTGGTCATGGTCGAAAGCGACGATCCGCTGGATGCGGGGCTTGAGATCATGTGCCAGCCGCCGGGCAAGAAGCTCTCGACCCTCAGCCTGTTGTCGGGCGGGGAACAGACCCTGACCGCCACCGCGCTGATCTTTGGCGTCTTCCTCGCCAATCCGGCCCCGATCTGCGTGCTGGACGAGGTCGACGCCCCGCTCGATGACGCCAACGTCACCCGGTTCTGCGACCTGCTGGACGAGATGTGCCGCCAGACCGACACCCGGTTCCTGATCATCACCCACCACGCCGTGACCATGGCGCGGATGGACCGGCTGTTTGGTGTGACCATGCAGGAACAGGGTGTCAGTCAGTTGGTCTCCGTTGACCTCAAGAAAGCCGAGCAGATGGTCGCCTGACCGATAACTGCATCGTTATGCCTGTTGCAGGGCGCTTCGGGCTAGACTGCCCGCATGACCCGCTATCTGATCCTTGCTCTGCTGGCTGCCAGCCCAGTGATGGCCGCCGAATGGGCCACCAAACCCGGAGATATCCCGTTATCCGCCGAGGAACTGAACGGTCTGGCTGGCCGCACTCTGACCTTTTTCGACGACGGTCAGTCCAAATACTCGGCTGGAGGGGCCTATTCCTACACCTACGCCAGCGGAGAATCCGCCTTTGGCACCTATTCCATCGCCGAGGATGGCAGTATCTGCATCGCCTATCGCAACGGCTTCGAACGCTGCGATCTGTATGTGCGCAGCGGCGGGCGATTGATCCTGATTGATGAGAAGGGCGACCGGTATCCGGTCAGGCCAGAGTGAGTGCTACCTGAAATAAATCTATAGCTGGATGTGGATGTGATCATCATGGCGCGCGGCCCGGCAGCCCTGAAAACGTATTTTTGGATGGGCAGCATTCAGACGATCGACAAGGTGCGGCTCAACAAAGATTTTTGCGACCCGTTCGTCTTGCGTTAGCACCCCAAGAACCGTGCGCATTCGGCCTTCATCAATGTTGAAGGTGCTCCAAAGCGGTTGAGCAAAACCCAAATCCCACCTGAGCGTAGGCCACTTTGATGTGCATTCTGTAGGCCCGTTTTCGAATGCAAAATACCCAATGGGTGAGCGTGTTGCACCGCGCAAGTAACCCGAACTGTCTGAATAGTAGAATGCTAGATCAACTTTTTCACCGTCATCATGTGACAAATGCGGAAGCAAAGGGAATCCGGTCACAAATGGAAAACTCGCGTCCAAAACCAAGGTGGTGGTTCCAGGGTGGCGATGTTCGACCTTGCCCGCAGTATCGATCAATACTTGTTTGAGTTCGGGTGAAACATAGTTTCTGTTCAGCGCGCAATACATCCAGCTTTGAACTTCCAGTGGGCCGTCGTCAAAGCAGCTAAGCGCTGTGCGACCAAACACTGGTGCCACAAAGATAGCAGCCACCGAAAGTCCGGTGTAAGCCAATACAAAGGCAATCAGACGTCTTCTGAAGAATAGAGCAGCGAGCCAAGCGAGGCCGCCCAATTGCGTAAGGATCGTCAGTAAGAGAATTAGGATTGCGTGAAAAGCAATGCGAAACATGTGCGAGTTCTTACTTGGTGAGGTATAGTGCGGTTGGCCAGATTGAGGTCCTTGTCCTTTACAACCGCCCCAACAACTCCGCCGTCGGCCACGCATCCGCAGGCAGCCCCAGCCGCACCTGTTCGGCCTGAACCGCAGCCCGCGTACCTGCGCCCAGAATGCCGTCGATCTTGCCGACATCATGCCCGCGCGCCTGCAGCTTGCTCTGCAGTTGCTTCATCTGCGCTCCCGAAAGCCCCGGTGCCGGGTTGCCTGCGTCATAGATCTGACCACCCTCCAGCCGCGTCCCGAAATAGGCGGCGGTCAGGACATAGACAAAGCTCTGGTTCCATTCGAAATAGACGTCGAAATTGGGATAGGCCAGAAAGGCGGGCCCTTTGTGCCCCTGCGGCAGGATCAGCGAGGCGGGCAGGTTCGCCAGCGATCCGCTGCGCGCCTTGACGCCCATCGCCTGCCAGTCAGACACGGCGCGCGGCTTGCCCGGACCGGACAGGGACCAGTCCATATCTGCAGGCACCGTCACCTCTTGCAGCCATGGCTGGCCCGGTTGCCAACCCAGATGCGACAGCATCTTGCCCCCCGACATCAGCGCATCCGGGGCCGAAGTTTTCAGCGAGACCTTGCCGTCCCCATCCCCGTCCACGCCATTGTCCAGAATGTCCTGCGGCAGCATCTGCACCATGCCGATCTCACCCGCCCAAGCGCCGGTGGTGCGGGCGGGGTCGAAATCGCCCTGATCGTACAGCTCGATGGCGGCGAAGATCTGCGGCCGGAACAGTTCGGGGCGGCGGCAGTCATGGGCCAGCGTCACCAGCGCGTTGCGGGTGTTGAAGTCACCCTGCACCGCGCCGTAATCGGTCTCGAACGCCCAGAAGGCCAGCAGCACGCCGCGCGAGACGCCGTATTCCGCCTCGATCCGGTCAAACACCGCGTCGTATTTCTGCGACATCGCCTTGCCCCGGTCGATCCGGTTTTGCGAGATCAGGCGGCGCGAAAACTCAATGAATGGTTTCTGAAACACCCCCTGCGCCCGGTCGGCTTTCAGCACCGCATTGTCCTGCTGGACGCCTTGGAAGAAGGCGTTGACGGTTGCGGCGTCATAACCACGATCAGCCGCCTCGGATTTCAGGCCCTTCACGAAGGCATTGAACCCGCCGCCGCATTGGGCGAAGGCGGGCGAGGCGAACAGGGCGGTGGCCACGAGGGCAGAGAGAAAGCGCATCCGGCGTCCTTCAAAAGATCAGGCTGACCCCAACCCACACCGAGATCAACCCAAGCGCAAGCCCCCAGACGCGCCACAGCATGTCACATGCGCGGAAAATCCCCGCCGCGCCGATGTCACGCGGGGCATCGCCGTTGACCCAGGCCAGCTCACGCATCTGCCCGTCATAGCTGCGCGGCCCGGCCAGCGCGACGTTGAGCGCCCGCGCCATGGCGGCCTCGGGCCAGCCTGCGTTTGGTGAGACGTGACGACGGGCATCCGCCACCATCTCGGCCCAGCGAGACCATTGGCCGGACAGCGCCACGATCAGCAGGAATGTCAGCCGCGCCGGGATCAGGTTCAGCAGATCGTCCAACCGTGCGGCGGCCCAGCCGAAGGCCGCGTATTTGTCATTGCGATAGCCGATCATGCTGTCTGCGGTGTTGACGGCCTTGTAGATCAGCAGCCCCGGCAGCCCCCCGATCAGAAACCAGAACGCCGGAGCAATCACCCCGTCACTGAGGTTTTCTGCTGCGCTTTCGATGGCGGATCGCGCGACCTGCGCCTCGCTCATGTCGCGCGTGTCGCGTGAGACGATCATTGCGACCTGCGCCCGCCCCTCGGCCAGCGTGCTGCGCAGGCCGTCGCCTACAGCGCGCACATGCTCGACAAGTGATTTCTGCGCCAGCAGGACTGCACAAATCACGATCTCGGCCACCGGTCCCAGCAGCGCAAGAACCCGACCCAGAGCAAACGCGCACAGCACCAGCAGCAAAACCACTGTGAACCCCTTCAGCCGCCGCTGCGTGCCTTGGTTCATGCGCTTATCCAACCAGCCAATAGTGTTTCCGATCATCACCGCCGGATGGCGAAGGCGCGACCACAGCCAGTCGGGTTCGCCCAAGGCGGCGTCCAGACACAGTGCGCAGATCAGGACGAAGGCGGTGCTCACAGCGCGGCCTCCAGCCGTGCCCAGCCATCGGCGGGCGGCAGGCCGAGGCGCAGATACGTTGTGGAATAGGGGAAGATGCGGCTCCAGATATGCGCGTGGGCAAGGCGATCCTGCCACGCGGCGGCGTCATCCACCTCATAGAGTCGGAACAGGCTGGTGCCGCCGACCAGATGCGCGCCCTTGGCCAGCACAAGCTGGTCCAATCGCGTCGCCTCATTCTCCAAATGCACCCGTGTGTCCTCGGCCCAGTGCACATCGCGCAACGCCTGCGCGCCGATCCGCAGGGCGGGGCCGGAGACCGCCCACGGCCCGGTCAGATCGTTCAACCGCGCGATCAGGTCGGGATGGCCAATGGCAAAGCCCAGCCGCAGACCTGCCAGCCCCCAGAATTTGCCAAAGCTTTTCAGCACGATCACGCCGGGCCGTTCGGCCAGCCGCACCAATGACGCCTCGGGCGCGACATCGCAGAAGCTTTCATCGATAACAGTGAGTGCGGCATTGGCATCTGCCTGTTGCCAGAGGCGGCCATCGGGATTGTTAGGATGCACGATCACGCGCGCCTCGGCCGGGCCGGTCTCCTGCACCTGCCAGCCCTGCGCCGCAAAGGCTGCCGCGTGTTCGTTATAGGTGGGCGGAGTGATCTGGACCCGGCCCGCCGCCGCCAGTGCCGGGATACGCGCAATCACTGCCGAAGCCCCAGGCACCGGCAGAATGGCCGCCCCGTCCGGCACGCCCCAGAAACTGCGCGCGGCATCCGACAGCCGTTCAAACGCGCCATGATCAGGCAGTTCCATCCAATCCGCAGGCTGCAGCCCCGCGACCGGGTAAGCGTGCGGGTTGATCCCGGTCGACAGGTCGATCCAGTCGCCCCGCGCGCCGCCAAAGCGCGCCATGGCTCCGTCCAACCCGCCGCCATGATCGCGTGCGCCCCGGGGATTCAATCTGTCTACCGTTTCCACCATCTGCCCCTGCCGGAATCGCCAAGTCTTGCTGCTTCAAGCGGATTTTTGCCGTTCGCACAAGCGAATCCGCCGGATCACCGTTCTGTGCGGCTGTCGTTAACACTTTGTTAAGGAAATCGCGTGATCACGGATCACAAGGGTCGGCACCTACTCACCCATATCACGTGCCGAGGTTGTTGCAAATGAAAGTACTGATTGTTGAGAGTAACCCCGATCTTGGTCGGGTCTGGCAGCGGCATCTGCAAAGGCAGGGCGCCGAGGTGACCTTGGTCGGAACGCAAGAGGCGGCGATCCTCGCGTTGTACGGCACTGATTTTGAGATCATCGTGCTGGATCTGGTTCTGGAAACCGGCAGCGCGCTGGCGGTGGCGGATTTCGCCAGCTACCGCCGGCCTGACGCGCGGGTGATCTTTGTCACCAACACCACCTTCTTCTCGGACGGGTCCATCTTTGCCCACAGCGCCAATGCCTGCGCTTATGTGCAAAGCTCGACCCCGCCCGAGGATCTGGCGGCCATGGTGGAACATTACGCCGCCGGACGCTGATCCCGCCCATGCGGTTCCGCGTAATCCAGCACCGGGTTCACCGGGATGATCCGGTGCGGATTGATGCTTTCGTGACTATAGTGGTAGTGGCGCACGATGTGGTTCATGTTGACTGTCTCGGCCACGCCCGGCCACTGGTACAGCTCTCGCGTATAGGCCCATAGGTTCGGATAATCGATCAACCGCCGCCGGTTGCATTTGAAATGCAGGTGATAAACCGGATCGAACCGGATCAGCGTGGTGAACAGCCGCCAGTCGGCCTCGGTCACGCGATCGCCCATCAGATAGCGGTTGCGGGCCAGACGATCCTCAAGCCAATCCAGCGTGTCGAACAGCGGGCCAATGGCGGCGTCATAAGCCTGTTGCGAGGTGGCGAAACCGCATTTGTAGACCCCGTTATTGACGTCTGAATAGATGCGCGCGTTCACCTCTTCGATCGCGTCCCGCATTGCCTCGGGCCAGTAATCGTCTGAGTTGCCGGTGATCCCGTTGAAGGCCGAGTTGAACATGCGGATGATCTCGGAGCTTTCGTTCGAGACGATGGTCTTTTCCACCTTGTCCCACAGGATCGGCACCGTGACCCGACCCGAATAGTTGGGATCGGCGCGGGTATAGATCTGGTGGGCAAAATCATGTCCGAACAGCTTGTCGCCTGTGGCGCCATGAGTGTCCGTTTCAAACGTCCAGCCCTTGTCCAGCATGTCAGGATGCACGACCGAGACCGAGATGTGATTGCTCAGCCCCTTCAGCGCTCGGAAAATCAGGGTGCGATGTGCCCAGGGGCACGCGTGAGAGACATAGAGGTGATAGCGCCCCGATTCAGCCTCGAACCCGCCACGTCCCGAGGGGCCGGGCGCGCCATCGGCGGTGATCCAGTTGCGAAATTGCGCCGCCGAGCGTTTGAACGCCCCGCCGCTGGATTTGGTGTCATACCAGGTGTCATGCCAGACACCGTCAACAAGCAGGCCCATTGTTTGTCCTTTCGCTTTGCGATTGGGGCAAAGATAGGACGTCGCAACGGATGTTCCTATTTCATCGCGCGCGCATGTGGCCTGCACCCACGCACAATCCGGGATTGTTGCGCAACAGATCGCGCCTTGTCTGGATCACGTGACGCAGTTCACTGGATTTTTACAAATTCTGGGCCACAATAGAGAGTGTTAAGGGGGGGAACCTTATTATGAGTACCTATGTTTCAAAGGAAATTCGCGCTGAATTGGATGCAGCCCGAATCGCGACCCTGAAGAAATCCAGCCGTTTGCGGGTGGAAATGGGCGACAATACCTTCAAAATTTTAACATTGTGGAAGGATGGATTCACCGTCGAGGCTGAAACCACACCTCGACTGCGCGGGTTGGTCGATATCTACGACGGCGCCAATCACATGTACCAATGTCTGATCATCGCGGATGAGGAAGCCGCCGGGGAGATGCGCTATGAATTCAAGCGCAACACCGTGGCCGCCGACAAAGCTCCGCTGGATTTCTATCGCGCGCCGGATGCGCCGATCGCTTTGTTGGGGGTTGACGAGTAGGGCGCTGCCCGACCGTCAGGCCGCCGGACCAGTATTACTGCAAATCGCTGAACGCAGCCTTTAGTCGCCTGCAGGCCTCTTCCACGCGCGCGCGCTGCGTGGCCAGATTGAATCGTTCGAACGTTTCGCCCCCTGTGCCGAAGCCGGGTCCAGATGAGGTGGCGATGCGGGCGTCTTCGCGCAGGCGACGCACAAACTCGGCGTGATCCATCCCGGTGCCCGAGAAATCGACCCAAGCCAGAAAGGTCGCCTGCAGCGGCATCGACCACAAGCCCGGAATTTCGGCGATTGCGGCGTCGAACACCCTGCAGTTCTCGGCCAGATGCGCGACCTGCGCGTCGACCCATTCCGCACCTTCGGGGCTATAAGCGGCGGTAATCATCGCCACCCCCAGCGCGCTGGGATCATAATCCAGCGTCTGCAACCGGTGCCGCATCTCAGCCCGCAGCTTGGCGTCGGGGATGATCAAGTTGCCGGTGCGCTGGCCTGCGATGTTGAATGTCTTCGATGCCGCCGTCAGCGTCACGGTCCATGGGCGCGCATCCGGTACGGCCACATCCATCGGCACGAAGCTATGGCCGGGATAGACCAGATCGTGGTGAACCTCGTCGGACACAAGGATCAACCCGTTGCGTTCGGCAAACGCCGCCACCGCGCGCAACTCCTCGGGCGTCCAGATCCGGCCCGAAGGGTTCTGCGGCGAGCACCACAGCAGCAGTTTCTCGGACCCGTCCAGCCGCGACTGCGCATCGTCCAGATCCAGCGCATAGGTCTCGCCGTCCCGCATCAGCGGGCATTCAACAACGCGGCGGCCCGCCTTGTTCACCTTATGGGCAAACTCGTGGTAAACGGGCGAGAAGATGACGATCCCATCCCCGGGCTCGCTCCAGACATCCAGACACAGCGCAATCGCATTGCCCAGACCCTGCGAAGTCAGAATCCAATCGGTGTCGATCGCCCAGTTGTGACGGGTCTTCATCCACCATTGGATCGCATTCAGATAGTCGGGGTGCGCCCACGAATAACCAAACGCCCCATGATCCGCCGCCTTGCGCACCGCTTCGATCACGCAAGGGGCGGTGGCATAGTCGGAATCGGCTGTCCACATCGCCAGCCCATCCTCGGGCGAGACGCCGTAAAGACGCTCCATCTTGTCCCATTTCGAGCTGTTGGTGCCCCGGCGGTCGATCAGGTCGTTGAAAGTCATGTCATCTCCATCTGTCGAGGCGAAAGCTAACCGCAATTCCGCCATGTGCAAGGGGGCCGTTGCGGTGGCGGGCGCGATGGCCTAAATCAGCCCCATGAAACGCAATATCCTGATCCATCCCGACCCCCGCCTGAAAAAGGTCTGCGCGCCGGTGGCCGATATCACCGACGACCTGCGCAAACTGGCCGACGACATGCTGGAGACGATGTATGACGCGCCCGGCATCGGTCTGGCCGCGCCCCAGATCGGCGTGCTGGATCGGCTGATCGTGGTGGATTGCGTCAAGGAAGAAGGCGAGGCCCCGCGACCGCTGGTGATGTTCAACCCCGAGGTCATTGCCGCCTCGGACGAGACCAATGTCTACGAGGAAGGCTGCCTGTCGATCCCCGAGCAATATGCCGAGGTCACCCGCCCCAAAACGGTGGACGTCACATGGCTGGACCGTGACGGCAATTTGCAACAGGAAACGTTCGACGATCTCTGGGCCACCTGCGTGCAGCATGAGATCGACCATCTGAACGGCAAGCTGTTCATCGATTATCTCAAGCCGCTTAAACGCCAAATGATCACGCGAAAAATGCAGAAGCTCAAGCGCGAAAAGGCCCGCACATGACCGTGCGGACCTGCCTGCCATGGCCCGACAAGCGCCTGCGCACCAAGGCTGAGGACGTCCCCGAGATCACCGATGAGATCCGCGCCATCTGGAACGACATGATCGACACGATGGAGGCGATGCCCGGCGTCGGCCTCGCCGCGACGCAGATCGGCGTCATGCTGCGGCTGGCCGTCGTTGATGGTTCGACCCAGCGGGGTCGGGCGGTGCGTCTGGCCAACCCCGAAATCCTGCACAGCTCGGTCGAGCTGCGCGAACATGATGAGGCCAGCCCGAACCTGCCCGGCGTCTCGGCCAAGGTGAAACGCCCGCGCGCGGTGACGGTGAAATTCCTCAACGAACAGGGCCAGATCGATCGCCGCGATTTCGTCGGGATCGAGGCCACCAGCGTGCAGCACCAGATCGACCACCTGAACGGGCGGATGTATTTCGACCGCCTCAGCAAGGTCAAACGCGACATGCTGCTGCGCAAGGCCAAGAAGATGGGGTGAAACCCCATCCTACGGAGGAACGGATGCGTATAATTTTTATGGGTACCCCCGATTTTTCGGTCCCTATTCTGGACGCTCTGGTTGATGCGGGCCACGAGATCGTCGCCGTCTATTGCCAGCCCCCGCGCCCTGCTGGGCGTGGCAAGAAAGACCGTCCGACCCCGGTTCATGCGCGGGCCGAGGCGCTCGGCCTTGATGTGCGCCATCCGACCTCGCTGAAATCACCCGAAGCCCAGGCCGAATTTGCAGCGCTGAATGCCGATGTGGCTGTGGTCGTGGCCTATGGCCTGATCCTGCCGCAACCCATTCTGGATGCGCCCGCCCAAGGCTGCCTGAACATCCACGCCAGCCTGTTGCCGCGCTGGCGCGGGGCGGCGCCGATCCACCGCGCGATCATGGCGGGCGACGCCGAAACTGGCATCTGCATCATGCAGATGGAGGCAGGGTTGGACACAGGCCCCGTTTTGCTGCGCGAGGCTACCGATATCGGGGCTGAGGAGACCACCGCTCAGCTCCATGACCGCCTGTCGGGAATGGGCGCGCGCCTGATCGTCGAGGCACTCACCAAACTCCCCGACCTGACCCCGGACCCCCAGCCCGATCAAGGCGTCACCTACGCCGCCAAGATTGACAAATCCGAGGCGCGGGTCGACTGGTCGGCTCCCGCAACAGAGGTTGACCGGCACATCCGTGGCCTCTCTCCGTTCCCCGGCGCATGGACCGAAATCGGAGGCGACCGGATCAAACTTCTCGCCTCACGTCTGGCCGGCGGGCAGGGCGCACCGGGCGAG
Source organism: Ruegeria sp. AL1 (assembly GCF_056540905.1). Taxonomy (NCBI): domain Bacteria; kingdom Pseudomonadati; phylum Pseudomonadota; class Alphaproteobacteria; order Rhodobacterales; family Roseobacteraceae; genus Ruegeria; species Ruegeria sp. AL1. The sequence goes on from NZ_JBQFXP010000005.1 coordinate 270,980, forward strand.
GTTCTGGACAGCTACCTGACCGTGGCCTGCGGCACAGGCGCGGTCGAACTGCTGCGCTTGCAAAGGGCGGGCAAAGGCGCGCAGGATAGGGAAACTTTCTTGCGGGGCTGGCCTATTCCGGTCGGAACCCGCCTGACGTCGGAGTAAAGCCAGATGTTCATGATCCTGATGGGCACCGTCGTGATCGCCGGAATCGTCGGCTATCTGTCCGAGAAAACGGGCTTTACCCATAACGGCTACCTGCCGTCGATCATCATCTGCGTCGGTGGGGCCTTCCTGTTCTATTTCGTCCGCATCATGTTCGGCATCAGCTTTGGCCTGCCGGGTCTGGACGCGGTTTTGTCTTCGATCGGTGCGCTGATCATCGTGCCGACGCATTGGAGGAAATGACATGCCCATCGTCGCCCTGATCGTCATCGGAGCCGCGGCAGGTTTCCTCGCCACCCGCCTGATGCGGATCGAGGCCGACATCCCCACCACCATGCTGATCGGCATCGTAGGGGCGCTGGTGGGTGGGCTGATCCTGCGCACCTTGCTGGCTGTGATGGGCTGGCTCTCGGGTTTTGTCGGGGCCGTGCTGGGGGCACTGCTGGTGATCTGGGTGTGGCAAACTTATGTGCGGCGCTGACGGCGGCCCAAAATGAAAGGTGATCAATGATCCGCGATTTGAATCCCGGTGATGTTGCGCTGATGGGTGTGCCGCTGGACCTGCATTCCTCATTCCTGCAGGGGCCAGCCTTTGCTCCGGGCCGTATCCGCGAGGCGTTGCACTCTGGGGCCGCCAACCTGACCGCCGAAGATGGCACCGATCTGGGCGCGACTGATCGTTTCAGGGACACTGGCGATCTGGATGTGTTCGAGATGATAGGGCAGGAACCCATCGACCGGATCGAGACCGGCGCTGCCGCCCGGATCGAATCCGGTGCGCGGGTGCTGTCGCTGGGGGGCGATCATTCGGTGGCCTATCCGCTGATCAAGGCCCATGCCGACAGGTATGAAGGGCTGAATGTCCTGCATATCGACAGCCATCCCGACCTCTATGACAGTCAGCAGATCGGCCCGCTGGGCCATGGTTGCCCGTTTGCGCGCGTCATGGAGCTTGGCAAGGTCAAGCGTCTGGTGCAGGTCGGTATCCGCACCATGAACGCCCATCAACAGGAACAGGCCGACAGGTTCGGGGTCGAGGTGATCGACATGCGCAACTGGCGTCCCGATCTTGAGATCAGCTTTGACGGCCCGGTTTACCTGTCGCTGGACCTGGATGCTCTGGACCCGGCTTTTGCGCCGGGTGTGTCGCATCACGAGCCCGGCGGGCTGAGCACGCGTGAGGTGATCGACCTGATCCACCGCATCCAGGGTCAGCTCATCGGCGCGGATATTGTCGAGCTGAACCCACACCGCGATCCCTATGGCATGACGGCCATGGTGGCGGCGAAATTCGTCAAGGAAATCGGCGCGCGGTTGCTGAACGACTAGCGGATTTCGCAATTGGCCGCGCTGCCCAGTTGCGGAGTGCTGCGCGTGGTCATGTCGAACCGGTTCGCCTCGGCTGCGGTCATCCAGTGCATCTCGTTTTCCGAGGCCGCGTCCAATGTGAACCAATAAAAGGCGGGATCAACGCCGATATCTGTGAAATAGTCCAGATACCGATCATGTTCCGGGTGATCCTCGGGCAGCTCTGCGGCCACAAACCCGCCGCCGCCCCAGCTGTGGACGCCGACGCAAGCGCCCGGCTCAAGCACCCGCCGGTTGCCCGCAAGAAACAGGTCTGTCCCGCCCGAGGCGACCAGCCCGTCCGAAGGCACGACCGTGTCGAACCCTTCCTGCCGCACCACGCGGCTGAAGACCACATTGGCATCATCATCGACCGAGCCTTCGATATTCTGCAGCACCAGCGTTTTGATGTCGGGATGGTCTTCGATGATTTCCTCAAACGCGCCCAGCGTTGTGTGGTCGATCGTGCCGCTGGCCACGATCTGATCCCCCTCAGCGACGAAGCTGACCGGCGAGTAGGGAGAGGCGCATCCCGCCAGCAGCAGCGCCGAAGCCAGATATGAACATCGGAGGGTCACTGGTGATTCCTAAACCTTATTGCCTCGGCGGCCGGGCTTTGTAGACCGGCAATTGCCATCCGAAAAACAGCGACCCGGCCCGCAATGCCCAGCAAACAAGGGCGCATAGCGCAAGCGCGGGCAGGCCTTCAAGTCCCGCCCGAGTTGCCACAACCGCGGTCAAAGCCCCCGCAAAGGCGCAAGAGACATAGAGTTCACCCTGTTTCAGCACCAGCGGCACCTCGTTGCAGACCACATCGCGCATCAACCCGCCCAGACAGCCGGTGGTGACGCCCATCAGCACCACAATGGTGCCGGATTGGCCAAGCGATAGCGCGGCGCCCGTTCCGGCAGCCACGGCGATGGACAAGGCAAAGCTGTCCAGCCAGATCAGCCAATTGTACCGGCTTTCCACCAGATGGGCGGTGAAGAACACCAGCACCGCCGCGCCGCAGGCGATCAGAATGTAATCTGGCTGGCCCACCCAGAACACCGGGTGCCGGTCCAGCAGCAAATCCCGAACCGTGCCCCCGCCCACGGCCGTCAGGCAGGCGATGAAGGCAAAGCCCACCAGATCCAACTGTGCCCGACTGGCCACCAGGGCTCCGGTCAGCGCAAAGACCAGAACCGAGGCGTAGTCCAGCAGGGCGAGCCCGCTCACGCCTGCTCTTTCTTGGGTTTGAACGGGGCCATGCCTGCGCGCGCCAGCTCGTCGGCGCGTTCGTTTTCGGGGTGGCCTGCATGGCCCTTGACCCATTCCCACGTCACTTCGTGCCGCTGCGCGGCCTCATCCAACCGCTGCCACAGATCGACATTCTTGACCGACTTTTTGTTCGAGGTTTTCCAGCCGTTTCGCTTCCACCCGAAAATCCACCCCGTCACGCCGTTCTTCACATAGGCACTGTCGGTGACGATGGTCAGTGTCGAGGGCCGCTCCAGCGTTTCCAGCGCGCTGATGGCCGCCAGCAGTTCCATCCGGTTGTTGGTGGTTTCCGCCTCGCCGCCGCTCAGCTCTCGCTCTTTCAGGACAGTCTCGCCATCCATCGCGCGCAGCAGCACGCCCCAGCCTCCGGGACCGGGATTGCCGGAACAGGCTCCATCGGTATAGGCAAAAAGATCAGGCATGGGCAAACACCAGAATGAACCCGTCATATGACCCGGCCAGACCTTTGCCCACCCCTTTGACAGCGCGGTCGATGGTGAACCCGGCTTCGGTCAGAGCGGCCTCAATCTCGGCCTCCGAGTAATAGGTATAGTATCGATCAATGCCGTCGCGATGCTCGCCCGTGCCCAGTTTCATACCAAGAAACAGTTGACCACCGGGTTTCAGCGCCGTGTGGATTGCACCCAGATGGCGGGAAAAATCGGCGCGCGGCGCGTGCAGCAGAGAAAAGCTGGCATAGACACCGTCATATTCCGCCACTTCCGAGACATCATCGAACGTGCCCAGATGCGCGTCCACGCCGTTTTCGCGCGCATGATCGACAAAGGCAGGTGTGGCATCCAGCGCACGTACCTTCAGCCCTTGCCGCATCAGAAACGCGCTGTCCGATCCCGGCCCCGAGCCCAGATCCAGCACAGTGCCACCTGCACCGACGGCTTCGGCAAAGGCCTGCCGCGCCTCAAGCTGTTCAGGGGGCAGGGGAATTTTCAGATAGTCAGCCACACGCGCCGTATAGGCGTCGATCGTTCGTTCGTCGGTCACAGGTAAACTCCTACCGCAAGACAGGCCAAGACCACGCAGGTCAGCAAGATGCGCAGGCGCATCCACCAGACCGGGGTCAGCCGCCAGTACGAGAACAGCGCATCCAGCACGAGTAACCCGGCGAACCCGTACATCAGGTTCGTCCCGGCACCGACTGGCCCGCCGCCGGTCATGAAAAACGCCCAAAGCGCGGGCAGAACGGACAGTGCGTAACAGGTCGCCGCCTTGCTGCCCGAGGTTTTGGTGGCAAAGCCCCACAACACGCCGGACATGAAGCTGAGGATCACAGAGCCATAGAAAAGCTGGATATAAGGCCCAACGAAACGCGACCCCAGCGCCTGACGGCCCCAATCGTTCAGATCGCCACTCAGATAGGTCAGAGCGCCCCAGAGAAAGGGGAGCAGCCCGGCCAGCCCAAGGAACAGCGGCGCGCGGGGGATGCCGCTCATGCCGGTTGCCTCAGGACGCGGGGCACTTTGAATTCCACGTTTTCCACCGCGGTCTCGACCAGCTCGACGGTGACATCATAGTGGTCGCTGAAGGCGTCGATCACCTCATTCACCAGCACTTCGGGCGCGGAAGCCCCGGCAGTCACGGCGACGCTTGAGATGCCTTCCAACGCGCGCCAGTCGATCTCGGTCGCGCGCTGAACCAGTTGCGCGTAGGTGCATCCCGCGCGCGAGGCGACCTCGACCAGACGGCGGGAATTCGAGGAATTGGGAGCACCGACGACAAGTAGTGCGTCGGATTTGGGCGCGACCGCCTTTACTGCCTCCTGCCGGTTGGTGGTGGCGTAGCAGATGTCTTCCTTGTGCGGCCCGACAATGGCGGGAAAGCGCGCCTCAAGCGCGGCAATGATATCCTTGGTATCGTCCACCGACAGGGTGGTCTGAGTTACAAAGGCCAGTTTTTCGGCGTTGCGTACGGAAACCTGCGCCACATCCTCAACCGTTTCGACCAACAGCACCTCGCCGTCCGGCAGTTGCCCCATGGTTCCGACCGTCTCGGGGTGGCCTTTGTGGCCGATCATGATCATCTGAAGGCCTGCATCCGCATGGCGCTGCGCCTCGACATGCACTTTCGACACCAGAGGGCAGGTGGCATCGACATAGATCATCTCTCGCTGGGCGGCGGTGGCGGGAACTGATTTTGGCACGCCGTGGGCGGAAAAGATAACCGGGCGATCATCGGGGCATTCATCCAGCTCCTCGACAAACACTGCCCCCTTGGCGCGCAGACCGTCGACGACGAATTTGTTATGCACGATCTCGTGGCGCACATAGACCGGCGCGCCCCATTTCTGCAGTGCCATTTCCACGATCTTGATGGCCCGGTCCACGCCGGCGCAAAACCCGCGCGGGGCGGCAAGATAAAGGGTCAGGGGCGGCTTGGTCATGTCACTGTCTCCTTGTCTGAGACAGGTAAGTCTTTTCATTGCCATGGTCCAGACAGGAGCGCGTCATTTACCTGACATGAATCGCTGTTAGCAAAGGGCTGATTTTAGTACCTGTCCCTTTACAAAGAAGCGCGGTCAGGGTGGTGACATCCTGACCGCGCCAATTTTCCCCGGAAGTGAGTGGCCGGGGATTAGTGCCCGCCAGCCGCCGCAACGCTGCGCGGCTCGGCTGGCATTTCACGTGGAGGGCGTCCGATCACGTCGCGCAGATCCTCAAGTTCGATGAAGTTGTCGGCCTGACGACGCAGCTCATCCGAGATCATAGGCGGCTGGCTGCGGATGGTCGAAACCACCGAAACGCGTACACCCTGACGCTGAAGGCTGGCAATCAGCGGGCGGAAATCCCCATCGCCCGAGAACAGCACGATATGATCAACACGCGGCGCCAGTTCCATAGCATCGACAGTCAGTTCGATGTCCATGTTCCCTTTGACCTTCCGACGCCCCATGCTGTCGGTGTATTCCTTGGCCGGTTTCGTCACCATGGTGAAGCCGTTGTAATGCAGCCAGTCAACAAGGGGACGGATCGGGGAATACTCGTCGTTTTCCAGTAGCGCTGTGTAATAGAAAGCTCTAAGCAGTTTGCCTCTGCGCATGAATTCCTGGCGCAGCAACTTGTAGTCGATGTCAAACCCCAGTGCTTTGGCGGCTGCATAAAGATTCGAGCCGTCGATGAACAGCGCTAGCCGTTCGTCTTTGTAAAACATAAAAATGGTCCTTCCGGTATAAGCCACCGCGCCTTGAGATCCGTGAGTGAAGAAAAATGGTCAGCGCAATGGTGTCCCTAAAATAGGTCTTTTGGGTCTTATCGCAAGCATTCTCTTGTCCGAATATGGGGTGAAATATGATCAAATCAGGGTCAATGGCTGTTATTGCGCTCGGCGCAAATCTCAGCCTGAGAGGAAACGGACCCAATGTGACACTAAAAAACGCGCTGACGGCCATGTCCGAAGCGGGTTTGGTGATTCGCAAGACCAGTCGGTTTTATGCCACTCCGTGCTTTCCGGCCGGGGCGGGGCCGGATTATGTCAATGCGGCGGTTTTGATCGAAACCGTTTCTGATCCCGAAACCGTGTTGCAGATCCTGCATCGTATCGAGCATGAATTCGGCCGGGCCCGCGAGCAACGCTGGGGCATGCGGACGCTGGATCTGGATCTGGTGTGCTGGGGCGATCAAGTCAGGCCCGATCGGGCCGAATTTCAGCGCTGGTTGACCTTGCCGGCCGAAGATCAGATCAAGTCGGCGCCTGAACGCCTGATCCTGCCGCATCCACGCCTGCAGGATCGCGCCTTTGTTCTGGTTCCGATGGCCGATGTCGCGCCCGATTGGGACCATCCGGTTCTGGGCAAGACGGTCGACGAGATGATCAGCGACCTGCCAGCCGGGGATGTTGCCGCCGTCACACCGTTGTGAGCATTGCATTTGCGGTATTTCCTGCTTGTCAAGGCGGGGATTCGCCCTTAGATAAACCTCTTCCTGACATGGATTCACTAACGGAGAGCGCCCCATGGCCCGCGTGACGGTAGAAGATTGCGTAGACAAGGTACAAAACCGGTTTGAACTGGTGATGCTTGCCGCCCATCGTGCGCGTGAGATTTCCGCCGGTGCGGCGATCACCGTGGATCGTGACAACGACAAGAATCCGGTCGTGTCCCTGCGCGAAATCGCTGACGAAACCCAGAGCGCTGACGAATTGCGCGAGCGTCTGATCGAGGCCAACCAGACCCAGATCGAGGTTGACGAGCCGGAAGAGGATCAGATGGCCCTGCTGATGGGCGCGGAATCCGACAAGCCCGCAGATGACGACATGTCCGAAGAAAAGCTTCTGCGCGCTCTGATGGAGGCGCAAGGCCAGGGGTAATCCCCAGACACGAAGGTGCGGACCGGATGATTTCTGCTGAAGACCTGATTGCGCTGGTCCGCAACTACAACCCCAAGACAAATGCTGACCGCATCGCCAGTGCTTACGAGTTCGGGTATCAGATGCATGACGGTCAGTTACGCCATTCCGGCGAGCCCTATTTTACCCATCCCGTTGCCGTCGCCGCCATCCTGACCGAACAGCGTCTGGATGATGCTACGATCATCACAGCCCTGCTGCACGACACGATCGAAGATACCAAAGCCAATTACGGCAAGGTCTCGGATCTGTTCGGAGACGAGGTTGCCAAGTTGGTTGATGGCGTCACCAAGCTGACCAACCTGCAGCTGTCGAGCCGCGAAACCAAACAGGCCGAGAATTTCCGCAAGCTGTTCATGGCTATGTCCAAAGACCTGAGGGTCATTCTGGTCAAGCTGGCCGACCGCCTGCACAACATGCGCACGATCAAGGCGATGCGATCGGAAAAGCAGGTGGTCAAGGCGCGCGAGACGATGGATATCTATGCGCCGCTTGCCGGTCGCATGGGGATGCAATGGATGCGCGAGGAGTTGGAAGACCTCGCTTTTCGTGTGTTGAACCCCGAAGGTCGTCAGTCGATTATCCGCCGTTTTATCACCTTGCAACGCGAAACCGGTGACGTAATCCATCGCATCACCGGCGACATGCGGTTCGAATTGGAAAAGGCCGGGATTGATGCCGAGGTCTTTGGCCGCGCCAAGAAACCCTATTCGATCTGGCGCAAGATGCAGGAGAAAGATCAGGGCTTCTCGCGCCTGTCCGATATTTACGGCTTTCGCATCATCACGCAGACCGAGGAGGATTGTTACCGGACACTGGGTGCGATCCACCAGCGTTGGCGCGCGGTGCCCGGGCGGTTCAAGGATTACATCAGCCAGCCGAAATCAAACGGCTACCGTTCGATCCACACCACCGTTTCGGGACGCGACGGCAAACGGGTCGAAGTTCAGATCCGCACCCGTCAGATGCACGATGTCGCCGAAACCGGTGTCGCGGCGCATTGGTCTTACCGCGATGGCGTCCGGTCCGAAAACCCATTTGCTGTCGATCCGGCCAAGTGGATTGCCAACCTGACCGAGCAATTTGACAGCGAAGAGGATCACGAAGATTTCCTCGAAGCCGTCAAGCTTGAGATGTATTCCGACCAGGTCTTCTGTTTCACCCCCAAGGGAGACGTGGTGAAACTGCCGCGCGGTGCGACGCCGATTGACTTCGCCTATGCCATCCACACGCGGATCGGGCACGCCTGTGTCGGGGCCAAGGTCGATGGCATCCGCGTTCCCTTGTGGACCCGGATCAAGAATGGTCAATCGGTCGACGTGATCACCGCCGATGGCCAGACCCCACAGGTGACATGGCTCGAGATCGCAGTGACCGGCAAGGCCCGCACCGCCATCCGTCGCGCTTTGCGGGAAGTGGACCGGGAACGGTTCATCAAGCTTGGCAAAGAGCTGGCGCGGTCAGGTTTCGAACATGTGGGGCGCAAGGCCACCGAAAAGGCATTGGACACGGCCGCCAAGCACCTGCGTCTGAAAGACCGGCATGAGTTGCTGGCGCGTCTCGGCAGTGCCGAGCTGACCGCGCATGATGTCGTCAGCGCCGTCTACCCGGAATTGACGCAGGACGAAGGCGACGCCATCCCGTTGCGCCGCGCTGTGATCGGTCTTGAACCCGGCCAGAAATTCGACCGCGCGCCCTGTTGCCAACCGCTGCCCGGAGAGCGGATCGTCGGGATTACCTATCGCGGCAAGGGTGTTGTGGTGCATTCCATCGACTGCGACCGCCTGACCGAGTTCGAAAGCGAGCCGGATCGCTGGGTCGATCTGCACTGGCATTCGGGGACGCATCCTGCGGTCTATGGGGTGACACTGGATGTAACGATTGGAAACGACGCCGGTGTACTGGGACGTATTTGTACATTGATCGGTGAGAAAAAGGCCAATATCTCCAACCTGGAATTTGTGGACCGCAAACCGGATTTTTATCGTCTTCTGATCAGCGTCGAACTACGCGATCTGGAGCAGTTGCATTCGCTGATGCTTATGCTTGAGGCCGAAAGCGACGTTGCCGCGGTTGAACGGTATCGGGACAGGACCAAGACCGCAGTTGCGGCTGGCTGAGAAGGGGTGATCAGGAGTGGTATTCAAGCGCCGAGATCGACGCTCGCCTGTCCGGATCGCATCAGAATTCGTCTATCCGAAGGGTGGGTGGACCCGCGCTTTTCACTATGTCAAACATCGCGTCCGCCGTTTGCCAGATTCGCCTGAGCGCATTGCGCGCGGGATCGGGGCGGGGGTCTTTGCGGCGTTCACTCCGTTCTACAGTATGCATTTCGTGGTGGCCGCCGTTCTGGCGCGTCTTATCAACGGGAATATTCTGGCCGCGCTCAGCGGGACGTTTTTCGGCAATCCTCTCACTTATGTCCCCATCGGTGTCGTCAGCCTGCAAACGGGGCATTTCCTGCTGGGGACCCGGTTTGACAAGGATGACACCCATGGGTTGATGGGTAAATTCGCCGGAGCCATCGGTGATCTGAAAGACAATTGCATCGCCATGTTCACCGAACGGGAAGCCGACTGGCACGGGCTCAGTCGGTTTTATGATGATGTGTTTTTTCCCTACATGGTGGGTGGCGTCATTCCGGGCATCGTGGCCGGCGTGGTTTGCGGTTACCTCAGCCTGCCGCTGATCCGCACCTATCAGCAACGCCGCCGGGCCAAGATCAAGGCGAAGTTCGAAGAAATCAAACGTTTGGCCGAAACCGAGACTGCCGTTTCCGTTGCAAACCCACTAGGCTCGGGCCAGAAGTCGGGAAAGGAATCAAGCGATGTCTGATAACCAATTGCGTTTGGGCGTGAATATCGACCACGTGGCCACCATCCGCAACGCACGCGGCGGAGCCTACCCTGATCCGATCCGCGCCGCGAAACTGGCCGAAGAGGCCGGGGCCGACGGCATCACTGCCCACTTGCGCGAAGACCGCCGTCATATCCTTGACGCCGATATCGAAGGCTTGATGGATGCGCTGACCGTGCCGCTTAACTTCGAGATGGCCGCAACCCCCGAAATGCAGCAGATCGCCCTGCGCCACAAACCGCACGCCGTCTGCATCGTCCCCGAAAAGCGCGAGGAACGCACCACCGAAGGCGGGCTGGAAGTCGCGCGCGAGGAAAACAAGCTGGCGCATTTCATCGCCCCTTTGCGCGAGGCCGGTTGCCGTGTGTCGATCTTCATCGCCGCCGATCGCCGCCAGATCGAAGCGGCCCACCGTATCGGGGCCGAGGTGATCGAGCTGCACACCGGCGCCTATTGCGACCTCCACGCCGAGGGCAAACCGGACGAGGCCGCCCGCGAACTGGACGCCCTGCGCGACATGTCCGCCTATGCCCATTCGCTGGGGTTGGAAGTCCACGCAGGCCACGGCCTGACCTATGATACCGTAAAACCCGTCGCCGCCTTCCCCGAAGTGCGCGAGCTCAACATCGGCCACTTCCTGATCGGCGAGGCGATTTTTCTGGGGCTGACACCGGCGATCACCGAGATGCGGAGGCTGATGGACGAGGCGCGGGGCTAGAGATCTGTGAAAGCGCTACTTGCCAGGAATGAGAAAGTCGGTCTGCATCGGGGATACTTTCTCGGCTATCTGTGCGTGAGCCTGATTGGGCTCAGCTGGATGAGAATCCTGCTTGGTTTTGAATGGCCCTTCCGGTCGTTCCCGGTTTTTGCCGGAATGCTTTTTGCCGCATTCTTATACGGGTTTGATGCTGGTCGCCGCGGAATGCAATGCGGCCCCGCCGTCAAAAGTTGGATTCTGGCGCGTATGATGGTCGTGAGCGCTCTGGGCGCTGCGCTGGGCCTACTGGCTTTTCTATTTGTTTTTGAAGATTTGAGAATTCCGGACTTCGATATGGGCTCCTTATTCCGGGCCATCATCAAGATTGTCGCCTCGTCGCTGGTTATGATCATCATTTGCCGGTTCTCATTCGTTGTTGGCGTCCAAACCGGCTATTCGGCCTATCAGCGGAGAAGAGAACGCGGACAATGATCCTCGGCATCGGCACAGACCTCGCCGATATCGACCGCATTCAAGGCACGCTCGATTGCTTCGGCGACCGGTGCCGCAACCGCGTCTTCACCGAAACCGAATAGCGCCAGATCGACGTCGCCCCCCGTATCGGGGCCGAGGTGCGCGAGTTGAACATCGGCCACTTCCTGATTGGCGAGGAAAACCGATTGACGATCTCTCTGGCTTAGGGCGCAGCAGAGAGTTCCACGAACCACTCGGCCACCCGATCTGCCCAATCCGCTTGTCTGCCGTGGCCGTGTGGACCAAGAGACAGCACAATTGAGCCCGCCTCGCACTTGCTCCAGTGCTTTTGCCAGGTTTCGGTCTCGATGCTTACGTCGTTTGCCATCTGGCCGCAGCCATTGGTGCGGGTCAGCAATTCTACCGACTTCATGACGCTGCCCTGTTCGAATTCGTAGCCGCCGAAAACGACAACCCGGCCTTCGAGCGGAACTGTCCGATCGGCAAAACCATGCGAGTGATGCATATGAACCGGGCCGCTGCACCGCCGCCACATCGGCTCCCAGAATGCGCCGGATGCGGACGCGTAGGCGAAGGCAAAATCGTGATTGTAACAGGCTTTGTCCCAAACCATCGACCCGCCGCGTGAATACCCTGCCAGCAGGATGCGGTCCGCATTCAACCCAAACCGACTTATTGCATCGGCCTTGATTTGATCCAGGGCTTTCAGGTCATCTCTGGGCCAGCGATGACCGTCATGCACACCCCAATCCAACACCTTGGGGTTGCCAACATCGACCTGACCATCGGGCACGATCAACGCGATCCCCCGATCCGTAAACGCCCGCGCAAGGCTTGGCAGCTTGACGGCCGAGTTTGCTGTGGCTGCATATCCATGCAGGTAGATGACGCCGGGTGCGTTCTCGGAGTCTTCGGGAAGGACCACGCGATAGGTCAGATCTCCGACCCGACACGGATTCTCTTCGCTTCCGCAATCGCGCGGAGCCGCCAGGACGGCGGTGCCCATGGCCGCAGCGGCCAGCGCGATCGCGGTCATAAGTCTGGTGATCATCCGGCCTCTCCCCGCTTAAGCTTTCATTTCAATATAACAGGGTTGCCCCCGCAGGCCATCGGCTTGCCAACGGGACCAAATTGCCGTTGATTGTCGCCACAGCAGAAATGAGAAACACATGATCCTCGGCATCGGCACAGACCTCGCCAATATCGACCGCATTCAGGGCACGCTTGACCGCTTCGGCGACCGGTTCCGCAACCGCGTCTTCACCGAGACCGAACAGCGCAAGGCCGAACGGCGCGCGGATACCGCGGGAACCTACGCCAAGCGATGGGCGGCAAAAGAAGCCTGCTCCAAGGCGCTGGGCACCGGCCTGCGCATGGGCATCGCGTGGAAGGACATGGCCGTCACCAACCTGGCGACAGGCCAGCCAGTGATGCATGTCACGGGCTGGGCGGCGGAACGCCTGCGCGAGATGACACCCGACGGGCACGAGGCGATCATCCACGTAACTCTGACCGATGACCATCCCTGGGCACAGGCCTTCGTGGTGATCGAGGCGCGCCCGCTTCACGATGCGGCCGCACGGCCTTGACTTGCCCCAATCTGCCCCGCATGTAGCACCCCAACCAATCAAGGACCGGAGAGCAGTATGGCCGAGGAAGCCAAATCAGGAAACGCCGTCTGGGAGACGATCAAAACCATCGTCTACGCCCTTCTGATCGCGGGCGTTTTCCGCACACTGTTCTTTCAACCCTTCTGGATTCCGTCCGGGTCGATGAAACCGACTCTGCTGATCGGTGATTTCCTGTTCGTCAACAAGATGGCCTATGGGTATTCCTACGCTTCCTGCCCCAGTCTGATCATCCCCAGTGTTGGTCTGAATGTGGATGCCGAAGACCTGTGCGGCTGGATGCAGGGCGACAACTCCCGCGTTTTCGGTGGTGAACCGGAACGGGGCGATGTCATCGTATTCCGCCATCCTGTCACCGGGCGCGACTATATCAAACGCCTGATCGGGTTGCCGGGGGATCGCATTCAGATCCGCGAGGGCCAGATCATCCTGAACGGGACGCAAGTTCCGCAGAAGCCGGATGGAGTATTTACTGAAGTCGCCGCGCGTCAGGGCCCTCAGGGCCTCAGCCCGCGATGCGAGAACGGGCCGGTTGGCATCGGCGGAGCGTGTGAAAAATCCCGTTTCATAGAAACGCTGCCGAACGGTGTATCTTACGAAGTTCTCAATATCGGCAACCAGGGATCCGACAACACCGGTGTCTATGTCGTGCCAGAGGGAGAGTATTTCTTCATGGGAGACAATCGGGACAATTCGGCCGACAGTCGGTTGCCGCAATCGGCTGGCGGTGTCGGCTATGTGCCTTTTGAGGATCTGATCGGTCGCGCGGACAGGATCATGTTCTCATCCTCCGGGCGTTCGATGCTGTTCTTCTGGACCTGGCGCAGCGATCGCTATTTTAAGGCGGTCAATTGAAGCTATCGGCAGAGATAAAGGCGTTCCAGCGGCGGTTGGGCTATGAATTCTCCGACGCTGAGCTGCTGGTGCGCGCCCTGACCCACGGCTCTGTCTCCTCGCCTACAAGACCGGACAATCAGAGACTCGAATTTCTGGGTGACCGCGTATTAGGTCTCGTCATGGCCACCGCGCTGCTTGAGGCCGACAAAAAAGCCTCGGAAGGTCAGTTGGCCCCACGTTTCAATGCGTTGGTGCGTAAGGAGGCCTGCGCCGATGTCGCCCGCCAGATCGATTTGGGCGCAGTGCTGAAGCTGGGCAGGTCCGAAATGCTCTCGGGTGGACGCCGCAAACAAGCCCTTCTGGGTGATGCGATGGAGGCCGTCATCGCGGCCATCTACCGCGACGCAGGGTTCGAAGCCGCCCGCGACGTCATTCTCGCGCTCTGGGGGGATCGCATTCACACGGTCGAGGCCGATGCGCGCGACGCCAAAACCGCGCTGCAGGAATGGGCGCAAGCCCGCGGTCAGAAACCACCGTCCTATATCGAGGTCAAACGCACCGGCCCCGACCACGCCCCCATCTTCACCATTGCCGCTCGCCTGCAGGACGGCACCGAAGCGCAGGCTACCGCAGGATCTAAACGTCAGGCCGAGCAAGCCGCAGCCAAGGCGTTGCTCACCTCACTTATGGCATGAGTCGCAAATCCACCACGCACATGATCCGCTTTTCATCTGGCTAAAAATATCCCGGGGGGTTTGGGGGGCTGGCCCCCCCCCGTCACTGTCTTCTGGAATACGCGCGCTCTTTGCATTTCGACAAATCCCTCTGGCCCACCGGTCCTTTCTGCTATAGGGGTGCGCACTTGCAAACAGGATCGCATCACCCATGACCACACGCGCCGGATTCATTGCCCTGATCGGAGAGCCCAACGCAGGCAAATCCACCCTTCTGAACCGCATGGTCGGGGCCAAGGTCTCGATTGTGACACATAAGGTCCAGACCACCCGTGCCCGTATTCGCGGTGTGGTGATGGAAGGCGATGCGCAGTTGGTTTTCGTGGACACGCCGGGCCTCTTCAAACCGCGCCGCCGGCTGGACCGTGCCATGGTCGCCGCCGCCTGGGGCGGGGCTGCTGATGCCGATGTGGTTGTGCTGATGGTCGAGGCCCATCGTGGTATCACTGAAGGGGTCGAACGCATCCTCGAGGGACTGGAAGAAATCGGGCAGGGCCGCACCATCGCGCTGGCAATCAACAAGATCGACAAGGTTCCCTCGGAAAAACTGCTGGCGCTCACCAGCGACCTGAACGTGCGCTATCCCTTTGCCGAAACCTTCATGATCTCGGCCGAGAAAGGCCATGGCGTTGACGATCTGCGCAAATGGCTGGCCGCAGAGCTGCCCGAAGGCCCGTGGCTCTACCCCGAAGACCAGATCGCCGACCTGCCGATGCGCATGATTGCGGCCGAGATGACTCGCGAGAAACTGACCCTGCGCCTGCATCAGGAGTTGCCCTATCAACTGACCGTCGAGACCGAAAACTGGGAAGAACGCAAGGACGGGTCTGCCAAGATAGATCAGGTCATCTATGTCATGCGCGACGGTCACAAGGGCATTGTGTTGGGCAAGCGGGGCGAGACCATCAAGGCTGTCAGTCAGGCCGCGCGGGCGGAACTGGAAGAGTTTCTTGATCGCAAGATCCACCTGTTTCTGCAGGTCAAGGTCCGGCCCAACTGGCTGGAGGAATCCGAGCGCTACTCGGAAATGGGTTTGGATTTCAAAGACGGTAACGCATGACACGGGCGAAGAATTTTCGACGAAAATTCTCGGCACAAACGGACAGGACGGCACCATGACCCGGCTGACGGCGGAGTTTTGGGTTCATGCCTACCTGGCACGGCTTCGGTTTCAGGACATCCCCGCTTTTGTCGTCACCCATGGCGATGACACGGCAGGCGCAGTGCTGGTCAAGCTTAACACGCTGGATGGCGATGCAACCGCCTTCCAGCGCAGCTTTGACCTGATGAGCGGCGATCGGAAATGGGTCGAGCTTGCCAGGGGCCCCGAGGCCGAGGTGGATCAGGCCATCTCACGTCAACGTGGATTTGATCCCGATCTGTGGGTGATAGAAGTGGAAGACCGGAACGGGCGGCATTTGCTAGGAGATGAAGGTCTCGACTGACCCGGCATTGTGCATGGCATTGCGATTGCGTAGCTTTTGGGTTGCAAGTCCAGAGCGGGCGCAAATACTCAGGCGGAATATGGTCGTCGGTCTGGTCAAAGATGCGGGGGCCTTTGGATCGGACCAAACGGCGGTTCCGATCACAGGCGAATGGGATGAAGGTATGATCGACCTCAGCAATCAAAATCCATTGCGGGCCAGCCGCAATTACAAGATTTACGACCATCCCCATTTTGAAGGCGTGCTATTGAAGGTCCGGACGGACAAACCGCGTAAACGGTTTTTCAAACGATATTCCACATTCCGGTACAGCAACCTCAGACAATGGCAGCGTGAGGCCAATGAATACCTTGCCGCCATGAGCCGGGGGTGCCCTGAAATCTGGCGGCTGGCCGGGTTCTATGGCTATGCGCAAACCTCGGAAGGGCCTGCGATTGCGGTGGAGAAAATGACTGGCCCCGACGGCGATCTGGCGCAAACGATTACCGAAGAGTTGCGCGGAGTTCCGAAAAGCGACCCACGGCACGCTGCGTTGATGAAGGAACTGGACGAATTGCTGACTGATCTGGAAAACGGTCGGATCATTGTCGGCGACATCAGCCGCCAGAACATCGTGCGTGCGCAGGAACGGGGCGGAAAACTGGTGGTCATCGACGGGTTGGGGGAACGCATTATGCTGCCACTGACCCTGATCAGCGACTGGGCCTTCCGGAAATCCTCGGCGCGCCGCCGCAAGCGCATGATGCTGTGAGCGCGGCTTGGACTGGCGCGACCAAGGGATATTGTTGACCACGCGCCGCCATGGTGAGACCGCGGCGATCATCGAGGTGTTCACCCAATCCCATGGCCGTCACGCCGGGGTGGTCCGTGGTGGAACCAGTCGCAAGATTGCGCCGATCCTGCAGCCCGGAGCGCAGCTGGATGTTCTATGGCGCGCTAGGCTTGAGGAGCATATCGGCACGTTTCAGGTCGAACCGCTCCGGTCCCGAGCGGCGGCAGCGTTCTCGGGGCGTTTGGCGTTGTCCGGGTTGAATGCGGTGGTCTCGCTGCTGTCCTTCTCGATGCCCGAACGTCAACCACATCCGGAGCTGTACAAAACGACCGAACAACTGTTGGACCTGCTGGGGCAGGACGACATTTGGCCCCTGGCTTATCTGCGCTGGGAGTTGGCGGTGTTGGAAGAGTTGGGGTTTGGTCTGGACCTTAGTCAATGTGCGGTCACGGGAGCGTCGGAAGGGCTGAAATACGTGTCGCCCAAAACAGGTCGGGCTGTCAGTGCGGCCGGGGCCGGAGACTGGGCGGACAGGCTGTTGCCGCTGCCCCCGTGCCTCAGGGGAGAAGGGCAGGGCGAGGACACGGAAGTTGCCGACGGGTTCAGGACCACCGGGTATTTCCTAAACCATCGATTGGCCCCGTCGCTGGGCCACAATCCATTGCCCGAGGCCCGAGAGCGATTTGTGGAACATTTCACTCGGCGGCTTTGAAGACCATCTCGTGCCCGGCGTCATTTCGAAGGATCAACACGTCGCCGGATACTTCCGACTGTGTCATGGCCAGCAAAGCGGCAAAGAAAACCCCCTCGGCCTCAAGCCCTGCACAGGCTGCCCGCGTTGCCGACAGGTTCTGAATTTCGAACCAGGGATAAGGCGCGTTCAGGGTGGCGTTGAAGCTGTTGCATGGACCATGTCCGGTGATTTTACCATCTTCAGGAAATTGCAACAGGGCACTGGTCGCGAAGGGTTCTCCGTCGATCTGTTGCAAAACCCAGGTCCTATCCGCGGCAGCATAAGCCGCAACGGTCTCATCCCTGTCGCATTGAAACAGAGCCAGCAGGGGGAGAATCAGGGTCCGGCGTAACATGGGCGTTCTGTCCTTCGGTTGCGGCGTCGAGCCGCCTCAATAGGGGTTTGCGCCGCTGAGCAACGCGTCGCGCACATCCTGACGCGGACGCCAGTTATATCTGGTGTCCTCGCGCACCGCTGACCAGTACAGCGCGCCACTGTTGCGCCACGGGTCCAGAATGATGCCATCATACATCGAGTCCCCCTTGGCGCTGATCAGGGCCGAGTGATGGATGATCCTGAACGCGGTTGGAGGAGACGTGGCCCAATGCAGATCGAGTGTGTGGAAATTTTCTTGCCGCAGCCGTGTGGTCATAGCTTGCGCCCAATCGTTGCATAGCCCGAATTGACGGAACCCATTGATGATCTTGGCGTTATGGACGATGGCCGGATCGGTGATCCGCCATTCCTCGGCCAGATTCTGAGAATATGTATAAGCTATGCGCGCCGCGTCCTGGGCCTCGGCGGGGTCAACCTTTGGGTCAAGGCTTTGGATGGCCTGCGCCAACTTATCAATGCCGGATTGGGTGACAGTGGGTCGAGGCGTCGCACAGCCGCCCAGCGTCGCGAGGGCTGCCAATAGGACCAGCGTCAATCGGATCATGTTTGTGCCACCTGCTCGGACTGTGTCGCCCGGTGATCTACCGATCCTGAAAGGGGAATCCTAGGGGGAGATTTCGCGCCATTCCGTCCACAATGACAGAGAGGTGAGTATGAAAGGTGCGAAAAAAGACCCGGCGCGGGCGCCGGGTCAAGTTGGGGAAACAGGGTGCTGAAATGGTCAGCCCAGCAGACGCCGGGCAATCACCTGTGCCTGAATCTCAGCAGCCCCTTCAAAAATGTTCAGAATGCGTGCATCGCACAAAACGCGGCTGATCTTGTATTCCAGTGCGAATCCATTGCCACCATGGATCTGCAACCCGTTATCCGCCGCAGCCCAAGCAACCCGCGCGCCCAGCAACTTGGCCATTCCGGCCTCGAGATCGCAGCGCTGGCCATGGTCCTTTTCCCAGGCCGAGAAATAGGTCAGCTGTCGCGCGATCATGATTTCGACTGCCATCATTGCCAGTTTGCCCGAGACCCGGGGGAAATTGATCAGCGATTTGCCGAATTGTTTGCGGTCTTGCGCGTATTGCATGGCGATATCCAGCGCGCTTTGCGCCACACCGATGGCGCGGGCCGCTGTCTGGATGCGGGCGGATTCGAAGGTTTCCATCAGTTGCTTGAAGCCCTTGCCTTCTTCGCCGCCCAGCAGGTTCTCGCCCCTGACTTTGAAGCCGTCAAAGCCCAACTCGTATTCCTTCATCCCGCGATAGCCCAGAACCTCGATCTCGCCACCGGTCATGCCGGACGTTGGGAAGGGGTCTTCCTCAGTGCCGGGGGTCTTTTCGGCCAAAAACATGGACAGGCCGCGATGGTCGGTGGTGTCAGGGTTGGTACGCGCCAGCAATGTCATCACATGGGTGCGCGCAGCATGGGTGATCCAGGTTTTGTTGCCGGTGATCTGGTAGTCGCCACTTTCATCCTTGACCGCGCGGGTGCGCAGGCTGCCGAGGTCCGATCCGGTGTTGGGTTCGGTAAAGACGGCCGTCGGCAGAATCTCGGCGCTGGCGATTTTGGGCAGCCAATTCTCTTTCTGGGCGTCGGTGCCACCCGCAATAATCAACTCTGCCGCAATCTCGGACCGGGTGCCCAGCGACCCCACTCCGATATAACCGCGCGACAACTCTTCCGAGACCACGCACATCGAGGCTTTGGACAAGCCGAAGCCGCCAAATTTTTCGGGGATGGTCAGGCCGAAAACACCCATCTCTGCCAGGTCTTCAATAACTTCGATCGGGATCAATTCGTCCTTGAGGTGCCAGTCATGGGCGTGCGGTTCGACCTTTTCCTGCGCGTAGCGACGGAACTGATCCCGGATCATCTCAAGCTCTTCATCCAGACCCGAGGCCCCGAACATCGTGGCTCCGGCCTGATCCTCCATCAATTCCACAAGCCGCGTTCGCGCTGCTTGCGAATTGGCCTGGGCCATCAAAGTCTGAACCTCGCTGCATTGGAAACCCGAGAGCGCATCCCAGCCGAGCCCGAGGTCCTGAAGGCGCACGACCTCGCCCTGATTCATCGGGATGCCGCCGGCAATCTGATGCAGGTATTCGCCAAATGCGATCTGGTGCAGCAACTGTTCGATCTCGCCGAACTTGCCATCGGCCGTCAGCGCCTCGGCCCAGCGTTGCATCTGCTGCAATGCCTGATGGTAGGTGGCCAGCCATGACAACCCATGTGCCGCTGTCTGGTGCGCTTCGATCAGAGCACCAGAAACCTTGCCATCCTGCGAGACCATGTCGCGGACCGAGGCGCGTGCGCGGGTGAAAACCGTTTCGACCGCCGGCAGGGCAGTAGCGGTCAGCGTCAACAGATCGGGCAATACCGTCGGTTGGGTCATGGTGGTCAAATCCTGTCCGTCATGGGCCATCAGTCACGTCCTTCTCAAGGTCGTCTGGTCATATCATGCTGCACGTGCAGCGCAACAAAAATACGTAATAATGCCTGAAAAAGTTCGAAAATTACGAGATCGTTTTTGCAATGCAGAATTCTGCACGGGTGATATGAAAGCGATATGGCGCTGTTTTCACTCATGAGTCCGCAGGATTTCTACCTCGCTCTGATTGTTGCATTTGTTGCGGGATGGATCAAAGGCATGGTTGGGTTCGCTATGCCGATGGTATTGGTGTCCGGGCTCAGCATCCTGTTGCCGCCCGATCTTGCATTGGCAGGGCTGATTCTGCCGACATTGGCAACCAATGGCCTGCAGGCGCTGCGCGAAGGACCAATGGCGGCGATCGCCTCTGTCCGTCAATTTCGGGTCTTTCTGGGGGTCGGGCTGATCTTTCTGTTAGGAGGGGCACAGTTGGTCAGTGTTTTGCCGACAAAGACTTTCCTGCTGGTGATCGGGCTTCCGGTGTTTTTTTTCGCGCTGGTTCAGCTGTTGGGGCTGCGGCTGACCTTGCAGAACCCTTCATTGCGTGTCGAGGCAGCAATCGGCGCCGTCGCAGGCTTTGTCGGAGGGATGTCCGGTGTTTGGGGGCCGCCGACCGTGGCATATCTGACGGCGCTGAACACGCCAAAACGTGACCAGATGCGCGTGCAAGGGGTGATCTACGGGCTGGGGGCGGTGGCTTTGATGCTGGCGCATTTGGGGTCGGGTATCCTGCGGGCCGAAACTGCGGTGTTTTCGGCCCTGCTGGTGACGCCTGCGGTGCTGGGCATGTGGTGTGGGCTTTCTCTGCAAAATCGGATTGATCAGGCCCAATTTCGCAAGCTGACGTTGCTGGTATTATTGATCGCCGGGTTCAACCTGCTGCGTCGCGGATTGTTGGGTTGAGGCGTTAGCCGCGCTTTTCCATCAGTCTGAACGCATAGAGCAGCCCTAGCATCAGGAAGAACAGGCCCGAGATGTCTCCGATCAGATAGGCTATAAATTCCGCAGTTGCGCTGCCAAATGCCAGATTGGTCAGGCTGGCAACCAGGAACGAAGTCACGACCCCGACCCCCATGATACACAGCCAGCAGGGCTTGCGGTCGGGGCTGGGGAACAGGTCCCATCCCAACCATTTGCATAGATAAAACACTGCAGGGACAGTTGTGACCGCGATGCCTATGGCCAGCAACCGGCTGGGCGCAAACACATCGACCCCGCCAATGGCAAAGAAGACAAGGAACACGCCGGGCAGCAAGGCAAAAATGGCGCGCCAGCCCAGCAGCCACGCAGTCAGCACGCGGACGCCATGCGGCAGAAACAGCAGACTGGCGCGGCTTGGATATTCAGGAAAAAACATGTTTTGCAGCGGCATCAGCACCTCGAAGGTGAGGAATGATGCAGCCACATAGGCCAGAGAGGCGAAAAATGTGTCCGAGACCCACCTGCGCACGGCATTCAGCCATCAATGCGCAGGCTTGCGGTATCACCTGGGGGCATGAACGACGTACCGCCCGCGATTGGCGTTGCCGCTTTGCGAAAGGTAGCCCTTCTGCACCAGCGATTTGAGCGCCCGGAAGAACGTGGGGCGCGAGACGCTTTTGACCAGTGTGTGCTCGATCAGGCCAAATGTGCGAACCTCTTGGTCCGCTTTCGAAAGCTCTTCGGCGGCATAGTAGATGTCGCGTTCGACAGGAGAAAGCTCCTCCAGCCCCAGCGTCTTTTCCATGCTTTGCATCAGTTTGCGCAGTTCCGTGAGTTTCGAAATTTCTGTCATGGTCTACCTGTCATTTATCGTGTCGGTGCGAGATGATTGAGGCTGCGAGAACCCGGTTAACATTTCAAACTGACACTCATCCCCAAGTGGCTTTGATCGTTACATTTTGGGATCGTCCGGCACGCAGTATTGACTGAGCGTGCGCGGCTGACCTCTGGTTCACGGTCCGACACCTGCATAATCTGAAACACAGCCACAGGCACCTGACTGATGGGGTTCGATATCCCAACAGCTCTTTTGTCGCAATGCATTTTTGCGTGAGCTCGTGTTGCAACCGCACCGATTGCACCGGGTTTCAGCGTAATCGGTCAATGGGGGCATAATTGCCCCCATCTGCGCAATTACCCGATTGCGACGGCTTTGATGTCGTCGTCGATGAAGGGAACATACTGTTCGAAATTCTCGGCGAACATCTGCACCAGCTTTTCAGCCTGACGGTCAAACGCGGCCTGATCGTCCCAGGTGCGGCGCGGGTCCAGCAAGACTTCGGCGACGCCGGGAACCGAGACAGGAACATCAAAGCCGAAATTGGCATCCTTGCGGAATTCGGCGTCACGCAGCGATCCTTCCAAAGCGGCAGTCAGCAGGGCCCGTGTGGCCCGGATCGGCATCCGGCTGCCCACGCCATAAGCGCCACCGGTCCAGCCGGTGTTGACCAGCCAGCAGGTGGCGCCGTGCTGGGCAATCTTGTCACGCAGCAGGTTGCCGTATTCTTCGGGGCGACGCGGCATGAAGGGCGCGCCGAAGCAGGTCGAGAATGTGGGCTGCGGCTCGGTCACACCCCGCTCGGTCCCGGCCACTTTGGATGTGAAGCCTGACAGGAAGTGATACATCGCCTGTGCCGGTGTCAGCCGTGCGATCGGAGGCAGGACGCCAAACGCGTCACAGGTCAGCATGATGATGTTCTTGGGGTGCCCGCCCAACGCGCTTTTTGACGCGTTCGAAATGTATTCAAGCGGGTAGGCGCAGCGCATGTTCGCTGTCAGCGAGTCATCTTCGAAATCCAGCTCTTTGGTTTCCGGATCAAAGACCATGTTTTCGATCACGGTGCCAAACTTGCTGGTGGTGGCGTAGATTTCCGGCTCGGCCTCGGCGTTCAGGTTGATTGTCTTGGCATAGCAGCCGCCCTCGAAATTGAAGGTGCCGCGATCTGACCAGCCGTGCTCGTCGTCGCCGATCAGAATGCGGGCCGGGTCGGCCGAGAGGGTGGTTTTTCCAGTGCCTGACAGGCCAAAGAACACCGCAGTATCAACAGGGTTGCCGACCGCATGGTTGGCCGAGCAGTGCATCGGCATCACGCCTTTCTCAGGCAGCATGTAGTTCAGCAGTGTAAAGACGGATTTCTTGTTCTCGCCTGCATATTCGGTGCCGCCGATCAGGATCAGCTTGCGGTCAAAGTTCAGCGCGATCACCGTCTCGCTGCGACACCCATGCTTGGCCGGGTCGGCCTGAAAGCTGGGGCAGTTGATGATGGTGAAATCCGCGGTGAAGTCATCTAGGTCCTCGCGGTCCGGACGGCGCAGCAGATGGCGGATGAACAGATTGTGCCAGGCCAGTTCCGTGACCATGCGCACATTGATCGAATAGGCCGGATCAGCCCCGCCGACCAGATCCTGCACGAAGTAGTCGCGGCCCTTCATATGCTCCAGCATATCGGCATGAAGCGCATCGAACCCTTCAGGGCTCATCTCGGCATTGTTTTCCCACCAGATGCTGTCGGCCACGCTGTCGGTCTTGACGACATGTTTGTCCTTGGGGGATCGGCCGGTGAATTTGCCGGTGGTCACCAGAAAAGCACCGCCATTGCCCAGCGTGCCTTCGCCGCGCTTCAATGCTTCTTCGATCAGCGCGGGTTCCATGAAATTGTAATAGACATTGCCCAGACCCTCGATGCCCTGATCCTCGAGGCGGAATTGCGGGTTAACCCGTCCAGATGTCATGTGTGTCTTCTCCGTGTGGCGGCGCGAAGGCGGTTGGGCCGCGTGCGCCTTGGGCAATAGGCCGGGAAAAACCGGCGGATGCGCGGGTCTTATCATGGTCATTTGGGGCATGAACAGGAGGGTTTGACGCAGTTAGCGCAACCAAGTCCAGGTTTAGCGCCACCACGGTTTTCCTGTCGGAAATTCAGGCGCTTTTCCGGGAAACGATACGGCTTTTTTGCCGCAACTGTGTGGCAACAATCTCACGATTTATAGATACAATTTGATTCGCAGCCTTAAAAAAGCCAAAAATACTCTACTAATAGGCGGAATATTGCGTGTTTGAGCAGGAACAGGGGTAAACCCGATGTCTAAGATTGCACTGGTGGATGACGACAGAAACATTCTGACGTCCGTATCCATGACGCTTGAGGCCGAAGGCTTTGAGGTTGAAACTTATAATGACGGTCAGGCGGCGCTGGATGCGTTCAACAAAAAGCTTCCGGACATGGCCGTGCTGGATATCAAGATGCCGCGTATGGACGGCATGGATTTGTTGCAGCGTTTGCGGCAGAAAACACAGATGCCGGTCATTTTCCTGACGTCCAAGGATGATGAAATCGACGAGGTTCTGGGTCTGCGCATGGGCGCGGATGACTATGTCAAGAAACCTTTCTCGCAACGCCTGCTGGTCGAACGCATTCGTGCGCTTCTGCGTCGGCAGGAAGCCACCGAAGGCGATGTTGCCAATACAAACGCCGGCGATGCCAAGGTTATGGAGCGTGGAGAGCTGCGCATGGACCCGTTGCGTCACTCGGTGAGCTGGAAAGGCAATGACGTCTCTTTGACCGTGACCGAATTCCTGCTGTTGCAGGCGCTGGCCCAACGGCCCGGCTTTGTCAAAAGCCGCGATCAGCTGATGGATGTGGCCTATGACGATCAGGTTTACGTAGATGACCGGACCATCGACAGCCATATTAAGCGTTTGCGCAAAAAGATGCGTGCTGCCGATTCCGAGTTTTCGGCCATCGAAACACTGTACGGCATCGGATATCGGTACAACGAAGAGTAAACGCGCCTGCTGCCTGCAGGAGTAAAGAGGTCTCGTGCGCGATACCGAGCAAGTCAATGAAATGCGCGACGGTGACGTTGTTCTTGGGGATGACTGGGTCATCCCCCAGGACCCCGAGTCTGCCGAACTGCGGGCCAGGCGGTCGCGGCGGAACCTTTTTTCCCTGCGCAATTCGCCTTTGGCGCGTCGGATCATCACGTTCAACCTGATCGCGCTGGTCATTCTTGTGGCGGGCCTGCTGTATCTGGATGATTCGCGGAAGGATCGGGTTCAGCAAACTGCAGGAAACCTGATCGGTGATGCGCGACTTGTCAGCAACGTGTTTGAGACGCAGTTGCGGCAGCCTGGTATCGGGGCATCAATCGCACTTGACGTGAACGACACTCTGTCCGGCCTCAGCCTGCCGGAAGGCGGTGAAGTATTTGTCTATGACAGCTCCGGCACTCTGATCGGCTGGACCCGCGGGGCAACCGCTGTGCCAGAGTTTCCCGGGCTACTCAGGTCGAATTCCAGCGGGGCGACGGGCGGCACCCTGATCAGCGACACATTGAACGCGGTCTGGAACGGGCTTTCCTCGATCATCAGCAACGCGCCTGCCAGTGACCCGCCAACCCTTGCCCAACGTGTTCAGGAAATCATTCCGCGCACGCTGGATGGCGACTTGCAGGTACAAGCGGTTCAGGACGAGGCCGGAGAAACCGTCATCGTGGCCGCCGCGCCCATTCGTCTGAACAGCGTTCTTGTCGGGGCGGTCGCGATGGCAGGCCCCGCTGGTGAGATCGATGCGCTGGCACGGAAAGAACAGGAACGCATTCTGCAGATGTTCGTCGTGGCCTTGCTGGTGTCTATCGGTCTCAGCCTCGTGCTGGCGTCTACCATTGCCAATCCTTTGGCAGATCTGGCCTCGGCTGCAGAGTTGGGCAAGGATCGGGGCGCAGGGGTCAATCCCGGTCGTATCCGCATCCCCGACCTCAGTGCGCGCCCGGACGAAATCGGACGTCTCAGCCAGGCTTTGCGTGGAATGGTGACAGCGCTTTATAACCGGATCGATGCCAACGAACAATTTGCCGCTGACGTCGCGCATGAGATCAAGAACCCGCTGGCCAGTTTGCAGTCGGCCGTGGGCACGCTTCGGATGGTCAAACGCGATGACCAGCGCGAAAAGCTGCTGGGTGTGATCGAACATGATGTACGCAGGTTGGACCGTTTGGTCAGCGACATCTCGAACGCGTCGCGGCTGGACGCTGAATTGGTAAAAGAAGAAGAACAGGCGTTTGATCTGCTCAACCTTCTCAACAATATCGGCCAGTTTCTTGGTGAGGATGCAAAAAAGAAAGGCATCGACTACATCACCGACCTGCCCCCCGGTCCAATCATTGTTAACGGGCTTGAGGCGCGGTTGGCGCAGGTTTTTGTCAATCTGATCACCAACGCCATCTCCTTCTGCGAGGAAAGCGATGCCATTCGTGTCTGGGTACGACGCCGCGACAACCGGGTTCTGATCGTTGTCGAGGACACCGGCCCGGGCATTCCGGAACAGGCGCTGACCAAGATTTTCAAACGCTTTTATTCGGAACGCCCGGAAGAGCACTTTGGCAACAACTCGGGTCTTGGCCTCGCGATCTCCAAGCAAATCGTTGAGGCTCATGGGGGCGTAATCTGGGCCGAAAACATCCGGCCAACGGAAACCGATATCACCTCGGAACCTCTGGGTGCGCGCTTCGTTGTGGGACTTCCCGTCTAAGCCATGGGCGCGGCTCCGCTGTCAGAATATGCGGATTGCGACACAGCCCGTCTTCATGCCAGTTGCGTCGCGGTTCAAGGTCATGGCCTGTTGATCACCGGGCCGTCCGGTGCGGGCAAATCGGGTCTTGCCTTGCAGTTGATGGCGCTGGGCGCGCAGTTTGTGGCGGATGACCAAGTCGCGTTGAGCACTCAAAAGGGGCAACTCATCGCAAACGCGGTCCCCGCGATCAGCGGTTTGATCGAAGCGCGCGGGATCGGTCTGTTGCGCGCTCAATCGGTTGGGGCCGTTCACGTGTCTTACATTGTCGATCTGCAGGACGCGGCAGACAGCCGTTTACCTGAGCCGACCGAAATTCTGCTGCTGAGGCAAACTGTTCCCTTGCTTCGCGCGCGCGGCATCCCCAATTTGGCGGCAGCATTGATGCAACTTGCAAAAATGGGGCGGGTTGACCCGGAATGGCCGAGCACATGACCTCTCAGCGGCAGATTGTCCTGGTAACTGGCCCGTCAGGTGCGGGCCGCTCGACCGCGATCCACGTGCTGGAAGACCTGGGGTTCGAAGCAATCGACAATCTGCCCATGCGGTTGTTGTCCCGTCTGTTGGACGGCGCGGACCTCAAGCGTCCCATGGCATTGGGTATTGATGCCCGAAACCGAGATTTCTCGACGATCGGGTTCATCGAACTGGCTGCCAAGTTGGGACGCATGGAAAACGTGGACCTGACGACGCTTTATCTGGACTGCAGCGAAGATGTGCTGCTGCGGCGCTTTTCCGAAACGCGACGCCGCCACCCGGTTGCCATGGACGCAAGCCCCGAGACGGGGATTCAACAGGAAAAGGAGCTATTGGCTCCGATTCGCGAAATTGCGGATACTCTGATCGACACCAGCCCCTTGAATGTTCATCAACTGCGCGACGAGGTCGAGCGCTGGTTTGCTCCTCGGGACGGGAGGCATCTGGCCGTGTCCATCGAATCGTTTTCCTATAAACGCGGCCTGCCGCGCGGATTGGACATGGTGTTCGATTGCCGGTTTCTGGCCAATCCCTACTGGCGTCCGGAATTGCGCGCCGAAGACGGTCGCAACCCGGATGTTGCATCTTATGTTCAGGCGGATGCGAATTACGGTCCTTTCGTCGACCGGGTTAGTGATTTGCTGACCACGCTCTTGCCAGCTTTCCGGGCCGAGGGTAAAGCCCATCTATCCGTGGCCTTCGGATGCACGGGGGGGCAGCACCGTTCAGTCGCCGTGGCGGAAGCGGTTGCAAAGGCCCTTGCAGAAGGCGGCCAGCAGGTGTCAATTAGGCACCGCGAAATGGAACGACGAGCGTTGAATGTGAGGCCGGGTTGATCGGTATCGTGATCGTAGCACATGGCGGATTGGCGCAGGAGTATCTTGCCGCCACGCAGCATGTGGTCGGCAAACAGCCAGGCCTCGTGGCGATTGCAATCGAACCCGAACATGACCGCGAAGAAAAGCAGGCGGAGATCTGCCGCGCTGCCGATCACGTCGACACAGGCGACGGCGTCGTTGTGGTGACCGATCTGTTTGGCGGCAGCCCATCGAATCTCAGCCTGCGCGCCTGCGCGCCGCAGGATCGGCGAATCCTCTACGGTGCGAATCTGCCCTTGTTGATAAAACTGGCCAAAAGTCGCCACTTGCCGGTGGCCGAAGCGGTGCGTTTGGCCATGGAGGCCGGGCGCAAGTATATCAATGCGCAAAACGTGACATTTGAATAAATCCGGATTGACCTGAATGACCCTCAAAAGCTTGAAAATAATAAATGAAAAAGGCCTGCACGCCCGCGCTTCGGCCAAGCTGGTAGAGGTTGTGGAAGGCTTCGATGCGTCAGCCGAGGTTTCTCGTGATGGGCTTTCTGCATCGGGGGACAGTATCATGGGGCTTTTGATGTTGGCAGCGTCGCGTGGAACCACTATTGACGTCGAGACGTCCGGCCCGGATGCTGAGGCGTTGGCAGAGGCGCTGGAAACGCTGGTGAACGACAAGTTCGGAGAGGGCTTCTAGGGCATAACCCTGCCGCGACACCAAGAACGGGAAGACCAGGAATTGGCGGAAACGACGCACGATACCAAAACAGGACCGGTCGTGGACGGGACCGACGATCAGGGTGAAATCTACGACCGTAGAACTCTGACCTATGCAAATTCCTTTGACGACGCCTGGACATCGACGGCCATTCGCGCCATCGAATGGTGTACCGGCAAGCTGACCATTCTGCGTATGGTCAACAAGTTCGAAAAGAAGAACGAATACTACCGTGGTCAACGGTTCTGGGGCGGTGCTCTTGAGGTCATGGGCATCGATCTGACCACTCCGCAAAGCCAGATCGACCGTATTCCCCAAAAAGGCCCGGTCGTGGTCGTGGCCAACCATCCGCACGGGATGGTCGATGGGATGATCCTGGCTGAACTGATTGGCCGGAAACGGAACGATTATCGCATTCTGACCCGCTCGGTCCTGACCGGTCTGGATGAGGCCGCGACCTCGTTCATGATCCCTGTCCCGTTCCCGCATGACCCCGAGGCGCAGGCGAAAATGCTGGAAATGCGCGGCAAGGCGATGGAGCATCTGAAAAACGGCGGCGTGGTTGCCCTGTTCCCGTCCGGTGTCGTGATGTCTTCGGATGATTGGTTCGGTCCGGCCATTGAACGGGAATGGAATGTCTTTACCGCCAAGATGATCCGCCGTTCCGGTGCGCAGGTTGTCCCGATCTATTTCCCAGGCAGAAACTCGCGCGCCTATCAGATTGCGAACAAGCTTTCCGCAATTTTGCGGCAAGGCCTTTTGCTGCATGAGATCGTCCGCTCTTGCAATAAACCGCAATCACCGGTGATCGGCGACCCGATTTCCGATAAAGACATGCAGATGCTCGAACGTGATCCGCGCGGCTTCATGGCCTGGCTCAGAAAGCACACGCTGGCGCTCGGCCCAAAAAGCTGATCCGCGCCTTCATCTGGCTGGAAATATCCCGGGGGTGAGCCCGGATGAAATCCGGGGCGAGGGGGCTGGTCCCCTTTTTCAGCTACCGTGTCGGAACCGGAACTTCACCGCGATAATCATAAAATCCGCGCTGGGTTTTGCGCCCTAGCCACCCCGCTTCGACATATTTGGTCAACAGCGGACAGGGCCGGTACTTGGTGTCTGCCAGCCCGTCATGCAATACGTTCATAATGGCTAGACAGGTGTCCAGCCCGATAAAATCCGCCAATTCCAATGGCCCCATCGGATGATTGGCCCCCAACTTCATGGACTGATCAATCGACTGAACGCTACCGACACCTTCATACAGCGTGTAAACGGCCTCATTGATCATCGGCATCAGAATTCGATTTACGATAAAGGCTGGAAAATCCTCAGCACTGGCGGCGGTTTTTCCAAGACGATCCACAACCGCCTTGCACGCGCCAAATGTTTCTTCGTCCGTTGCAATGCCCCGGATCAGCTCGACAAGCTGCATCACCGGAACAGGGTTCATGAAATGGAACCCCATGAATCTCTCGGGCCGATCTGTTCGGCTGGCCAGACGTGTGATCGAAATCGACGATGTGTTCGAAGTCAGGATCGTATGAGGCAGCAGATGTGGCTGCAGATCCTCAAAGATCGCCTGTTTGACGGTTTCTCGCTCCGTGGCCGCTTCGATCACAAGATCGGTTTGACCCAGCTTCGGCAAGTCCAGCGTCGTCGTGATCCGGGCCAAAGCGGTTTGCATCGCTTCATCGCTGATTTTCCCGCGCGAGGCCTGCCGAGCCAGATTGCCTTCGATTGTCTTGATCGCGTCGTTCAAAGCGTCCTGACTGATATCATTCAGCAACACATCATAATCTGCCAGTGCCAGCACATGGGC
The DNA here is from genome assembly GCF_056540905.1 of Ruegeria sp. AL1. NCBI lineage: Bacteria > Pseudomonadati > Pseudomonadota > Alphaproteobacteria > Rhodobacterales > Roseobacteraceae > Ruegeria > Ruegeria sp. AL1. Next base: position 301,481 of record NZ_JBQFXP010000005.1, read on the forward strand.
AATACCGTTGCCCATCTGGCCTGCGCCAATCACTCCGACCGATTTGATATCCATGTTCAGCTGCCTCTGGTTCGCGGGATTGTTGCGACAGTATCGGCAGATCGGGTCGGGCGGCAAGAGGCGCGGTTCGGTCAAATTCGCTTCAAATGCGCACATTAGGAATTTCTCAAGACCTGCGGCGGCAACATGGCTATCGGGTGAAATATTTGGGTGAGCGTGATGAGCTATCAACCAGTTGTCGTGGATGGTCCTGCCAATCCGATGTGTCGATACGGCACGTCAAAACTTCAGTTCCGAGGCCCGGCGCGCAAATTAGACAGCGCGTATGTGGCCTGTCTGGGCGGAGAGGAGACATTCGGTCGATTCGTCGATCAGCCATTTCCATCCGTTCTTGAACGCAAACTGGACCGGAGATGCATCAACTTCGGCAGCCTGTTCTGCGGGGTTGAGGCACTGGCCAAGGATGATGGGGTGCTGGAGTTGGTCAACAGCGCCGAACTGGTGGTCCTGCAGTTGCCCGGGGTTTTAGGGCAATCCAATCGGTTCTATCGGGTGCATCCCCGCCGAAATGACCGGATTATCGAAGCCACGCAAGACCTCAGAACGCTTTTTCCTGAGATCGAATTTACCGATGTTCACTTCGTGCGGCACCTCATGACCCGTCTCAAACGGTTCCCGGATGCGCGCTTTGAAGTTGTCGCGGAAGAGTTGCGCCAAAGCTGGGCAAAAAACCTGATCGGGTTTCTGGGGCAAATCGCCCCTCCGGCCTTACTACTATGGCTCGAGATCGAAACCTGTTCGGGTGGCATCTGCTGTCATGATCCGGTTCAGGTGAACGCTGAAATGGTGAAAGCCCTGGACCTGACAGGCACGAAATCAGTTGTTTTGCGGGTGCGACGATCCGGTGACTCGGATGAGTTGGAGGACATGCTGTTTGGGACATTGCAGCAACCCATGGCCGAGCACATGATCGGGCCAGCTACCCACCGTCATATTGCCGAGGCATTGACCCGGGCTATGCTGCATCCGGAATAAAAAGGCCCGCCAATGGCGGGCCTTGCAAGATTTTTCGACGAAAAATCTCGGCCTTGGATCAGCCGAGTTTCTCGGTCAGTTCCGGCACTGCCTGGAACAGGTCGGCAACCAGTCCGAAATCGGCAACCTGAAAGATCGGGGCTTCTTCGTCCTTGTTGATCGCAACGATGACCTTCGAGTCCTTCATACCGGCCAAGTGCTGGATCGCGCCCGAGATGCCGACAGCGACATAAAGGTCCGGGGCAACAACCTTACCGGTCTGGCCCACCTGCCAGTCATTCGGGGCGTAGCCCGAGTCAACTGCGGCACGCGACGCGCCAACGGCAGCGCCCAGCTTGTCAGCCAGCGTTTCGATCAGTTTGAAGTCCTCTTCCGAGCCGACACCACGGCCACCCGAAACAACAACGCCAGCCGAGGTCAGTTCCGGACGATCGCTTTCGGCCACTTTGTCCTCGACCCATTCAGACAGGCCTTCGGAACCCGGAACCGAGACAGTTTCAACCGAGGCCGACCCTCCTTCGCCTGCTGCGTCAAAGCTGGCGGTACGAATGGTGACGACTTTCTTGGCGTCGTTCGATTTCACGGTCTGGATCGCATTGCCCGCATAGATCGGACGCTCGAAGGTCGAGCCGTCAACCACGCCGGACGCATCCGAGATCACCATCACGTCCAGAAGTGCTGCCACGCGTGGCATGACGTTCTTGGCGTCGGTAGTGGCGGGGGCAACGATATGCTCGTACCCGTCAGCCAGCGACACGATCAGCGCAGCCGTCGATTCTGCCAGGCGGTGACCCAGCGACGCATCTTCAGCCACCAGAACCTTGGAGACGCCGTCGATCTTGGCGGCGGCCTCACCGGCAGCGGCGGCCGAACCGCCTGCGGCCAGAACGGTCACATCGCCCAGAACTTTTGCAGCGTTGACAGCCTTGGCGGTGGCGTCCAGCGACAGCTCACCATTGTTGACTTCAGCCAGAAGAAGAACAGCCATTACACAGCCCCCGCTTCTTTGAGTTTCCCGACCAGCTCGTCGACCGAGCCCACGATGATCCCGGCAGCACGCGCCGGCGGCTCGTCGGTCTTGACGATTTCCAGACGCGGGGTGACGTCGACGCCGTAATCGGCGGCAGTTTTCTCGTCCAGCGGCTTTTTCTTCGCTTTCATGATGTTGGGCAGCGACGCATAGCGCGGCTCGTTCAGGCGCAAATCAACCGTCACGATGGTCGGCATCTTGACGCTGATGGTCTGCAGACCGCCGTCAACCTCGCGAGTGATCTTTGCGCTGTCGCCTTCGATGTCCAGTTCGGACGCGAAGGTGCCCTGCGACCAGCCCAGCAGAGCCGACAGCATCTGGCCGGTGGCGTTCATGTCGTTGTCGATCGCCTGCTTGCCCGCCAGAACGATGCCCGGCTGCTCTTCCTCGACCACTTTGGCCAGGATTTTCGCAACGGCCAGCGGCTCGATATCGGTATGGACGTCATCAGCTGCGACGACCAGAATGGCGCGGTCGGCGCCCATGGCCAGCGCGGTGCGCAGGGTTTCCTGCGCCTGCTTGACGCCGATCGAAACAGCAACCACTTCGTCAGCCTTGCCCGCTTCTTTCAGGCGGATCGCCTCTTCCACGGCAATCTCGTCGAACGGGTTCATCGACATTTTGACATTGGCGAGATCAACACCGCTGCCGTCCGCTTTGACGCGAACCTTCACGTTGTAGTCGATCACGCGCTTGACAGGCACAAGTACCTTCATTTTTGCGTATGCTCCTTACAAAAACGGCAAGCCGCGCCGCGACTCCACCAATGCTCTCGCTGGTTTAGATAGCGGGTCGTGATGCCCTGCAACAGAGCAAAATCGTCACGTCATGGTTTCGGGACGTCGCGTTTTGTCATTTTTTCGACAGGAAACGAAATTTTATTTCCGCCGGGCGCGCAGATCAGCGGTTCGCGCCGACCTTCGGTTCGGGGCTCCGCCCTTCCGATCGCCGCAACGTCCACCGGACGTTGCTCCGCTTTCAGCGGTTCGCGCCTGGAATCCACAGAACATCGTCACGCCCGTTATCGTTGGCACAGCGCGCAGCGACAAAGAACCAGTCGCTGAGACGGTTGAGGTATTTGACTGCCACCTCGTTCACCGGTTCCATGTTGGTCAGTTCCACCGCCAGACGCTCGGCCCGGCGCGAGACGGTGCGGCAGACATGCAGATGCGCTGCCAGACGCGAGCCGCCGGGCAGGATGAAACTGCGCAGAGGTTCCAGCGTTTCGTTCATGGCGTCGATCTCGGCCTCAAGCCGGTCGATCTGGGCAGGCACGATGCGCAAAGGGGTGTATTCCGCCTCGGCATCCTTATCCATGTCGGGGCGGCAGAAATCAGCGCCCAGATCGAACAGGTCGTTCTGGATGCGGGACAGGGCGGCCTCGACCTCGCCTTCGGCCTCGGTGCGGGCCACGCCGACGAACGAGTTCAGCTCGTCCACGGTGCCATAGGCTGCGACGCGACCCGCGTATTTGGCAACCCGTTCGCCATTGCCAAGCGCGGTTTTGCCATCATCTCCGGTGCGCGTGTAGATCTTGTTGAGAACGACCATCTATTGAACTCCCTGTCCGCGCAGATAGACGTAGAGCACGATCAGCACCACGGCAATGAACTGAAACAGGATGCGCAACCGCATCATCTTGTTGCTTTTCATCGCGGCGTCCTTGCCGGGTTTTCCGAAATTCGAGATGCCAATGACCAGCACAGCAACCACCGCCGCCATGGCCAGAAGCAATATGACCATCAACAGGTCCATGCGATCACCGTCCGTGTTTTGTCTCGTTGCCCCTCATCTAGCCCCGATGGCGGCAAAAGCGAACGGGTAATTTCGCCTCAGACGTCCGACAGGATGCGGTCGATCATGCGGGTCGGCAGGATGCGGCGCAGATAGGCGGCGATATAGGTGGGCGTGGTGACATAATAGCGGCTGCGGGGGCGGGCGGCTTCGACCGCATGGGCCAGCTTGGCAGTCACGGCCGAGGCGGGCAGTTCGAACCTGTCTGGTCCCGAGGATTCGTAGAGACGTTTTATCACCGTATCCTCATATCGCTGGCGCAGGACCGAGTTTTCCCAGTCGATAAAACGCTCGAAGACCGGAATTGCGTTTTCGCGGATTTTCGACGTGACCGGACCGGGTTCGATCAAAATGACCTTGATATCGGTGTCGCGCAACTCCAGCCGCAGCGTGTCCGACAGGCCCTCGATTGCGTATTTGGTTGCGACATACGCCCCGCGCCACGGATAGGCGACCAGGCCCAGAACCGAGGAATTCTGAACAATCCGCCCATGCCCTTGGGCACGCATGACGGGAATCACCTGTCTGGTCAGTTCGTGCCAGCCAAAGACATTGGTTTCAAAAATCTGGCGCAGGCCTTCCGTGGGAACATCTTCGACCGCGCCCGGCAGGCCATGGGCGCCGTTGTTGAAAAGGGCGTCCAATGTGCCACCGGTTGCCTCAAGGACTTCGGCCAGGCCCGATGTGATACTGTCGGCATCGGTGTAATCAATGCGCGGGCTGTCGAAACCCTGCGCCCGCAACCGGTCGCAGTCGCGTTGCTGTCGGCAGGACGCAAATACGCGCCATCCGCGCGCGCGCATTCCGTGTGCGGCGTCCAGCCCGATGCCGGACGAGCAGCCGGTGATCAATATGGTTTTCTGCATGGGTGTCCCGGGTGTGAGTCTGCGCCAAAGCTATGGCGCACATTCGGTCTGGACAATGACGGCACAAGGTCAGTTTGATGTTTTCCGAACAAGCGATGCAGAAATCCAACCAACCTGCCGCGCGGGTAACACGCGCAGGCGCAGCCAACCTGTGCCGGACTCGCTCAGCACCTCGACCTTTTGGCCGATGGTCGCTTTGCCGATGATTGGATAGATCGTTCCCGGGCCGTCGCGCATATTGACGCGGGTGCCCGATATCTCGCGAATGTCCTTTGGCAGTTCCTGCACGACCGGTATTTCGACGGCATCGCTCTGGACCTCTTGTGGGGCCTGCCTGATTCCGGCCAGCCCATCCTCCAGCGATGCCAGAGTGATATTCGCCCCTGGCGCTGCGAAAGTGGGGCGACCGGTCAAGAGGCCGGGTTCGCTTTCCTCAAAGACAACGATCTGGGGTGGAGGGGCTGCCGGTTCCACAGGTTTTGCCGGGGTGCGGGCGGCGACGTTGGTCACAAGCGCTTCTGCTTTTGCAGGCCGCACAGGTGCAGGCTCGGGCGCAGCCGCTGTGCGTTCCGGTTGATCGCTGCGCAGGCCGCGCGGCTCGAAATCCGGTCCTCCGCTCATGATGTAAAAACACCAGCCCAGTGCGGCAAAGGTAACAAGTATCAGGCGCGTCATGGCGCATCCCCCAAGGTCAATCGTAACAATAAAATCTGGCAGCAGTTCAATTGATGAAAGGCTAGCATATTTTTGGTCCCGAGTCGAAAAACCGGGGAAATCCGGGACTTGTCTCCCCCTGTTGCAAAAAGCGCGACTTGTCCCCAGCAAAATGCGTGTTGCTTGCTTTACCAAGCCGCGCTTGCGTCGTATCACATCATGTATGAACGACATGATCGACGACCCCAACATGGAGGCCCCTGACAACGGGGGCGAGGTAGCCGAACCGCTGCGCCGCGCGATTGGTGAACGCTATCTGACCTATGCGCTGTCCACCATCATGCACCGCGCCTTGCCCGATGCGCGCGATGGTCTGAAGCCGGTTCACAGGCGAATCCTCTATGCGATGCGTGAGCTGCGACTCAGTGCGACGGGGGGGTTCCGTAAGTCGGCGAAAATCTCCGGCGACGTGATGGGCAACTATCACCCGCATGGTGACGCCGCGATTTACGACGCAATGGCGCGTTTGGCGCAGGATTTTAACGTCCGTTATCCGCTGGTCGACGGGCAGGGGAATTTCGGCAATATCGACGGCGATAACCCGGCGGCCTCGCGATACACCGAGGCGCGGATGACCATCGTGGCCGAAGCGCTGCTTGAGGGTCTAAACGAAGACGCTGTCGATTTCCGCGACAACTACGACGGCACTCTGACTGAGCCGGTCGTGCTGCCCGCTCAGTTTCCGAACCTGCTGGCCAATGGTGCCAGTGGCATCGCCGTGGGCATGGCGACCAATATTCCGCCACATAACATTGCCGAGCTATGCGATGCCTGTCTGCATCTGATTAAAACGCCGGATGCGCGCGACGATACGCTACTGAACTATGTGCCCGGCCCGGATTTCCCGACCGGCGGAGTGATCGTAGAGCCGCCCGAGAACATTGCCCAAGCCTATCGCACCGGGCGCGGGTCCTTCCGTCTGCGCTGCAAGTTCGAGGTCGAGGATCTGGGCCGTGGCCAATGGCAGATAGTGGTCACCGAGATCCCCTATCAGGTTCAGAAATCCAAGCTGATCGAAAAGATCGCGGAACTGATCCAAACCAAGAAAATCCCGATCCTCGCCGATGTGCGCGACGAATCCGCCGATGACATCCGCCTGATCCTTGAGCCGCGTTCCAAGAACGTGGACCCAGAGGTGCTGATGGGCATGCTCTATCGCAACTCGGACCTTGAGGTGCGGTTCAGCCTGAACATGAACGTGCTGATCGACGGGGTGACGCCCAAGGTCTGCTCGATGAAGGAAGTGCTGCGCGCCTTCCTCGATCACCGGCAAGAGGTCCTGATCCGCCGCTCGCGTCACCGCATGGCGAAGATCGACCATCGGCTTGAGGTGTTGGAGGGCTTTATCGTCGCCTTCCTCAACCTCGATCGTGTGATCGACATCATCCGCTATGACGATGATCCCAAGGCCGCGCTGATGCGAGAGGATTGGGGCATCGACCACATCCGCGCGACCAGCGAGGCCGACTACGTCTCGCCCAAGCCGGGTGAGGGCGAACTGTCCGAGGTTCAGGTCGATGCTATCCTCAACATGCGCCTGCGGTCCTTGCGCCGTCTGGAAGAGTTGGAGCTGGTACGCGAGCGCGACGCGTTGATGGAGGAGCGTGCCAACCTCGAAGACCTGCTAGCCGATCCCGCTTTGCAATGGGCAAAAATCGCTGAGCAGTTGAAAGAGACCAAGAAGACCTTCGGCAAAGACTACGAAGGCGGCGCGCGCCGTACCCGGTTCGCCGAGGCCGGACAGGTCGAGGAAGTGCCGCTTGAGGCGATGATCGATCGGGAACCGATCACGGTGGTCTGCTCTCAGATGGGCTGGATTCGCGCCATGACCGGCCATATCGACCTGAAGCGTGAGCTGAAGTTCAAGGACGGCGACGGGCCACGGTTCATTTTCCATGCGGAAACAACGGATCGTCTGTTGGTCTTCGCCTCGAACGGTCGTTTTTATACGGTCAGCGCCGCCAACCTGCCCGGTGGGCGTGGTATGGGCGAACCGCTGCGTCTGATGGTCGATCTGCCGAACGAGGCGCAGATCATCGACATCCTGATCCATAAACCGGGGCGCAAGCTGCTTGTGGCCTCGGACGCGGGCAACGGATTCATGGTGCCCGAGGATGAGGTGCTGGCGCAGACCCGCAACGGCAAACAGGTGCTGAACGTCAAAGGCGATGAGACGGCGATGATCTGTAAGCCGGTTGAAGGCGACCACGTGGCTGTCGTCTCGCAAAACGGCAAGTTCCTTGTCTTCCCGACCGAGGAATTGCCCGAGATGACCCGCGGCAAGGGCGTGCGCCTGCAGAAGTACAATATGGCACGCGGGCGTCAGGGCACGTTGGAACTGGATGGCGGTCTGTCTGACGTGACCACGTTCAACTGGGAAGAGGGCCTTAAATGGTCGATGGGCGGCGACAAGACCCGGCATGAGGCCGATATGTCCCAGTGGCTGGCCAAGCGCGCAGGCGTGGGCAAGAAAGCCCCCTATGGCTTCCCGCGGGATTATAAGTTCTCGTGATCCAAGGGCGTGTTTGGTGAAATTCCGCCGATACGGCTTGGCACAACCCGTATCGGTGCGCTACATCGAAAGAAAACAGGCCTATCGAGACGAGAGACATGCTGCGTATTTTGACACTTATCACCGGGCTAGCCCTGATGGCCGCATGTACGCAGACGCAGGTTTACGAGGAGCCTGAATCGCTGGGTGAATTCAAGCTGCGGGTCAATTATGCCTTTGCGGACAAGGCGGTACAGGGCCCGGTCTCGCGAGATGCCACGCCGGACGAGTGGACGGCGGCAATCCAGAATGCGGTGGATATTCGTTTGGGCCGTTACGAGGGCGCACAGGATTATGACATCGGCATCAGCCTGGAAGGCTATATGCTGGCCCCCCCGGGCATCCCGGTGATCTACAATCCCAGAAGTACAGCGATTGTCCTGGTGAACGTCTATGACGTGAAAAAGAAGGAATTTCTGGCCAAGGGCAAACAGTTCCAAGTGTTGGAAGACACGACCGGCGGAAGTGCCTTTAAAGGCTCCGGGCATGAGCGCACCAAGGAAGAGCAGATGAGCGGGCTTGCCCTCAAGGTTGCGGACCGGGTCGAAGAATGGCTGGCCGAAGAACATCTGGACAACGGCTGGTTCGACAAGCGCCCCGACCTGATCCAGCCGCTCAACCCGGTTGAGGTCACGCAAAATCCGGCATGAGGGCGCTTTTCCCTCAGGATGTGCTTGATTTTCCCCCCTGAACCAAATATCTCGCGCGCGCAGATGTAACCACGGGACCAAGGGTCCCCCAAATTGCAAAAAGGGCGCCTGAGGAATGGCAAAGGAAAAGTTTGAGCGTAATAAGCCGCACGTCAACATCGGTACGATTGGCCACGTTGACCACGGCAAGACCACGCTGACCGCAGCAATCACCAAGTATTTTGGTGACTTCAAAGCGTATGACCAGATTGACGGTGCGCCGGAAGAGAAAGCGCGCGGCATCACCATCTCGACCGCCCACGTGGAATACGAGACCGACAACCGCCACTACGCGCACGTCGACTGCC